>JBQTHV010000015.1:0-70516 GCA_052389555.1 Gemmatimonadales bacterium | reverse complement strand
GATCAGTTGGTTTGCGTGCTGTCGGACGGGAGAACGCTGGCGGTGCCGATCTCGATCTCCCCTATCCTGCGGGACGCCCCGATCGAAGCCCGCTACAACTGGCGGCTGGCCGGAGGGGGAGAAGCGGTGGTGTGGCGAAGCGGGAAGCTGGAGGAAAAACTGACGCTCAGCGGGATGCTCGGCTATCCGGAGTCGACCATCACGAGCGAGTAATCTACGGCACCTCGAAGCCTTCCCGGCGTGCAGCGAGCGCCAGGCGATCATCGAAGGTGTGGAGGGTCTTTCCGTGTGGGTAGCCCGCTGCCCAAACCAAGGCGGCGCCGAGCTGAAGCGCATCAGCCCCGCGGAGGGCGTGAACCCGAAGGAGGCGGCGCGCGGCCGATTTGACCGCCTCCACCTCCGCGACCAGATGGCTACCATCGGCTAGCTCCTCGACCCGGGCCTCGGCCCGGAGAGCGTCCGGCTCCCTAATGGTGCCCTCGCGCACGAGCCGCCAAAGGGCCGAGCTGACTTCGACCGTGGTAAGGGTCCACATAGCCAGGGGGGATTCTCGAAACCACCGGTCGACTCGCTCGGAGGCCCGTTGTGGTACCACTAGTGGAACCAGCGCTGAGCTGTCCCAGAACCTCACCGGCCCGACCTCCGTTCCTCAAGCAGGGCCGCCACCACGTCCGCTTTGATCTTCGGTCGCTGCGCCAGCCAATTGGCAGGCAGGCGCTTGATCGGCGGACGCAACACACCGGCGCGCACCAGCTCGTCGGTCCAGTCCTCCCCCGCGACCGAGGCAGTATCCCGAATGGGCTCGATCCGGGCGATCGGGCGATCCCGGTCGTACACCAGGACCGAGTGCCCCTTTCGGACAAACCGCAGGTAGTAGCTGAGGCGGTTCTTGAGTTCTGCGATCTTGGCAGAGATCATAGCTATATAATAGCTATCTAGATAGCTATGTCAAGGACATAGATTCCTACCAGCGCGTCAAATAGATCTCACCGCCGGGTGCTGCGGACCGGGTTATTTTTCCCGCCAATCGAATCCACCGACTTGGTGCCATGCGTGCGCTCACTCGCTTTGCTATCCTGGCCGCTTCCCTCCCAGCCTCGCTCGCCGCCCAATCGGCGAGCCATGAGGAGGTCCGCTCGACGGTCGAGCTCGACCGGTCCCGCCACCACGTGATCGTGACAGCCGGGCCGTTCTCCATCCCGACCCTTCCGCCCGGGATGAAGCACGAAGACATGACCATGATGAACGACCATAACACGCCGGTCTATCGGTTCGAGTGGCCGGTGGACGGGTGGGCCCGGGGTCTCGAGGTCGAGCTGCTGGATTCGGTGGATAACCCGATCGACCGCCGCTTGGTTCACCACATGATCGTGGTCAACTTCGGCCGCCGGCAGCTCTTGTACCCCTCCTTCGAGCGGCTGGGCGGCATCGGGCAAGAAACGCCCGACACCAAGGTCCCCAAGAGCGTCGGGGTGCCACTGTCCGCCGGTAACCAGCTCGGCTTCTACCTCGCCTGGGCGAACGATACCGGAAAGGACCTCGAGGGCGTCCAGTTCCGGATGCGCATGCTCTATAGCCCGAAGAACCTGACGCCCCCACCGGTCGAGGCACTGCCGATCTACATGGATGTGAACCTGACCGTCGGCAAGGGAAACGACTTCGATGTCCCGCCCGGCAAGAGCGAGAAAAGCTGGACCTTCACTCCGCCGGTGAGCGGCCGGATCCTGGGGGTAGGTGGCCACCTGCACGACTACGGGGTTGCGGTGCGGCTGGAAGACGCCGAGACGGGGAAGGTGCTCGCCCAGGTGACCGGGGTGCGATCGAGCGACGGCAAAGTTCACGGGGTGAAACGCAAGTTGTTCGCCGTGGCGGGTGAGGGCCTCCGCCTGAAGGAAGGCCACCGGTACCGGGTGGTTGGCGTCTATGACAATCCGACTGGCGCCCTGATCCCCAAAGGGGCGATGGCACACATGTCCGGCCTGTTCGTGCCCGATGATCCTTCCAGGTGGCCGGTCCTGGATCTCAACGACCCGACCCTCCAGAATGATCTCACGTTCCTGAACGGAATGGGCGGCGGAGGGCACAAGCATCACTGAGGACTTTTCGCCCACAGATTACCCGGATTCAACAACGCCCAGGATTAAGCGGATGGAACGGATTCAAAACCGTTTCCAGAATCAATCCGTTTCATCCGGGTAATCTGTGGGCTGCTTTTTCAATCTGGGTAATCTGTGTAATCTGGGGGCGATATTGGTCTAACCTAACCCGCTCACTGACCCGAGACGCGGCGGGCACCGACCCAGCGATCCCACCACCAGCGCCCGACCGAATCGGCCGGACTCAACACGCTGACCTGCACCCCGCCCGTCGCGCTGTGAATGAAACGGCCCTCGCCCAGATAGAGCCCCACGTGGCTGATCGCGCCGGCGCGGGCGGGATCGGGGGCGAAGGTGAGGATATCGCCCGGGCCGAGCTGCTCGAGACGGCGCCCCAGCTCGATGCCGGCGCCGGCCTGGCCGATGCTGCGGCGGGGGAGCTCGACCCCGTGTTGGGCATAGGCATACTGGATGAGACCGGAGCAGTCGAATCCGTTCTCGTCGCTCCCTCCCCACCGATACGGCGTGCCCATCGCGGCGACCGCGGTCGCGACCACCGAGGCGGACAGGGCGGAGGGGGCGGACGGGGCGGACGGGGCGGACGGGGCGGACGGACTGCTGATCGCGCGGCGGAGGATGGCTTCATCTTCCGGAGAGGCGCTGGGGAGTCGTGGCTCGGCGCTCGGCACTCGGCGCTCGGCACTCGGCGCTCGGGACTCGGCGCTCGGCGCTCGGCTGATCGACTCGCGGCCGATCCGGGTGCCCGCCCGGATCCCGAGCGAAACGCTGCTCACCCCCACCCGGGCCCGCCAGCTGTAGAGCGCCTCGGCCTGGATGCCGAGCGAACCCAGGGTCAAGAGCTCCGCCCCTAACCCGCCCCAGAGTCCCAGGGCCGGGCCTAACCCGCCGAGCGAATCCGGCCGGCCCAGGCCGAGCCCGGCGCCCCCGATGAGATAGGGACGGGCATCCGACGTCGCCCGAAGGATCACGTCGCTCCCTACCCCGCCCCAGCCGGCCCGGCTCTCACCACCCCGGGTGAGCAGCTGGACGGAAGGACGGAAGCCGACCGCTCCGCTGGACCACAGGCCGTCGACCCCCACGCGGTACTCCGAGAGCCGCGGCGAGCTGAGCCAGCGGGCGGCACCCACGGAGAGACTCTGGGCGGACACCGAGGCGAACAGGACGAACGGGGCGAACGGGGCGATCAGGATACGGCGTTTCATCGTCAGCGTCCTCCATCGAGCGGCGAGGGCATCGCCGTCCGCAGGTTAACCCGGTAGGCGCGGGCGGGCCGGCATCGTTCGGCCAGGTCGGCCCGCAGCGTCGAATCGTCCAGCAGCACCGGCAGGGTCACGGTGTAGAGCAGCGGTACCTTGAGCCGGCTGGTGTCCCGGCGGATCTCGATGCTCCGCTCGACGCAGGCGTTCCCGCCACTGTCGCTGCTCACGCGACCCTCCGTCAGCCAGACCGTCACGCCACCGGGAGCGCTCAACACCAGCGAATCCGCGAGGGGGGACGGGGCCGTATCGGGCACCCGGCCCGGCTCGGGTTCGCCCCGGGCTAGGCAACCAATCAAGCTGGCGAGCGGAAGGATGATGCTCAGGAGACTTCGACGGTTGCGCATTGCAGGCTCACGCACCGCTGGCCCCTGGCCCCTGGCCCCCGGCTCCTTCTGTCTCCTCTTCAATCGCCGCAAGCGGCGTTCCATCCGGCGCCACTTCCAGGGCGTGCTGGAGTTTGGGAGACCGCCGTACCAATCTAAGCCAGGCCCAGGCCGCAACGATTCCGGCCAGTGCGCCGATACCCAGCATGATCCACGCAGCCGCGGTGGAGCTGGTCAGCTCGGCGCCGATCCCGGCACCGAGCCAGGCGCCGAGGAATGAAGCGAGCAGCGCGACCAGTGGCGTGAGCAACCAGCCCAGCAGGCGAACGAGTCGCCGGCGCGCCATCGGTTAAGACCTTTGCGTGCGCGCGCTGAGGCTGGTAATGACGACGAACAGAATCAGCGCGGGGATCACCGCGACGGCAAACGCACCGAGGCTCCACTTTGCACCGGGGAACTTGATGAGAATCGCGATTCCCAGAGAGAGAATCGCGAGCACGTAGGTGCCGAGCACGAGCATCGCAGGGCTCGCCTGTCCGCGTTTCTCGATCTGGTTGGCCTGGATCCACGCCCCCATCCACGCCAGGAACGCGTTGAGCATCCACCACACCGGGTGGTACCACCAGTTGACGCCGCCGCCGATCTCGAGCCAGCGGTTGGTATAGAGCCCGATGGGCTGGAACAGCACGACATCGACGATGAGGAACCCAATCGCCGCCGCGAACCCGATGTTGGCCGCACCCGCAATCCCCTCGATGGTACGGGCTCGGGTGCGCTGCCCCGGCATGACGATAGTAATCGCAATCCCAACCAGCAGGATCGCGCCAGAGACCACCAGCTCCAGAATCCCCTCAAGTCTCGGCTGGAGGAATCCGAACAGACCGACCAGGGCGGATTGCAGCAAGCCAAGCGCAATGCCCGACCGGAGTATCAGCGGGAGAGGTGTGTAATCGTAGCGGGATTCTGCAGACACGGTCGAGGTCGTCATGGAGCTCCGAAGGCGCATTCCCGCGGAAAAAGTAGCGGAGGCGGAGAGCGCCGCCAAGCCGCGCTCAGCGCTCGAGCTCGACGGTGCCCAGAGTCTCGACCAGGCATCCGTCGGCCCGCCGAACCAGGAGGCGTCCGGCAGGACTGATCCCCTGCGCAACACCCTGCTCGGGAAGGAGAAGCGGGCGTCCGGTGAGCCAATCTCGCGCGGCGAAGGCCGCCAGCTCGGCGGCGGAGAGAGGTTCACCGGAGCGGAGTGCGTTCGCCATGGCTGCCGCAATCGGTTCGGCAAGGGCGGTGGCGGTCGCGGCGACTCCAGCATCCGCGAGCCGCGCGGGCGGCGGGAATCCCTCCGCGACGAGCGGGTTATGCAAGTTCAGACCGATGCCGACGGCCACCCATCCGAGCCGGTCGCCCTGCCAGCGGGCCTCCGCCAGGATCCCGCCGACTTTTCCGTTTCCCAGCATCAGGTCGTTGGGCCACTTGAGCGCGAGCGGCGAGGGACGGGGAAGCAGCGTCTCGAGGTAGGCCAGGAGGGCGAGCCCGACTCGAACGCCCAGAATCTCGACGGCGGGATGCAGCTCGGGCCTGCCGATGACGCTGAGCCATAACCCGCCGGGCTCCGAGTGCCAGGTTCGGCCCCGGGTTCCCCGCCCCGCCGTCTGTACCCGCGCGACGACGGCGGTTCCGTGCACCGCCCCAGCCGCGGCGAGGCGGTGGGATTCGTCTTGGGTCGACGGGAGAGAGTCGTGCCAGGTGACGCAGGGAGTAGGGGATAGGGAGTAGGGGGTAGGGCTGACGGGCGCACTCCCGGCAGCCGAACCCAGATCCCCAAATACCCGATCTTCGCTGTCCATACCGATTCCCTACTCCCTATTCCCTACTCCCTTCAGAACGCAAACCACAGCAAGCACAGCACGCCGAGCACTGCGACATACGGCGCGAAGACGTGAAACCGGCCGCGCCGAAGGAGCAGCACGAGCAGCTTGATCGCGGCGATCCCGGCGAGCAATGCGGCGACGAATGCGACGGCGAGTCCGAACGACACGTCCTGGGTGCCCTGGACCAGGTGGCGGGCTTCGAGCAAGCCCGATCCCGCGATCACGATGATCGACATGAGGAACGAGAACTCGGCGGCCTGGGCTGGAGCAAGTCCGGTCCATAACCCGGCGGTGATGGTGGCACCCGAGCGGGATACCCCGGGCAGAATGGCGACGGCTTGGGCGAGGCCGATGATGAGCGCTTGGCGGATGGTCGGAACGTGGCTCGGCGCTCGGCTCTCGGCACTCGGCACGTCGGTACTCGGCTCTCGGTTCTCGGCCCTCGGCTCTCGAGCGCCAAGCGCCGAGCCACGAGCGCCGAGCGCCGAGCGCCGAGGGATATAGCGGGTACTCCAGAGCAAGCCGGCCGTGATCAGGAAGTTCCAGCCTAACGCGGGCAGCGAATGGAAGGTCCGCTCGAAGTAGTCACGCCCCAGGATGCCGGCTATCCCGGCCGGAACGGAGGCGAGGAGCAGGAGCCCGATGTAGCGCCACCCGCCGCGCCTCCTGGTAAGCAGATCGCCGAGCAACTCGGCAATCCTTCCCCGATAGGCGATGACCACCGAGAGCAGCGTGGCGACGTGAACCGCCACCTCGACGAACACCCCGCGTGGCTCGTAGCCCACCAGCCGTTCCGCGAGCACCAGGTGGCCCGAGCTCGAAATCGGAAGGAACTCGGTAAGACCCTGGACCAGCCCGATGAGCAAGCCATCCCAGCCGGTCAGGGTCAACCCGCCACCTGTTGATAGAGGGCCTCGTAGCGGGGAACGATGCGGTCCGCCGCAAATGCCAACGCGCGCGCCGCCGCCGCTTCGCTCATCGCGCGGTGGCGCGCCGTGTCGCGGAGCAGCTCGGCGGCACGGCGCGCCATCGCTTCAACGGAACCGGGCGGCTCGAGGACGCCCGTTTCACCGTCGAGAATCAGCTCCGGCAGGCCGCCGGCCCGGCTCGCCACCACCGGAACGCCACACGCCATGGCCTCGAGCGCGGCGAGCCCGAACGACTCGCTCTGACTCGGCAGCAGGAAGAGATCGCTCTGCTGGAGCAGCGGCGCCACGGTATCGATCCGTCCCAGGAAGCGGACGTCGCCGTCCACGCCGAGCTCGCGGCTCTCCCGCTCGGCGTCGGCACGCTCGGGGCCGTCACCGATCATGAGCAGGACCGAGGGCATGGTCCGGCGCACCCGCGCGAAGATCCGCACCACGTCCCTAACCCGCTTCACCTCGCGGAAGTTGGAGACATGGATCAGCAGCTTGCACCCGGCGGGGCACAGGCCGTCCCTTTCCTTGGCGGGCGCCGGGAAGTACTCGTCGAGCTTCACGAAGTTGGGAATCACCGCGATCCGGCACTCGCGGCAGCCGAAAGCGCGGAGGGTCTCCTCCTTGAGGAACTCGGAGACCGCGGTAACCGCATCGGACTGCTCGATCGAGAACTTGGTAATCGCGTGAAAGCTCTCTTCCTGCCCCACCAGGGTAATGTCGGTGCCATGTAGCGTCGTAATGACTTTGATCGGATGCTGCGCACCGAGCATCTGCCGCGCGATCCAGGCCGTGGTGGCGTGGGGGATCGCGTAATGCACGTGCAGCACGTCGAGTTTTTCCCGCAGGGCCACTTCGTGCTGCTTGGAGGCGAGCGCGAGGGTATAGGGATAATGCTCGAAGAGAGGGTAGCGCCCCGAGACGGTGTCCACCTCGTGGAAATAGACCCGCTCGACGTAGCCCCGGAGCCGGAACGGCATCGCGTAGGTGATGAAGTGCACCTCGTGCCCCCGCCGGGCGAGATCAAGCCCCAGCTCCGTCGCGAGGGCGCCGGAGCCGCCGTAGGTGGGGTAGCAGGTTATGCCGATCTTCATATCGTCTCTTTAGGAGGTAGTAAGCAGGAGGTAGTGAGTAGGGACAAACCGAGCCCAGCTTGCTCACGAGGGCGGGCTGGCTCCTCGACTTCCCTACTTACTACCTCCTGCTTACTACCTCCTTCCATGCATCCGCAATAGACCGGGCGAGATCCTCGACCGGTTGAGTCGCGTCGAGCGTCAGCCTGGCACCGCGAAGCTGGTGCCGAAACCAGGTTTCCTGCCGCTTGGCGTACTGGCGCGTCGCGGTGACGATCGCATCGGCCACCCGCTCGCGGGAGAGCCGGCCGTGGAGATAGTCGACCGCCTGGCGAATCCCGACGCCGGTGAGGCCCGGCGCGTCAGCCGGAAGCCCTTCGCTCAGCACCGCAGCGACTTCCTCGATTAACCCGCGGCGCAACATCTCCTCTGTGCGGGTGCGGATGCGCTGCGCCAGCACCGCTCGCGGCGCGGCGAGCCGCAGGTACCACGGCGTGAGTGTCGCCGCGGCCGGAGTCCGCCGGTGCCATCCCGAGAGGGGTCGGCCCGTGAGCAGCGCGATCTCGATCGCCCGCACGGCACGCTGGCGCCCCCCACCCGCGAAACCGGGATCGAGCCGGCCCGCCCAGCGCACGAGATCGGCCGGCTCCAGGCTTCCGATCCAGTGTTCCAGCGCCCGGCGTCGGTCGGGGTCGAGCGGGGGTTCCTCGAACAGACCTTCAGCCAGTGCGCGAATATAGAGTCCGGTACCCCCAACCACGACCGGCAACCGGCCCCGGCGTCTTGCTTCGGCGATCCATCCCGCTGCTTCGCGCGCGAAGTGACCCGCGCTGTACCGCGTGCCCGGCTCGACCAGATCGATCCCATGGTGCGGCACCCGTTGGCGCTCACGGCGAGTGGGTTTCGCGGTGCCGATGTCGAGGCGGCGATAGATCTGGCGCGAGTCGGCCGAGATGACCTCGATGGGCAGGTGGGCCGCGAGCGCCAGCGCCACGGCGGTCTTGCCGATGGCGGTCGGTCCCACGATGATCGGGACCTTATTGTCGCCCAAACCGGCGCTCCAGCTCCACCCGGGGAAGTTGGACGATGGTGCTCCGGCCGTGCACGTCGTGCGGCGGCAACTTGGTTTCGAAGAGACGCAAGAGCAGCGCCCGCATCTCCGAATCGGACAGCGGCGTCCCGGCCTTTACCGCGGCCCGGCACGCGTAGGTCGCCGCGAACCGCTCGAGCCGGTTGGCCCATCCCCCGAAGCGGCCCCGCGCGAGATCGGCGACCAGCTCGCGAAAACACGCGACCGCCTCGAACCGCGGGTGCGGTGCCGGCACCGCGTGGATCACGACGGTCCGGCCGCCGAACGGCGCGACCTGGTACCCGACCGCTTCCAGCGCCTCGCGATGCCGCTCGACCGCCTCGAGCTCTTCGTCGGTGAGCTCCACGGTTTCGGGAAACAAGAGCCGCTGGCTCGCGGCGATCCCCCCGTTAGTGAGGTGCCGCATCACCTCTTCGAAGAGCACCCGCTCGTGGGCGGAGTGCTGATCCACGATGACGAGGCCCTCGGGGCCCTCGAAGGTGAGATAGCTCGAGAAAAGCTGGGTCACCCGAGGCTCGAAGCGGCTCTCATCGGAAGTCGGGAGTCGGGGGTCGGGAGTCGGGAAGTCGAGGGTCGCCCCTTCCGTTCCCGATTCCCGACTCCCGATTCCCGATTCCCGAGGAGCCGGTCTCCACTCACCCACCGGCACCGCCGCTTCGAGTTGGCCCAGCGCATCCCGCACCGCTTCCTCGACGGTGCGCTCGACCGCGATCCGGTCCCGGAACCGGACTTCGAGTTTGGCAGGGTGAACGTTCACATCCACCTCGGACGGATCCACCGAGAGATGCAGGAGGAGACTGGGCCGGTCCCCCGGGTGAATGGCGGAGCGATAACCCGCTTCGGCCGCACGGATCAGGAACGGATCGCGGAAGGGCCGGCCGTTGACGAAGAGTTGGACCCGCCGGCCGGTGGGTGCGGCGTCGCCCGGCCGCTGCACATAACCCGCGACCTGCACCGCACCGGCGGCATAGCGTACCGGTACCAGGGTGCCGGCCAGGTGGTCGCCCCACGCCCCGACGAGCCGTGCGGGCTCATCCTGATCCGGGGGAACCGCGAGCCGGGTGGCCCCGTCAACGATGAGCTCGAATCCCGTTTCGGGATGGGCCAGGGCCAGCACCGTCACCGCTTCGGTCGCCGCGCGGTTCTCGGACGGCACCGAGCGCAGGAACTTGCGGCGGGCCGGCGTGTTGAAGAAGAGCCCCCGCACCATCACGGTGGTTCCGCGCTGGCGCACCGCCCGCTCCACCCGCTCCAGGCGGCCTCCGGTCACCATGACCTCGGTCGCTTCACCGCCGTCGGAAGTCGTCATCGTGAAGCGCGAGACCGACGCGATAGCGGGAAGGGCTTCGCCTCGAAACCCGAACGTGCGCACGCCGATCAGGTCGCTCGCGCGCGCGATCTTGCTCGTGGCGTGTCGATCGAGGGCCAGGACCGCGTCCTGAGGATCCATGCCGCACCCGTCATCGCTCACCGCGATGAGGGTCTTGCCGCCCTGCTCCAGCTCGACTCGCAGGTGCCGCGCGCCGGCATCGAGCGCGTTCTCGATCAGCTCTTTCACGACCGAGGCAGGCCGCTCCACGACTTCGCCGGCAGCGATCTGGTTTGCGACTGAATCCGGCAGGATTGTTATGCGCATTGCGAGGAATCTAGATGAACCGGAGATAGCCTCCTACTTACTACCGCCTGAAGACAGTGCGAGGATATCCGAGGGTATCCAACCCTCACCGCCCGAAGAGCGTACCAGCCACCACTCGCCTTGGGCTCGGAGCGGCTCCACGACGCTGAAGGCCGGAATGCTGCTCACCGCCGGCGCGAGGCCATGGGGCGAAACCCGGAGACTCGCCCCGCCCATCAGCACCGCGCGCTCGCCCGGCTCTTCGGCCTGCCGGATCGCACCCAAGAGCGCCAGCCCCAGAGCGAGAACCAGGGCCAGCACCCAAAGCTTGAGGCGGGGTCCCGGCCAGAGATACCAGGCGAACCCGACCCAGGCACCGAGGATCGCCAGCGCAAACCACTCATCGGCCGAGAGCGGAAGCGGAGAAGATGGCTCGGCGGCGCGCAAGGCGGGATAGGCGCGGGCCAGCTCGTTCCACAACGCGGCCATGCGGGGATTCCGCGGCGCCTGGGCCCGCGCGCGCAGCAACGCCGCCGCGGCATGCGCGTCGCGCCGGCTCAGATACTCCGCCGCGGCGAGATTGTACCAGCGCGCCGGGTTAGGGTCGCGCTCCGCTTCCGCGCGCAGGGCCCCGGCTGCCGCCGCATACTGCTGGCGCTGGTACAAGTCGAGACCGGTTTGCGCCGCACCGGGCCGGGCCAGGGCCCCGAGCCAGCCCAGGACCAGAAGCGCGCCAACCTTGGCACCGCGGATCCGACCAGGCACCTGGTCGAGCGCGGCGGCGATCTCCGGCTCCCGGGGAGACGCACCGGCAGTCACGTCGGGTGGACCGTACCGGGACGCCTCAACGGCAAGATGCAGATGGACCAGCCGGCCGGCGGCGGCGCGCTCGAGTCCGGCGTCCCGCAGCGCGGCAATCAGCGCGCTCCGCCTCGCACCGGCGCGCGGCGCAGGGAGCGACTGGAACAGCAATTCGAGTTCCTCGGCAGGGCTCGGCAGCGCCGCGGGCTTGGGCTGGCGGCGCCGGCGTTTCCACGCCGCGACCACGCCGATCAAGCCCACCGGCAGGAGCGCCAGGATCCAGAGCACATAACCCGGCATTCGAAGCAGCCGCTCCGCGAGCGTCGGAGACCTCGGGACCAGCAACGGCAGAGGAAATCGCTGATCGGTGACCGGTGCTGCTTCCAGAATGGGAACCACGATGCCCGGGGTGCGCGCGGTCCGGTAGCCGGCGGTCACCGGATCGAAGTGGGGATACTCGATCGGCGGCAGTGACAGCCCGCCGGCCGAGTCGGGCACCAGAGAGAATCGAAACCGGCGAGTCCCGAAGAGCCGGGAGCCGCGAGGCTGGAACTCGGTTTCCGCTCCCTGATCGTAGGCGCGCACGCCGGAGGGCCAGCTCAATTCGGGAGCGGGCCACAGCGGAATGCCGCCGGCCCCGCTCAGCGCAACCTCAACCGGAAGGACGGCGCCGGCGCGGCCCGCTCCAGCGCCCAGCCGATACTCAATGCGCAGGTCGCGTGCGATGGGAGGTGGTCCGGGCAGCTGCGACGGTTGACCGGCAGCCGGCAGCTCGCGCACCTGCACCAGCAGCGATGGGCTCTCGACCGCCTGGGATCGCTCTTCTCCTCCGGCCCGCGGCTGCACCCAGCTCAGGCGAGCCGGTGGAATCGTCAGCAGACCGGGGTTGAGGGGATACACCGTCTGCGCGCCGACAAAGAGGTCATAGCTCTCGGTCTCCCCTTCGTAGACCGCGACGGCACCCGAAATGGGACGGCGCGGAATGGACCATACGCCGGTAAGCGCCGGTGGCGTCAGGGTGGGGGCCTGGCGAAGCCTAAGCCGGAGCGAGCGCGGTAACCACGCGGCGGTGAGGACGTTCAGTTGATCGCCCGCGAAGACCCGATCGCTCGAGACCACATTCACGACCGACGGGGCGCCCCGCCGCGCCGGCGGGGGCACTCGCGCGATGAGCGCGGCAATGTCCGACTCGAGCCCACCCTGGGCCGGTTGCAGAAGGGTCAGAACGAGAAGCGATTTCACCAGTCTTTACGGGGAGTGACCTGGGTCGCGCGGCGGCGGCGGGCTTGTTCCGCAAGCACTTCGCGTTCCGACCGTTCGACCGAATTGAGAATCTGCTCGGCATCGGTCAGCGCTACCGCCCCGGCGGGCCGGGTGGCTGGCGGTGCGCGCGACTGCGCTGCAGCGCCGCCCCCGCCCGGCGGGGGAAGCGTCTGCACCAACTCGAGGTTCCACTTGGCGTCGAAGGATTCCGGCTCGAGCAACAGGGCCTCGCGGAATCGCGCCGCGGCTTCCTGGTGCAGCTCGGTCTTTCGTTCCGGGTTGCGCAGCGCTTCGTGGAACGCGACCAGACCGAGATTGTAAAGCGCCCGGAATCGGAGCTCCGGATCGAGGGAACGGGCCGCCAGCCCGAGCCAGCGCCGCGCCTCGGCAAACCGGGCTCGGGCGAGCGCCGCGGTGCCGGCATTGAAGTATGCGGTATCCGGACTCACCCGCCCGCGCGCGGCCTCTTCCGCGAACGCGGCCGCCGCGCGGGTCGTGTCATGCCGTTCGAGCAGCCGGCTTCCCGCCGAGGGGCGCTGAGCCGACCCGGTCCCGAGCGACCCGAGAGTGAGGAGCACCCCCGCAATGGCCGGCCCGCGGCGCCAGGCCGCTTGCAGGGCGACCAGGGCGAGGGCGAAGAAACCGAACAGCCACCCGCGCGGGGGCATTTCCTCGCGCCGCTCCTCGCGCGTCGCGCTGCGCTCCAGTCCCTCCAGCACCCGGCGAATGCCGCCGGCCTGATCGGCATCGGTGGCGGAGATCAGGACTCCGCCCGCCGCATCGGCCAGACTCCGGAGCACATCGTCGCGCCGCCAGGTGTGCACGATCTCGTCGACCTCATCGGTCTGGTAGCCGGTGAGTCTGCCTTGCTCGTCGCGAATCGGAATCCGCGCCAGCAGGGTGTCCCCCTCTCCCACCATGACCAGGGTGATGCCGGCGTCGCGGAGCGCCCGGGCGGCAGCCTGCGCGGCGTCGATCGAGCCGTGGGTTTCTCCATCGGTGAAGAGCACCAGGACCCGAGCGCCTCGCTCGGCGGCCGCGTTGAGCAACTCGCCGCCCTGCACCAGGACCGCTTCGAGGTCGGTGCCGCCTTCGCTCGCGATCTCGGGATCGAGGGCATCGAGCTGCAGGGTCACAGCGCCGTCATCGAGCGTGAGCGGCGTCAGGATGTAGCTCCGGCTGGAAAACCCGAGCAGCGCGAGGCGATCACCCCGCGCGTCCTGCACGAGCCGCTGCGCTTCGCCCACCGCGCGCTGGAGCCGGTTTGGCGCGACGTCCTCGGCCAGCATCGAGCGGCTGATGTCCACTCCGATCGCGAGATTGAGGGCGCGGCCCTCTCGCTCGGTCACACTTCGGCCCCAGCGCGGCCCGGCCAGTCCAATCCCACCGAGCAGGCCGGCGGCGCCCAGGAGCCAGGGTCCGGCCCGCCCGGTTCGGAGTACCGGGGCCGCGCTCGCAGGCGACCAGATCGCGGTGGCCCGGAGCCGGGCCCGCCGGGCGAGCCAGCCAAGCCCTCCTAACACGCCGCCCATGAGCGGTGCGAGCAGCAGCAGGAGCGGCGAGTCGAAGGTCATGGGGCGCGGACCACCAGGGTTCCGCTCAGGGCCAGGGCCAGCGCGAGCGCGCCTAACCCGGCAATGAGAAAGGGGGCCGGCTGCTCGTCCAGCCGGGGCGGCCGCCGGCCCTCCAGCCTGACCCGCTCGAGCTGGTCGATCTGCTGGAAGATCCGCCCCAGCGAACCCGCATCGGTCGCCCGGTAGTATTCCCCCCCGGTCTTGGCCGCGACCGACCGCAGCAGGTCTTCATCGATCTCGACCGGCAGGGTTTCGTAGCGATACCCGGTGAGCCCGCGGCCGGTGGGCATCCGGGCCTGCCCGCGGGTCCCGATGCCGATCGGGTAGACCCGAACCCCGAACGTGGCGGCGAGATCCGCCGCGGTGGCCGGATCGATCGCCCCGCGGTTGTTGACTCCGTCGGTGAGCAGCAGCGCGACTTTCGAGCTGCCGGGCAGGCGCCGCAGCCGGTTCACCGCGGTGGCGAGCCCGCTCCCGATCGCGGTCCCGTCCTCGAGCGCCCCCGCACGTAACCCGCCGATGGCCGCGACCAGCACCGCATGATCGAGGGTCACCGGAATGGAAGTCAGTGCCTCGCCGGCGAAGGAGACCAGCCCGATCCGGTCGTTGGGCCGTCCTCGCACAAACGCGATCGCCTGGCGCTTGGCTACCTCCAGCCGATTGGAGGGCGCAAAGTCCTCGGCCAGCATGCTGCTCGAGATGTCGACCGTAATCACGATATTGATACCTTCCTGGCGGATCGCGCCCCCGCTTTCGAGCCGGGGCCCCGCGGCGGCCAGGGCGAGTGCCGCGAGGCCAAGCGCCCGCAAACCGGGCGGAATCCAGGGCAGCCACGCGCGGCGGGCCGCCGCGGCGGCCAGCCCGCTATCACCGATCGTCACCGCCGATCGCTTCCGGGCCCGCCAGAGGAGCCACAGCGGGACCAGCAGCAGGACCAGCATCACCGGCCGCGCGACGCTCACCGCGCCCCTCCCTCGAGCGTCATAACCCGCGCCGCCAGGGCCGCGAGGTGACCCGGCCGCGCCGGCGCGAACTCCAGGGAGGCGATCGCATCCCCGACCCGCTGAAGCTCGGCCATCTCCGCAAGATCGTCGCTCTGTCTCAGGCGGTAGGCAATCCGGTAGGCCCACGCAGCCAGCGCGGTGCGATACTCGCCGGCCGCGACCCAGCGCCGGAGCATCTCCGGGTTAGGCTCCGGCCCGAGGGGTATCTCAGGCGTGGGCGGGACCGTTCCACGCCGGCGCCAGAGCAGGGCCGCGCCCGAGGCACCCAGAAGCACGGCAACCAGGAGCACGAGCAGAGGAACCGGGCTCCGCGCGCCGAGGGCGACCGGCGTCGTGGGGGGACGCGGGGGCAACCGGCTCTTGACGGCGCCTGAGGGCAGCACGCTGCTCAGCCGCACCCGATGGGTCGAGGGCGGCAGAGTGTCGGAGGTCCCGTCGGGCCGCACCACGACGGGACCTGGCATGGTTAACACGCGATCGCCCGGATACCAGAGCACCACCGGATAGCGGACCACGGCACCCAATACGTGGTAGCTCACCTCGGCGGGACCGAGCTGGTTGCCGATCGGCTGGAGCGGCCAGGCCTGCGGCCGCACGACCACCCGGGGCATCGGACCGAGCGCGCGCTCGATCCAAACCGTGTCGCCCACCGACGGCCCTGCCGGAGCAGTCTGGAGCAGCAGCGCGAACAGCGCGATCATCGGCGGCGCCGGGTGGCGGCGCGGCGCCGGAGTCGCTTCGCGAAGGCGCGCCGCAGCACCAGCCCGTAATCAGTCGTGAGGTCCAGCTTGATGTGCTCGACTCCGGCGCTCCGCAACCGCTCGGCGCGCCGGGCGCGGCGCGCTTCCGCCGCGACCCGCCACCGCCGCCGGGCCGCCCCGCTTCCGGTATTCACCAGGACCCGGCGGCCCGATTCGGCGTCGGCCATCTCCACCCATCCCGCCGCGGGTGGGTCCTCTTCCCGCGGATCATCGACGGTGATCGCGATGACCTGATGTCGCACCGCGAGCTCGCGCAGGGCCCGCTCCCAGCCCTCCGCGAGAAAGTCGGAGAGGATGATGACGACGCTGCGATGGGTCAGCACGTTGGAAGCGTAGTGGATCGCCTTCACCAGGTTGGTGCCGCGACGCTGGCTCGCGAAGGCCAGGAGATCGCGAATGAGCCGGAGCGCATGCCGGCGTCCTTTGGCCGGGGGAACCACGTGCTCGATCCGGTCGCTGAAGAGAATCGCGCCGACCCGGTCCTGCTCGCGCGCTCCCGCGAGCGCCAGCACCGCCGCGACCTCGATCGACCGCGCCGCTTTGGTAATCGGGGTCCCCACTCGAGTAGAGGCCGACTGGTCCACGATGAGCAGCAGGGTGAGCTCGCGCTCTTCGGTGTAGGTCTTGACGTAAGGCGCGCCCAGCCGGGCCGAGACATTCCAGTCGATGGCGCGATAGTCGTCGCCCATTTCGTAGGCCCGCACCTCGGCGAACTCCATGCCCTGGCCGCGAAAGACGGAACGGAACTCGCCGGAAAACAGGGAGTCCACCACGCCGCGGGTACGGAGGGCAATGCCTTTGACTTGTTTGAGGATTTCGGGAGGGACAGTCACTGCTTCACGGCACTTTCACCGCTCCGAGCAGTTGCGAGATCACCGAGTCCGCGGTGAGCTCTTCCGCTTCGGCCTCGAACGTGAGCACCAGCCGGTGGCGCAGGACGTCGGGGGCGAGCGAACGGAGATCTTCCGGAACCACGAACGCGCGGCCCTGGAGGAACCCATACGCCCGGCTGGCTTGGGCCAAGGCGATGGACGCCCGGGGAGAGGCGCCGAAGGCAATGAGCGGTGCCAGCTCGGGCAACCCCACGGCGCCGGGCTCGCGGGTCGCCCGGACCAGGTCCACGATGTAGTCCATGAGGCGAGGATCGAGATGCACTGCGGCGATCGCGCGGCGGGCATCGAGCACGGCCTGGGGGTGGAGCACCCGTTCGACCGGGATCGGCTCGCCCGCGCTCATCCGCACCACGATCTCCCGTTCCTCCAGCCGCGCCGGGTAGTCCACCTTGACCTTGAGCAGGAATCGGTCGAGCTGGGCTTCGGGCAGCGGATAAGTCCCTTCCTGCTCGATCGGGTTCTGGGTCGCCAGCACCAGAAACGGCGCGGGAAGCGGGTAGGTGATGCCGCCGATGGTCACCTGGCGTTCCTGCATCGCTTCGAGCAGGGCCGACTGCACCTTGGCCGGAGCGCGATTGATCTCGTCCGCCAGCACGATGTTGGCGAAGAGCGGTCCCTTCTTGGGGTGGAACTCCTGGGTCTTCTGATCGAACACCATCGTGCCGATCACGTCGGCCGGCAGGAGGTCGGGAGTGAACTGGATGCGCGAGAAGCTGGCGTGGAGGATCTCGGCCAGCGTCCGTACGGCGAGCGTCTTCGCTAACCCGGGAACCCCTTCGAGCAGAACGTGGCCGCCGGTGAGTAACCCGATCAGGAGCCGCTCCACCATGGCGCTCTGGCCGACCACCCGGCGCGCCACCTGCTCGGTGACCTCCCGGAACGGGAGCGACTCCGGAACCGGCGCGACGGGAGGCGTGGCCGGAGGCGGGGGCGCGGCCTGTGGCGCGGGGGCGGGACGGGACGGACGGGGCTGGGTCACGCGGTTCCCGGCTCCGGCATGCGGGTTAGGCGAATCGCCCGGTAGAGGGCCTGCTCTTCGCCCGGGGTCAGGGGACGCCAGTGGCCGGGCGGCAGCTCGCCCAGCCGGACCGGCCCGTACGAGAGCCGGGCGAGCCGGTCCACCTTGAGTCCCAGCTCTGCCGCCCACCGTCGCACGATATTCTTCCGCCCCTCGGCGAGGGTGACGTCGAGGATGCTGCGGCCGGCCACACCGGGCCGCACCCGCACCGCCAGCGGCTCGACCGGACGTGCATCGATCACCACCCGGCGATGGACCGCTTTCGCAATCTCCTCGGTCGGAAGCCCGTGCACGAGCGCCGTGTATCGCCGCGGGATCCGGTAGCGCGGATGGGTAAGCCGGTGCGCCGCCTCGCCGTCGGTCGTGAGCAAGAGGAGGCCGGTCGTCATGATGTCGAGCCGGCCGACATAGGTGAGCCCTTCGCCCCGCGGCACGATGTCATAGATGGTCCGGCGGCCCTCCTCGTCCTGGGCACTGGTCACCACGCCGAGCGGCTTGTGCAAGGCGATCCACCGGCGCGGCTTGAGCCTAACCCGCCGCCCCCGGACCGTGACGGCCTGCCGGTCGGGATCGACGCTCATGCCCACCGTCGCCGCCTGGCCATCGACGCGAACCACCCCGGCCTCAATCAGCCGCTCCGCCGCGCGCCGGGAAGCCACCCCGGCTCTCGCCAGGGCGCGCTGGAGCCGCATCTTCATTGATCCGCTGGGACATAGGCGGCGGCGTCATCCGGTCCCACCGCCGCCGGCCGGGGCGGCTCCAGCGCGATCGAGAGCTCCTCCGCGCGGGGCAGCTGCTGCACGTCCTGCATGCCGAGCAGCTCGAGGAACAGCGGCGTGGTGCCGTAGAGCAGCGGCCGCCCCAGGCCTTCGCTCCGGCCGGTGACCTCGATCAACCCACGTTCCTGGAGGGCCCGTAACACGCCGCTCGCCGACACCCCCCGGATCTCTTCGATCTCGGCCCGGCCGACCGGCTGGCGATAGGCGATGACCGCCAGCGTCTCCAGCATGGCGGCGGTCAGCCGGGGCTGCCGCGCGCTGAGCTGGGCCCGCTCGATCGCCGCGGCGTAGGCGGCCCGGGTTAGGATCTGATACCCACCCGCCAGCTCGCCGAGCTCGACCCCGTGGCCGTCGAACTCGTAATGCTCCCGCAGTTGCTCCAGGGCGGCGCGCACGTCGTCGAGCGTGGCGTCGGGATCGAGGGTGACCAATTCCTCGGCGGTCACCGGCCGGGAAGCGGCGAACAGCGCGGCCTCAATGAGCTGGCTGAGAGAATTCACGGCGCACCACGAGCGGTCCGAAGACCGCGGGCTGAAGGATTCGACAGGCGCCTCGCCGGGCTAGCTCCAGCAAGGCCAAGAGAAGTGAGAGCACCTCACTGATCGTAGGACGCGGAGGCAACGCCTCGCTCCATGGGAATTCCTCGCGCGCGTCGAGCAAGGCAAGGGCCGCGCGGGTCGCCCCTTCCACGTCGAGCGGGCGCGCCACTACCCGGTGCAGCACCGGGTGCAGAATCCCGGCGAGGACTCGTTCCACCGCGGCCAGCAGGTCCGCCAGGTCGATCGTGAGGGGCGGCGGCGGAATTTCCGGTGGTGGCGGGAGATAGCCGCGCGCCAATCGGAGCGCCCGCCGTTCGGCCGCGCATTGCATCCAGTGGGCAATCTCCCGGATTTGCTGGTACTCGAGCAGCCGGCGAACCAGTTCGGCCCGGGGATCTTCCCAGGTTTCACCCTCGCCGCGGGGGAGAAGCATCTGCGCTTTGAGTCGAACCAGCCGGCTCGCCATCTCGAGGTAATCCGCCGCCTGGTTGAGTCCGAGGTCGTGAATCGCGGCAAGGAACTGGTCTGCAATCCGGGCGACGGGAATGTCGGCGATCTCGATCTGCTCTTCGCGAAGCAGGTGGAGCAGCAGGTCCAGCGGGCCGGAGAATGTCTCCAGCTCTACGACAAACCCTTCACCGCCCCGCCCGGTTTCGATCGGCGGGCCGGCCGGGAGCACGATCGGCCCGAGCCCCGGGACCATGGCGTCGGCCGGAGTCGTCGAGGTCGTCGAGGCGGCGGGGACCGGCGTGGTCATGACGGAAAGATGTTCCAGTGAGGCCCCGCCGCGTAGGGGGCGGCCCACCGGACAAAGAACCGCATCCCGAGGATGGCCGGGCTCAGCAGCCAGCGGATGGCGCCCGGCACCAGGAGCATCAGGGCGAGCAAGGGGAGGAAACCGAGCCGCTGGAAGCTCTGGTACCGGCGCTGCAAGCTCCGGGGAAGCAGGTGGTTGAAGATGTGGGAGCCATCGAGCGGGGGAATCGGAAGAATGTTGAACGACGCCAGCATCAGATTGAGCCAGACCGCCCAGGTCAGCATCCGCTGAGCGCTCCCGATCGCGGAGTCGAGGCTGGGTGCACCGCGAGCGACCAGGCCGAGGAGGACAAACAGCCCCGCGGCGATGAGGCTGAGGACCAGGTTCGTGATGACGCCGGCGGACGAGACAATGATGTCACCGCGCACGTAGTGGCGATACTTGTCGGGACGAACCTGGACCGGACGCGCCCCACCGAACGTGAAGGCTCCCTTGCTCGCGAACCACAGGAGTGCGGGCATGATGAGGGTAAGCCAGGGATCGATGTGGACCAGCGGGTTAAGGTTGAGGCGTCCCTGCTGAAGGGCGGTATCGTCGCCTTGTCGGAGGGCGGCATACCCGTGGGCGTATTCATGGGCCACCAGGGAAAAGACCAGCACCGGGAGGGCGAGAATGAAGTCGGTCAGGTCGGGATCCCGAGTGGGGAGAGACTCAAGTTTAAGGGGGCCGGTTCCCTTGCGTCAACGTATTGCGGTGACTAAACTTAGCCGCCGTTAGTAGCTATCAGCTATGAGCTATCAGCTATCAGCTTGGCAGTAGAACTGATGACTGACGACTGATAGCTGATAGCTGATAGCTGTTAGCTCCCAACCGAAAGGCTGCCAAGTGCCGAGGACGAAATCTGCGAAAAAGGCGATGCGCCAGACCCGGGCGCGTACGGCGCGAAACAAGAGTCAGCGGAGCGCGCTGCGCACCGCCCTGAAGAAGGCTCGCGCCTCGGTCGGCGCCCGGGAGCAGGGGGCCGCCCTGCGCGGACTCGGAAGCCTGCTCGACCGCGCCGCTCGGAAACGGTTGATCCACCCTAACACGGCGGCGCGTCTCAAGAGTCGGATCTCGCGGAAGCGTGGGGGCTAGCGACTAGGAGTTAGTAAGCAGGAGGTAGTGAGAAGGGACTTCGAGGGCGTTATGAAGTCCCCAGGCGGTGATGCAGGGTATTGAGCATCCGTCCTATCTCATCAGTGCCCACGAGAATCCGACTGACTCTTTGGGCCACCCGCGGGCAGTACCGCCTCAGGAGCTCAGCTGGGTTTCCAACTCCCGCAGGGAAGCATTCGCAACGGCGACATATCGCCGAAACTCGGCACGAGATCTTCGTCCATGACCTTCCGCCAGATTTGAAGGGATGGAGATGGCCGAGCGCTCGAGCTGATCAGCAAGCACATAAGAGCGCGCACCCTTCAAGCGTGCAGCCAACCTGAGCACTATCAGGGCAAGATCCATCGATTTTTGCCAGACGATTAAATCTTGGTAGGTTCGAATCAGGGTGGCCATGCAGCCAAGCTACTGCGCGGCCAGGGCGGATGAGTAACCGTTCTAACGCAAAGAACCCTCTAGCTGGTCCAGATCATCGCAGTCGAGGTCCCTGCTCACTACCTCCTGCTTACTACCTCCTGCTTACTACCTCCCCTTCAAGTCAGACCGCGGCCAGCTCCGCCCCACACCGCTCGCAGTACCATTCGGTCGGCCGGTTGAGCGAACCGCACTCGCCGCACTTCAGGGTCTTGGCGGCCGTGGGGCCCTTCCGCACTTCCGTTTCCTGCCCGCTCCCCTCCTGATTCGTGGCGGCCGGGTGAGGGGACGCTTCGATTTCGACATTCACCGAGCGCAGAAACGCGAGCTCGTCGTCGGCGCCCTGACTGGCAGGCGCCGGCATCGGGGTAACTCGCGGGGCGCGTGGCTGAGCGGGCTCCCGAGCTGCCGGGACAGCCCCACGAGGCACAAATCGTGGCGCCTCGGGACGCGGAGCCGGAGTCAGCCCATCGTCGCTCACCAGTCGGGGACCGGTGGGGACCGGCGGCGACTCGGGTTCGGAGACTCGCGGCTCGACACTCGGCGCTCGGCGCTCCGCGCTCGGTAAGTCGCCGCTCGGCGTCCGGCGCTCGACGGAGGCAGCGGGGCGCTGCTCCGGCTGCGGCGGCGCGATCAGCGCATAAACTTCAGCGAGCCGCCGGATTTCCTCGGCGAGCTTCTCCAGCTCGTGCTCCAGGCCATTGATTCGCCCGGTCGTCTCCAGATCAATCAGTTGCCACTGATCGTCGCTGTATTCGCCGACTGCGTGGCGAAGCTCTGCTTCAGCCCGGACTTCGAGCTGCTCCCGCCGAAGCTGGTTGGTTTCTTGAGATTGCGCTCGCAGCCCCTCGAGGGTCGTGTTGATCACGTCCCGATGAGCGCCGAGCTGGTTCACCACCTGGGCCAGACGTCCCTGGTAGTCGGCCCGTACCTTGGTACGCACCGATTCGGGCGCTCGCGACCCAGCCTCCTCCAGGCGCTCGAGCCACTCGGTCAACTGCTGGCGGCCGGCCAGCAAACTCTCGATGTCGGACAAGTCGTGTGACTTCGAGTCCTTCATTGCCTTCCCTCTGGGAGCAGCCGGCTGGGCGGGCTAAGTCAATTCAATCTAATGCCTATCGGCCTGCGCGAAACCTGTTCAGATCCAAGCCGTCAACTAACCTGGCACCAACTTACTAGACACACCAGGGCTGAGGGGTTATGTTGATCGCTCCCCCTCGTCCGAGGCTGTCTGAGGTGGCTTGGGTCACTCCGCAATTCTCCCGTACCAAGGTTGACGCAGCGGGCGATTACTTGGCTCACGAGCTGGAGAGTCGTCCCCCAGGTTTTGATAGCAAAGATGAGTTCCACCAGTTCCTAGGCAAGACAGATGAGGCATTCAAGATCATCAGCAATTGGCGCTCATCCCATAGTTGGCCGCTGCTTTCAGCTCGCATCACATTGATGGACCGTGCGAGGAAGGTTGACAGGGAAGCTCTCATTTCCCAACGGCTCAAGAGGATGATCGCCATACTAACAAAACTGCGACGTTTTCGCAGGATGAAACTTGCCCAGATGCAGGATATTGGTGGTTGCCGAGCCGTTCTCCGAACCAATCAAATGGTCGAACGTCTAGATGAAGCCTATCGTCGGGCTTCCGAACGTCGCCAGAAGCACCAATCGGAGTTGATTGAAAGATACGATTACATCAAGAATCCCAAAGCTGACGGATACCGAGGAATCCACCTAGTCTCCAAATATCATACCCAATACGCGAAATACGACAAGTTCCACGGCTTGAGAGTTGAAGTGCAGCTTCGATCTCGCCTCCAGCACGAATGGGCAACGGCAGTTGAGACGGTGGATCTATTCACTACTCAGGCGTTGAAATCGAGCGTGGGGGAAGAGCCGTGGAAGCGTTTTTTCTTATTGATGGGCGGAGTGTTCGCCCTCAAAGAGCGGCGACCAGTTCCGCCAGGCCTTCCCCTGCGGGTGACGGCTATTAAGAAAGAGCTACGTCAGATTGCGGGGGCCTTGCAGGTTGAGAAGCGATTCTCTGCCTGGAGCATGATCGTTACTGAATCGCGGCCCGAGAAGATTTCAGGGGCCCGCACCTTCCTGCTAACGCTTGATATTGCGAAGGGCGAATTGTTCTGGCATCAGTACACATTGGACGCGCAACAGAAGGCGGAGACTGATTATGCCGAGATTGAAAAGCAGATCATCCGCGATCCGCAAAGACACGCCGTATTGGTATCGGTGGCCTCAATACGCGCTCTAAGGCAGGCTTACCCGAGTTTCTACGCTGATACGACCGCCTTTATGGCCGAATTGCGGGAGGCTCTTGCCTAGGCTCGTCGCCTCTTTTGTTTGGCTTTTGGTTTGGGAGGAATCTCAGACTTCGGGACATTGATGATCCGTCGCGTCAGTTCTCGCATCCGCTCAAAGGCCGACGGCCCCGGCGTTTCCGCCGGAGCCTTGTGAGTCGGTTTCATGGCTTCCTCTTTCGTCGTGGCCCCCGTCTCAGTTGAGGCTTGCGGGCCGCGTCACGTCGTAGCCGGACTCATGTCCTTGCCGGTGAGTCCCTTCCAGGTCAGCCGAGTGCCGAGCAGGGAATCTACCATCGCCACGAAGCGGTCTCCGTCGCTGGCTCGCCGGTTATTGAACCGGAACACCTGCTCATCGAGGTAGCGGAAGAAATGGAACGGGTCCACGCTCACGTAGGTGCCTTTAATGGTGCGCTTCAACAGGCTCCAGAAGTTCTCAACGCCATTGGTGTGGACCTTCCCGCGGACGTACTCCCGAGCGTGATTGATGATCTCTCGGATGTAGCGCTGCTGGAGCAGTTGGTAGTGTTTGTCCTCGTCGGTATAGAGGCGGCTCCCTTCCTGCACCAGCGAGCGCACCCGGAGCCCGAGATGCTTCATCTCCCGGTCGGGGCCGATCACCGAGCCCTGGAATTGGCTCACATGGCTCCGAGTCTTGGGCCGCTGGAGAACGCCCAAGACACCGATCTTGTTCCGCTGACCCTGCCCGGAGCCGAGCCGCTTCCGCTTCGACTGGTGCATGTTCTTGTAAAGCCCGCCGAAGAATGCCTCGTCCATCTCAATCTCGCCCTCGAATCGCGCAAAGGTCCGGGTCGCCATCGCCGCCCGGATGCGCCCGAGCATGAACCACGCAGTCTTTTGGGTCACGTCGAGGGCGCGGGCCAGCTCGTAACTCGAAATGCCGTTCTTGCTGTTGGCGAGCAGCCAGAGGGCCGGGAGCCACTTGTCGAGCCCGAGCGGGGAATCCTCGAAGATCGTCCCCACTTTGATGGAGAACTGTTTCCGGCATTCCTTCGCCCGGCACTTCCAGATGCGTCGGGAGGCCAGGAAGCCGGGATCATCGGCCCCGCAATGGGGGCATTTCACGCCGTCTGGCCAGCGCAATTCGGCCAGAAACCGGAGCGCGTTGTCCTGGTCCGCGAAGTAAGTAATGGCGTCGGCCAGGGTGACGGGAGTATGAGGAAACTTAAGCATACCCCAAGATACCATCAGGGCCGTGGTGTGTCAAGTATATTGGTGCCACTAACCTGACGGCCCGGATGTCGAACACAATCCTCCCGCCCACCAGCGTCAGGTCCACCTGTCCCACCATGGTCTCCCCCAGAAAGGGGGAGTTAGCGCTCAGGGATCGGAGCGCTTCCTTGCGGAACACCCACCGCCGGCTTGGATCAAAAACCACCACGTCCGCGGGCGCACCGATGGCCAGGGTGCCCCCGCCGAGCTGAAAGACCCGGGCCGGAATCGTGCTCATGCGGCCAATCAGCTCGGGCAAGGACAGGTGGCCGGGCTCCACCAGCTCTCGAATTCCCAGGCCAAGGGCAGTCTCGAGCCCAATGATGCCGTTCGGGGCCTCGTCGAACTCCCGCTCTTTGGCGTCGTAGTGGTGCGGCGCGTGGTCGGTCGCGATGCAGTCGATGGTTCCATCGCGGAGGCCTTCACGAATCGCGTCGCGGTCGGCGGCCTCACGAAGCGGCGGATTCATTTTGGCGTTGGTGTCATACCCATCACACCGCTCGTGCGTGAGGGTGAAGTGATGGGGTGTCGCCTCGGCAGTGACCGGGATGCCTTGCTCCTTGGCCCGGCGGATGAGTCCGACCGATCCTCGAGTAGAAATGTGGCAGAGGTGAACGTGACCTCCGGTCAGCCCGGCCAGGAGAATGTCTCGCGCCACGATGATCTCCTCCGCCGCCGCGGGGATGCCCTTGAGGCCCAGCCGCACCGAGACGATCCCCTCGTGCATGGATCCACCTTGCGAGAGGGAGAGATCCTCGCAGTGGTCGGCCACGGGGATACCGAAGGTCTTCGCGTATTCGAGTGCCGTGCGCATGAGATGGCTGGTGCGCACCGGATTGCCGTCGTCACTGACCGCGACGGCGCCCGCCTGGACCAGCTCGCCGAACTCGGTCAGCTGCTCGCCTTTCTGAGCGAGGGAGACCGCCCCGATGGGATACACGCGCGCGAGCCCGGCGCGAATCGCCTGGCGCAGCACGAAGCCGACCGAGGCCGGACTGTCGGTCACCGGGTCCGTGTTAGGCATCGCGCACACGGTGGTGAACCCGCCCGCCACGGCGGCCGCGGCGCCGCTCGCGATCGTTTCGGCGTGCTCGAACCCCGGTTCGCGCAGATGGACGTGGAGATCGATCAGGCCCGGCGCGACCACTTTCCCCGAGGCGTCGATCGTTTCCGTTCCCGGCTCGAGCGGGAGGTTGCGGCCGACTGCTTCGATCCGGCCGCCCTTGATGAGCAGGTCGGCGGGTGCATCGAAGTCGCGCGAAGGGTCGATGACCCGTCCCCCGCGGATCAGCAGGGGATTCACCGCTCGTCTCCGGCGGGCGCCCGCCAGTCGGGGCCGCCGCCGGCGAGGAGGTAGAGCACCGCCATCCGCACCGCGACCCCATTGGTGACCTGGGGAAGGATGACGCTGTGGGGGCCGTCCGCCACGTCACTATCGATCTCGACCCCGCGATTCATCGGGCCTGGATGCAGGATGACGAGGTCCCTCGGGGCGCGGGCCAGCCGATCCCGCGTGACACCGAAGACGCGGTTGTATTCGCGCAGCGACGGGACATAACCCGCTTCCATGCGCTCGAGCTGGAGCCGCAGCACGTTGAGCGCATCGGCCCAGCCGATCGCGTCCTCGATGCGCGGAAGGATCTGCACCCCGAGCTGGGCCAGCTCGCGCGGGATCAGGGTCGCCGGGCCGCACACCGCCACCTCGGCACCGAGCTTGAGGAGGCCCCAGATGTTGCTCCGGGCCACCCGGCTGTGCATCACGTCCCCGCAAATCGCGACCTTGAGCCCTTCGATCCGACCGAATCGGTCGCGCAGAGTGAGGAGATCCAACAGCCCTTGGGTGGGATGCTCATGCTTGCCGTCGCCCGCGTTGATCACGTTGGAGCGAATCCGGGACGCCAGGAACTGCGCGGCGCCGCTCGAGGGATGGCGGATGACCACCATGTCGATCCGCATCGCCTCGAGATTCCGCGCGGTATCGACCAGGTTCTCGCCCTTGGAGACGGAGGAAACGTCGGTCGCCACGTTCACCGTGTCCGCCGACAGGCGTTTCTCAGCGAACTCGAAGGAGATCCGGGTGCGGGTCGAGGGCTCGTAGAACAGATTCACGATGGTCTTGCCGCGGAGCGCCGGGACCTTTTTGATGGGCCGCTCGCTCACCTCTTTGAACGGCTCGGCGGTATCCAGGATGAGGCGGATCTGGTCGGCACTCAAGTACTCGAGACCAACGAGGTCCTTGCCGAGATTCACGCTCCACGCTCCTTGACCAACTCGACCGAGTCGTGTCCATCCAGCTCGCTTACGGCCACGTCCACTCGATCTTGCCCCGTGGTGGCCACGGTCTGCCCGATGACGTCGGCCTGAATGGGGAGCTCGCGGCCGCCACGGTCGATCAGCACCGCGAGCAGAATGCGGCGGGGGCGGCCGAAGTCGGCGAGCTCATCGAGCGCGGCGCGCACGGTACGGCCAGTATAGAGGACGTCATCCACGAGCACTACGACCCGGCCCTCGATCTCCACCGGCAAGTCGGTATGGCCAACCCGGGGCCGCGGGCCGACCGCGGAGAGGTCGTCGCGATAGAGGGTGATGTCGAGCTTGCCGAGGGGGATGCTGGTGTGCTGGACCGCATCGATCCGTCGCGCGAGACGATGGGCCAGCTCCACGCCGCGCCGCTGGATCCCTACCAACACGATGCCCTCGGCCGATCCGCAGCGCTCGACGATCTCGCCGGCCATGCGCGAGAGGATCTCTGTCATGGCGGTGGCATCGAGGAGCCGGACGGCCGAGGGCATCGCGGGCCGGGAAGGTAGCCCGACCCCCGACCCCCCGCAACCGGCTATCGGCTATTGGCTATTGGCTATTGGCTATTGGTTTCGGCTTGGGCGAAGGCCGGAAGCGAGGCTGCCTCCACGCCACCGGAACCAGGCGGAGCGCGAGAATCGCGGCCAGCACGATCGCGTAGATCACGGGGAGCCGGATGTCCTTCTTCTGGGCCCAGAGGAAGTGCAGCACTCCGAGCGCGGCAGCCGGATAGATCAGCCGGTGCAGGGTGCGCCAGCGCTTGCCCAGCTTGCGGACCATGGCCTGGGGCGAGGTCGCCGCGAGGACGGCCAGCAGGACCAGGGCGGTGAACCCCACGGTGATCCAGGGCCGCTTGACCACCTCGCGGGTTAGGTCCCCGAACGACAGCTCCAGGTCGAATACCAGGAAGATCCCGAAGTGGACCAGCGCGTAGAAGAAGGCGAACAACCCGATCAGGCGCCGTACCTTGATGATCGGGTTCCAGCCGGTCAGCCGGCGCAGCGGGGTCACCGAGAGGGTGATGAACAGAATGACCAGCGCGGTGCGGCCGGTGAAATGCTGCATCCCCTTCACCGGCTCGGCCTCGAGGTGCCCCGTGAAGAACGCCCACACCTGCCAGGCCAGCGGGGTTACGCCCACGGCCCACAGGACGGGCTTCACCACTCTACGGATGGCCTGGGCTTCGGTCACGCGTCCGCCTGGTCCGCTATCTCGGACCTCGCCCCTCGCACCTCGGACCTCAGTAGTTGACCCGGAGGTCCATCCCGGCGTAGAGCGACGCGACCTGGTCCACGTAGCCGTTGAACAGCAGGGTGGGCTTCATGAAGAACTGCCCCAGCGGACGTTCCCGCGCCTGGCTCCAGCGCGGATGGTCCACCGCCGGGTTGACGTTGGCGTAGAAGCCGTACTCGTGGGGGGCCGCGATGTTCCAGGTATTCCGTGGCTGCTTCTCCACGAACCGGATCTTGACGATCGATTTGCCGCCCTTGAAGCCGTACTTCCACGGCACGATCAGCCGGACCGGCGCCCCGTTCTGATTCGGCAGCGGCTTCCCATAGACGCCCACGGTGAGGAGGGTGAGCGGATGCATGGCCTCGTCCATCCGCAACCCCTCCAGGTAGGGCCAGTCGAGCACTCGACGCCGTTGCCCCGGCATTTGCACCGGATCGAGCAGCGTGATGAACTCCACGTACTTGGCACGGCCGGTGGGCTCCAGCCGCTTGATGAGGTCCCCCAAAGGATAGCCGAGCCACGGCGCCACCATCGACCAGGTCTCGACACAGCGGTGGCGATAGATCCGCTCCTCGGGCGCCATCCCCTTGAAGAACTCGTCGAGGTCGTAGACCGCCGGCCGTTTGACCTGGCCCTCCACCGCGATGCTCCAGGGGCGCGGCCGCAAGGTGTGCGCATTGGCCTTCGGGTCGTCTTTGCCGGTGCCGAACTCGTAGAAGTTGTTGTAGCTGGTAATGAGGTCGTACGGCGTCGGCTTGAGCCCGTCCTTCTGGCCGGAAGCCCAAACACCCAACCGCCCAACCGCCCGACCGCCCCCGAGCGGAACCGCGAGCCCAAACCCGGCCGCAGTCAACCACTCCCGCCGTGACCAGTAGAGCTTCTCGTCGGTGATTTCGGAACTCGGGATGTCGGGCCGTCGGCGGATCAGCATGGTGACTCCCAGCTATCAGCTATCAGATACCTCTTCGCTATCAGGTATCAGCTATCGGCTATCGGCTATCGGCTATCGGCTATCAGTCGTCAGTCGTCAGTCTCAAGTTGCCTACCGCTGACTCATGACTGAAGACTTGAGACTGAAGACTGATAGCTGATAGCTGCTCCTGCCCCACGGACAGAGAGGGATTCGAACCCTCGACACCCTTTTGAGGTATACACGCTCTCCAGGCGTGCGCCTTAAGCCGCTCGGCCATCTGTCCTTGAGGGGCAAGTTAGGCAGCCAGCAGCGCTCGGGCAACGCGCGGGGACTGACCTTGAGGCAGATGACGTTGTACTTTCGGGCGCCGGTCTAGGGAGGTGCCATGACGCCGAGCCTCGACGAGAACGTCAAACCGACCCCCGAGCTGTTGTACCTCCTCTGCGGGGATCCCGTGGAGTTGGCCGCGGTGCTCAAGGACATGCAGCCGGCCGACGTGGCCGAGGCATTGCGCGAGCTCGAGCCGGCCGCGGCGGCCAAGGTCATGGCTGCCCTGCCCTTCGATCTCGCAGTCCAGATCTTCGACGAGCCCGAGCTGGTGGGCGACCGGGCCGCCATCATCGCGAAGCTGGCGGATCGCGACGCCGCCGATCTCATCGATGCGATGTCCGCCGACCAGCAGGCCGACCTGTTTCGCGAGCTGGCCCTGGCTGACCGCTCCCGGCTGCTTTCCGCCCTAACCCGCGAAACCCGGGAATCCCTCCGGCTCCTGCTGCAGTATGAGCCGGAAACTGCCGGCGGCATCATGACCACCGAGCTGGTCAGCGTTCCGGCCGACTGGACCGCCGGGCAGACCCTGGCCCACGTGCGCCAGGTCGGAGGCCGTAAAGAGACGGTCTATGCGATGTACGTGACCGATCCGGCCACCAAAGAGTTGATCCATGTCGTGAGCCTCCGGGAGCTCGTGATGGCCGATCCGGCAACGCCGGTGGGCCAGGTCGGTACCAGCCGCCGGGTATTGAGCGTCGGACCGCACGTGGATCGCGAGGAGGTGGCGCGGCTCATCAGCAAATACAACCTGCTCGCGATTCCGGTGGTGGATGACCGGAACCAGCTCCTCGGCATCGTGACCGTCGACGACGTGATCGACGCGATCGTGCAGGAAGAAACCGAGGACGTGCAGAAGTTCGGCGGCATGGCGGCGATCGAGCTCCCGTACAAGGAGACCGCCCTTGGGGCGATGGTGAAGAAACGGGTCGGCTGGCTCTCCGTGCTGTTCCTCGGGGAAATGCTCACGGCCACGGCCATGTCGCGCTTCCAGGACGAGCTCGCGACGGCGGTCGTGCTGGCCCTGTTCATCCCCCTGATCATCAGCTCGGGAGGCAACTCCGGCTCTCAAGCAACCTCACTCATGATTCGAGCCATCGCCCTGGAGGAAGTGACGCTCAAGGACTGGTGGCGGGTCGCGATGCGCGAGCTCCCCACCGGAGCGGCGTTGGGGGCAATCCTCGGGCTGATCGGAGTACTCCGCGTCGTGGTGTGGCAGGTGTTCGGCTGGTACGACTTCGGGCCCTACTGGGTACCGCTCGCCATCACCATCGGGACTACGTTGCTCGGCGTGGTCACCTTCGGCTCGATCGCGGGCTCGATGCTGCCATTTGCGCTCAAGCGAATGGGATTCGATCCCGCGAGCGCGTCGGCTCCGTTCGTGGCCACGCTGGTGGACGTGGCCGGGGTCGTGATCTACTTCAGTATCGCCGCGATGCTTCTGCGAGGAACCCTGCTTTAGGCCGCGGGGCGGTCCAGCACTTCCCGAACCTTCGTCCTCAGGTCCACGAGCGAGAACGGCTTCTCCAGATAGCCCACCTCAACCGGCAGGCCTTCGAAGGCGGGGTAGTTGTCGCCGGTGTATCCGGACATCACGATGAGCCGGATCTCGGGACGGCGGCGCCGCAGCTCCGCGGCGAGATCCCGTCCGCTCATTCCCGGCAAGATCATGTCGGTGAGCACGAGATCGATTGGATGCGACTGCCGGGACTCGATCTCCAAGGCTTCCTTGCCGTCCCGCGCCACGATCACCGAGTAGCCCACGCCGGCCAGGGCGCGGCGAGTGACCTCGCGCACCGGCGCTTCGTCTTCCACGACCAGAATGGTTTCGTTCCCGCCCCCGCCGGTGTGGAGGCCGGTGACCGGACCACCCTCCACATGCTCCGGCCCGGGGGCCACTTTGCCTTTCACCGGCAGGTAGATGCGGAAGGTGGTCCCCTGTCCGAGCTCGCTGTACACCGAAATGTCGCCCCCACTCTGCCGCACGATACCATAGACGGTGGAGAGTCCGAGCCCGGTTCCCTTCCCCTTCGGCTTGGTGGAGAAAAACGGCTCGAAGATGCGCTCGCGCACTCCGGGAGGCATGCCCACGCCGGAATCGCTGACCGCGAGCGTGACGTACGACCCGGGCGACAGTCCCGGCCGAGTGCCGGCGTGGTCTTTGTCGATGGCAGCCGGAGCGGTGCGCAGCTCCAGCACGCCGCCGTCGGGCATCGCGTCGCGGGCGTTGACGACGAGATTCATGAGTACGCGCTCGATCTGCCCCGGGTCGGCTTCGATCGCGTCCAGCGCCTCGGCAAGCTGGAGCCGGAGGTCGATGTCTTCGCCGATTACCCGGCGCAAGAGTCCCTCGGCGGAGCGCACGACGGCGTTGAGGTCGATCAGAATGGGCCGCAGCACCTGACCGCGGCTGAACGCCAGGAGCTGGCGGGTTAACTCCGACGCGCGCAGGGAGATCCGGCTGATCTCGTTCACGTCTTCCTGGGCGGCCGGGTCGGCCCCGTGGCGTTCCTGCAGCGATTCCGCGTAACCCAGGATGGCGGTGAGCAGATTATTGAAATCGTGAGCGATGCCGCCGGCGAGCCGCCCGATCGCTTCCATCCGATCGGTCTGGGCCAGCCGTTCGTCGAGCAGCCGCTCGATCGTGATGTCGCGGCGGGTGCCCCAGATGCGCCGTAACCCGCCCCCTTCGACAATCCCGATCAGGCTGTTCACGAAGATCCGGTGGCTCTCGTCCTGCACCAAGCTGAGCTCGACGCCGCCGGTGGCGCGATACCCACCCGCCACGAAGTCGCGGAGGACCCGCTGGACCGCCGGGTCTTCTCTGGGAAAGAGTTGCTGGAGCGGAACCATCATAACTTCGCCGGTGACCTCGAGGCCGCACATCCGGGCGAGCGCCGCATTGCACTCCGCCAGGGGCGCGAGCCGGTACCAGGAGTCGACCTGCACCGAAGGCGCCAACCCCACCGGCGCCGCGGGGACGAACTCCACCCGCCAGATTCCTTCGGGGGCGTGGGCGACGAACGCCCGATAGCTCGCCTCATTGTCGCGCAGCCGGCGCGTCGAGGAGGCTACCCGGTCGACCATCGCGTTGAACGCGTGCGCCAGGCGGCCGACTTCCCCCGGAGCTTCCTCGCTGACCCGGGAAGGATCCTCGGCGGTCGCGATTTGCTCGGTGATGGACGTCACGTGCTGGATCGGTCGCGCCAGCGTCCGGCCCAACGCGATTCCGCTCACGGTGCCGACCAGGACGACCATGCCAGCGATGAACATCCCGCGACGCAGGTACTGGCGGGCCGGCGCGAGCATCGTCGGTTCGGCGACTCGGACGACTTGGACGAGTGGCGTTCCGGCGAGTGGTGCGGCGAGGGCGAGGACCTTCTGATCTCCCCACGGGTACCAGGTGGTCTCGCCGAGCTTGAGTGCGCGGGGCGGAGCCGGAACGATGCGCGCCAGATCCGTCCACACCTCCGTCGCCGGGCTTCCCACCATGAAGTCGGTTCCCTCACCGAGGAGCACCGCCACCATGGCACGGGCACTCTGGGTAAGGGCGTTTCGCTGGCGCCGCACTAGATACCCAGCCACTTCCTCTCCCTGGCGGATCGGGGCGCGCGTCTCGTAATAGAGCGTCGTGTCGTTGAGCTTGAAGTACGGGCCGATGGTCGCCGAATCGGGACTGGCATCCGTCACCGACGGCGGGGGACCGATCCATCCGCCGACCTTATCGCCCTGCCGGCCGAAGAGCAGCACGCCCTCAGCATCCAGGATAGCCAGCGCGATGCGATCCTCCGGCGGAAATTCCTGCCGGAGCAGGCGGGCCACCATGGAATGGCCCGTCTCGCCCTTGCTGGCGACAAATCGCACGAGGGCCGAATCTCTCGCGACCCGGGCAACCCGCGTCTTGACCTCCTGCGGCCCGCGGGCCAGCAGGGGAGCCAACTGCTGGCCCATCAGGCGGAGTCGCTGCGACGCGAGTCCCCGGATGATCCCGACGACCTGGAAATACGAGATGATGAGGATGCCGGCGCCCAGGCCCAGCGAGAGTCCGGACAGGACGACCGCGATTCTCCGCCGGAAGGAGTCGTTGATCCACTGGACCAACGTGCCCATGCCTACCTCGTGGCCCGGGCCGGTCGCGCGCGGCGGCGGGCCGGGGTCCTGGCTCGACGAGCCGCGAGCAGCTCGACTGCCTCCGCCAAGGTTACCGTGTTAGGGTCGCGTCCCTTCGGAATCGACGCGCTCACCGTGCCGTGCTTCAGGTAGGGCCCATACACACCGGTATAGATCGCAACCGGCTTTTGGTCGGCGGGGTGAGGACCGATCTCCCGAAGTGGCGCGGGGCCAGGCCGCCGGCCTCGAGCCTGCTTGGGCTGCGCCAGGAGCTCCAGGGCGCGGGCCAGCTTGATCGCGAGGACATGGTCGTCGCCTTTGAGGGAGCGATACTCTTTCCCGCCGCCCGCGGCCGCCGGACGGTGATGGACGAGGTAGGGGCCGAATCGGCCCTGCCCCGCGTACACCTTTCCCCCGTCGGGATGGGCGCCGAGCAACCGCGGCAGCGATAACAACCCCAACGCGACCGGAAGGGTGACCTCCTCCGGTTTCATGCCCTTGGGAATACTGGCCCGTTTCGGCTTGGGGTTGTCGTCGGTGACCTGACCGAGCTGGACGTAGGGACCATACTGCCCACTCAGCAGCAGAATCGGCTCGCGGGTCTCGGGATGATGGCCCAGCACGTCGGGGCCTTCCTGCTTCTGGCGAAGAATCTCCTCGATCTGCTCGGTCGTGAGGTCGGCAGGGGCGGCATCTTTCGGAAGTGAAGCGCGAAGCACCTCTCCATCCTCCTGGACTTCGACGTAGGGCCCGAACCGCCCAATGCGAATCGTGGTGTCAGGCAGGCCGTTCATCGCGACCGCACGGGCCTCGACCGGATCAATCCCCTTGTCCCGGTGCGCCACTTGGCTGCGGAGCCCCTCCTTACCGAGGTAGAACTTGCGCAAGTAAGGGAGCCACTCCGCGTGGCCTTCCGCGATGTCGTCGAGACTCTGCTCCATCCGGGCGGTGAACTTGAGATCCACGAGCTTCGGGAAATGGTGCTCCAGCAGCGCGGTGACCGCGAAGGCCGTGAAGGTCGGCACCAGTGCCTGACCCTGCTTCTGCACATACCCGCGCTCGATGATCGTGCCGATGATGCTGGCATAGGTACTCGGCCGCCCGACGCCATCGGCCTCGAGCTCGCGCACCAGGCTCGCTTCGGTAAAGCGCGGCGGGGGCTGGGTCTGGTGAGACAGCGCCTCGATGCCGGTGCAGGTGGGGCGATCGCCGACTTCGAGATGCGGGATCAGGACCTCCTGATCTTCCAGCGCGGCTTCGGGGTCGTCGCTGCCCTCCACGTACGCGCGGAGGAACCCGGGAAAGTCGATCCGCTTTCCGGTGGCCCGGAACGTGGCATCTCCCACCTCCAGGGTCACCACCAGGCTGGTGATTCTCGCGTCGGTCATCTGGGACGCGACGGTCCGTTTCCAGATCAGGTCGTAGAGACCGCGCTCCCGGCCCTTGAGCTTGGTTTCCTCGGGACGCCGGAAAGACGAACCGGCCGGGCGAATCGCCTCGTGGGCCTCCTGCACGTGGACGTTCTTGGCGGTGTAGTGGCGCGGCTTGGGAGGAAGAAACTCTTTCCCGTATAACCGCTGGATCGATTCGCGTGCAGCGGCAATTGCCTGCGACGACAGATTGACCGAATCGGTCCGCATGTAGGTGATATAGCCATGCTCGTAGAGGCTCTGCGCGACGGACATCGTTTCGCGCGCCGAGAGCCGGAGTTTGCGATTGGCCTCCTGCTGCAGCGTGGAGGTCGTGAACGGTGCCGCGGGGCGCCGGATCCCCGGCTTCTCTTCGCTCGAGGCGACCGTCCACGCCAGCTTGAGGAGCCGCTTGCGAAGGTCCTGAGCCCTGGCCTCATCGAGCAGCACCACCTTCCTCGGGTCGGCCAGCTTGCCGGTCCGCTCGTCAAAGTCCTTTCCGCTCGCTACCCTGACGCCCTGGACCGCGACCAGGTCGGCATCGAAACCCTGCTCATCGTGGCGAAGATGCGCGCGCAGATCCCAGTAGGTAGCGGCGTGAAACGCGCGCCGCTCTCGTTCCCGTTGCACCAGCAAGCGCACCGCGACCGATTGCACCCGTCCCGCCGAGAGACCGTACGCGATCTTCTTCCAAAGCAGCGGGGAGAGGGTGTAGCCATAGAGGCGATCCAGAATTCGCCGGGTTTCCTGGGCGCGCACCAGCTTCTGATCGAGCTTGCGGGGCGATCCCAGCGCCTCGCGGATGGCCTCGCGGGTGATCTCGTGGAACACCATCCGGCGCACCGGGACTTTGGGGGCGAGCACCTGACTGAGGTGCCACGAGATGCTCTCGCCCTCGCGGTCCTCATCGGTGGCGAGGAGCAGCTCGTCGGCATTCTTGAGGGCCTCCTTGAGCTCCTTCACGACCTTCTTCTTGTCCGCCGGGATGACGTAGAGGGGCTCGAAGTCTTTCGCGACGTTTACCCCCAGCCGGGCCCACTCCTGGCCCTTGTAGCGAGGCGGGATGTCCGCGGCCTTGTCGGGCAGATCGCGCACGTGCCCCATCGACGCGGCCACCTTGTAGCCGCGGGGCAGGAACTCCTTGATCGTGCGTGCCTTGGTCGGCGATTCGACAATCACCAACGAGCCCATGAATCTCCTTTGGATCGGAAACGCAACGCGAAGGATCTCCGGCTCGGGAAACCCTTCGCGACCGGGCCAACTAGTACCATCTTGCCGGCCCGGCTGTCAAATCTGACCCCCGCGAACGTGGCGTCCGGCAACCCGGAGCCACAACCCGAATTCCGCAACCACAAGCCTTTTTTCGCGAAACGCCACCGGCAGGAGCGGCCGGAGCACCGGTCCAGCGCCACCGCGACGCAAGCAGCGCGCCGGAAGGGCCGCAGGCGCTCTTGGTCTGTGCGCTGACCACCGCCGGCGTCGTCCCTCGGGACAGAAAGGAGACCGATTATGGGCGTCTGCACTGGCTGCGGTAACGACTACGACAAGAGCTTCGAGATCCAGCTGGGTGGGAAGCGTTATACGTTCGACTGCTTCGAGTGCGCCATCCACGTGCTGGCGCCGGCGTGCGCCCACTGCGGCGTGCGGATCATCGGCCACGGCACCGAAGCAGACAATAACTTCTTCTGCTCGGCGCATTGTGCCGCGGAGTTCGGACTGGCCGGACTGCGCGACCGGATGTGACGACGGACAGGGTGGGATTCGAACCCACGATACCCTTGCGGGTATACCGGTTTTCGAGACCGGCTCCTTCAGCCACTCGGACACCTGTCCAAAAAAGCCGGGGTATAGGGAATGGGGCTTGGGGAATCGCGATCATGGGGGAAGGCGAGGTCCCATTCCCCATTCCCCGTTCCCTACTCCCGATTCCCCGGGAGAATATAAGTGACCGGTACCCCCCCTAGGCGCGGAACCTCGAAATTTCCGGTATAATCTCCCGCCCGAAGGAGCGAGCCTTCGGCGAGGGGAAGGTGGGCGACGGCTCACCACCCCCGACCAGCAAGCGATTGGTTGGATGGTCGGTATCGCCGGGGCTTCTGGAAGTCGCCATGGACGAATCCTTCGAGGAGGTGTGCTTATGAGAGTCCACGGCGACACCTGTGGCTGTATTTTCCCGATCCCCAATCCCACGGACCCAGCCGCCTGTCTGGTCTGCGGGCTGCTGATTGCAAAAGCCGGATGAAGTTGCGGTGGTAGAGACGAACTGACGACAAATCAGCGCGACTTCCGGGAACCCCGGTACAACCTCGAGTTACTCCTCGCCCTGACTCCTCGAAACTCGGGGAAGCCGCTGACGAGCCGTGAGGAGCGAGTCCCAGGGATCAGTCTTCCGCCGTTGGGCCAGGGAGACCGCATTCTCCACCCGGAACTGATCCCCCGTCCTAAGCCGCGACAGCTCTTCCCATGAGATCGGCGCAGATACCGGCGCGCCCGGCCGAGCCCGGGTGGACCAGGGGGCGATGAAGGTGGCCCCTCGGGTGTTGCGAAGCCAGTCAACGAAGATCTTCCCCCGCCGGGCCGCCTTGCTCGCTTTTGCGATATAGTGCTCCGGGTCCTGGCGTTCCATTCGGTACGCCACCAGCCGAGCGAAACCGGCGACTTGCTTCCAGCTTGCCTGACGGGTGAGCGGGATGACGAGGTGAAGCCCCTTTCCACCGGTGGTCTTGACCCAGCTCTCGAGGCCAACCTCGCGCAGGAGACCCCGTAGCTCACGGGCCGCCTGTTTCACCCGGATCCAGCTCACCTCGGGCGACGGATCGAGATCAAATACTATCCGATCGGGCTGCTCGATCCGGTCAGTCCGGGCACCCCACACGTGGAACTCGAGCACCCCGTTCTGGACCAGAGCCACCAGGCCGGAGACGTCCTCGACGTAGGTGTAGTCTCGGCTCCTACCGCTGGCCTCCTTGATCGTGACCATCTTGACCACGTCGGGGAGCCGGCCGGTCCAGTGCTTTTGGTAGAAACAGGTCTTCTTGCGGCCTGCGGGACAGCGAACCAGCGAGAAGGGCCGCCTCTCGACGTGGGGAAGCATCCATTCCCCGATCGCTTCGTAGTAGCTGGCCACATCATGCTTGGTGAGCCCCTGTTCGGGGTACACTACGCGTTCCGGATTGGTGAGCCGGATCCCTGCGACCGCCGTCATCGGGCGGGCTTCTCCCGCCGCACTTCCCGTGCGGGCTTGTCCTCGCGCAGTCCGACCAGCGAGGGATGTCGCAACCGGCCATCCTCGGTCCATTCGGTGAAGGCGACCTCCACGACCAGCTTGGGGTCTACCCAGGTCACGCCTTTGAGCCCGCGCTCGACCGGTCCCGGCACCGGCGAGTCTTCCCGAGTCAGCGGCTCCAGTCGCCTTCGCAGTTGATTGAGCAGCGCCACGCCCATGCCGGTGCCGACTTTCCCGGTGTACTCGAGTCTCCCCCGGGGAGTATAGACACCGAGCAGAAGGGCCCCCAGGCCGGTGCGGCTGCCCTTCGGTTCGGTGAACCCCAGGACGACGAATTCCTGCCGGTTGACGCACTTGACCTTGAGCCAGGTTCGGGTGCGCTGGCTCTGGTAGGGCGAGTCGCGCCGTTTGGCGATGATTCCTTCGAGTCCCATGGCGCAGGCCTTCTGGAGCACCGTCTCACCGCGACCCGTGAAGTGCGCCGAATAGCGCACCCTTCTCGAGCCTGGTCCCCGGCGCTTCCGCAGCAGCCTGGCCAGCCGTCGCTTGCGCTCGAGCAGCGGAAGGGAGCGGAGGTCCTTGCCGTCGAGGCGGAGCAAATCGAACACGTAGTAGATGACGCGCCGGGGCTTCTTCCCCATCATCACCTGTTGAAGGGCCTGAAACGAGGAACGCCCGTCGGGCAGGAGCGCGACCAGCTCTCCGTCGATCACAGCCTGCCGCGCCGGAAGCGTCGCGCAGGCCTCTGCCACCGCCGGAAACCGGCCGGTCCAGTCGAGGCCGCGACGGGTCAGGAGCCGGGCTCTCCCGTCCCGCAACACGCCCTCCAACCGGTATCCGTCGAACTTGATCTCGTGCAGCCACTCGGGGCCAGGAGGGACTTCCGGAACCAGCGTCGCCAGCTGCGGGGCGATGAACCCCGCGGCACTAGCGCGCGCGGGCACGACCTGTCTTCACTCGTGTGCCGCGGCGCCGGGGTGGGTCCCGGGGTCGGGCGATCGCACGAGTCCTACCCGTTGAAGGTTCATCCGCACGCTTGATCAGAAGCCAGTTCTGCTTCGCTGACTTGGGGTCTCCCCGCATGCGAACCAGGGTCCAATTCCCCTTGAGCTTCCGGCCGGAGAGTCGAAACGAAAGCCTGCCGCGGTCGAGCCCCTCCCCCGGATTACCCTCGGGTTCCCAGGTGCCCCGATCCCAGATCATCACCTTCCCCGCGCCGTACTGCCCCTCCGGAATGGTCCCTCGGAATGACGCGTACTCGAGCGGATGATCCTCGACCTGGACCGCCAGACGCTTTTCTCCCGGTTCCGTGGCAGGTTCCTTCGGCACCGCCCAGCTCTTGAGGACCCCGCGGTGCTCGAGGCGAAGATCGTAATGCTCGCGGCTGGCGAAGTGATGGTGGATGACGAAGATCCGGCGGGGGCCCCTCCGGGGTTGCTTGGCCCCACTGGGCTCGCGGGTTATGCCAAAGTGGCGCTTCCGGCGATACTCGCGCAGGGCCACTTACGCGCTCCTTCGGGCATGAGCCCGGGTTCCTGTCGGCCGCCGCGCCGAGGCCGCCGTCAGTCGCTCCGGCGCTTCCGCGGCCAGGAGCTCGACCCCGATCGCCTCGGCCCTCCTCCTTATGAAACGCTTCTGGCCGTGCATACCCGCACCCCCTTGCGCGTCTCCCGACCGGTCGCTATCGTGTGATCAAATGGCGGACACGCCGCCACCTTGTCGCGGGGGCGCTTCTGGCCCGCGAGACGAAGGCGCGATCGAATGTTCGATTGCGCCTTTTGTGTTTTCTGGAATCGGGTATGAAGGAGACTTCCGACATGACCGAAGCGACCCGATCCGGCCGACGGCGAGTCGGGCCTGCCCTTCTCGTGCTGATGACGGCCGGCCTCGCCGGATTCATCGCTCAAGGCGAATTCGCGCCGACGATCCGAGCCGCCCTGGGTTTTGTGGTGGCCGTGTTCGCCGTGACCTTCCTGGTCTCGCTGGCCCACACGATCTGGGGAGCGCGCGAGATCGAGGCGAATAAGGCGATCGAGACGAACCGGGCGATCGAGACGGACGGAACCAACCTGACCTGAGATCCCTGTTCGCCCCGTTCCTCCTGCTCGCCCTGCTCGCCCGTACTAGATTCTCCGGGGTTTGCCAGTCCCCATTCGACTCCCGGAGTTTCCCCCATGGCTCGCCGCCACTTCGTCACACTCTGGTTCGCCGGGCTCGCGATATCCAATGCCGCTGCCCAATCGGGCAAGGAGCAAGTCGCGGCCTGGATTGACAGTCAGCAGGGAGAGTTCGCTCGCACCGCGCTCCGGATCTGGGACCTCGCCGAGGTAGGCTATCAAGAGCGCGAGAGCTCAGCCCTCCTGCAACAACACCTCAAGCAGGCCGGGTTCGAAATGCAGGCCGGAGTAGCGGGAATTCCAACCGCGTTCGTCGCAACTGCGGGCCGCGGCAAGCCCGTGGTCGTGATCCTCGCCGAGTTTGATGCGCTGCCCGGCATCACCCAGGCGGCGTCTCCCGAGCGGAATCCGATTCCGGACAAGCCCGCCGGGCATGCCTGCGGTCACCATCTGTTCGGGACCGGTTCAGTGGCCGCGGGCATCGCGGTCAAGCGCTGGCTGGAAAGCTCGGGCCGGGCCGGCACGATCCGCGTCTACGGAACTCCCGCCGAGGAAGGTGGCGGCGGCAAAGTGTACATGGTGCGGGCCGGGTTGTTCGAGGACGTCGACATCGTACTGCACTGGCACGCCGGCGACCGCAACATGGCGAGCCCGGGAGCCTCGCTCGCCAATATCTCGGGCAAGTTCCGCTTCCATGGCCTCTCGGCCCACGCCGCCGCGGCACCCCATCGAGGCCGTTCGGCCCTCGACGGCGTCGAGGCGATGAATCACATGGTCAACCTGATGCGCGAGCACGTTCCCCAGGAAACCCGCATCCATTATGTCATCACCAAGGGCGGCGAAGCACCCAACGTGGTGCCGGACTTCGCCGAGGTTTATTACTACGTGAGGCATCCTAACCCGGAAGCCGCCCGAGAGATCTGGAACCGGGTCGTGAAGGCGTCGGAAGGGGCTGCCGTCGGAACGGACACGCAGGTGGAGCACGAGGTGATCAACGGGGTTTACGCCCTGCTTCCCAACGAGACCCTCGCGCGGGCGTTGCACGCCAACCTGGAGCGGGTCGGCGGGGTGCAGTATACCCCGGAGGAACGCCTGTTCGCGGAGCGGGTCCGTACCACCCTGGGATCGAATCTGCCGCCGCTCGAAGCCGCTGGCCGGATCGAGCCGTTCGGGTTCGAGCGCGAAGGCACCGGCTCGACGGACGTGGGTGACGTGAGCTGGGTCGTGCCGACCGAAGGCATGCGCGCCGCGACCTGGGCGCCGGGAACCCCCGCGCACTCCTGGCAGGCCATCGCCGCGGGCGGGATGAGCATCGGCACCAAGGGCATGGTGATCGCGGCCAAGACGCTGGCGATGACGGCGGTAGATCTCTTCACGATCCCGAAGCTGATCGCCGATGCCCGGGCGGAATTCGAGAAGCGACGCGGGCCGGACTTCCGCTACGTGTCGCTCGTGGGAGACCGGCCGCCGCCGCTGGACTACCGGCGATAACCTCGTCCTACGGCGTAGGCTTCTTCGGCGCCCAGAACGGGTCCGCTTCTAATTCCTTAGAAACCAGGCTCATCCGCGGATTAACGGTGAAGTAGCGGCCGTTGGTGCTCGCCACCGCCTCGCGGGAGGCCTTCATCATTCCCTCGAGATCGGTAGGGTTCGCGCCCGCAAAGGCTTCCATGGAGGCCTTGCGCTCGGCTTCGACCGCATCCCAGGACGGGTAGGACGAGAACACCAGAAAGGTGCCCCCCGGCGCGCCGGCGATCACCTCGTACGACCGCCAGCTGGCCGGCACATTCTTGGCCTTCATTATGGCAGCGTACTGCCGGGCGATTTGGGTGAACATCGGCTCCATGCCCGGCCGCATCTGCACGGTGAACACCGAGAACACTCGCATCTTGGAGAGATCGGGAAACGCCCCGTAGCTGGCATCGGGAACCGCCTGGGCCTGGGTGAAGATCACGTTATTGATGTGGTTTGCGTCCTCGACGGCGATCTTGCTCAAGGCCTGGGAATAGGCCGAGTTGTCGGCCCCGAAAGCCTGCGCCTTCCCGAACGAAGCCAGGCCATCGTACGCCGAGACCCACCAGACCTCCGGAACGCCGCTCACGGCAACCAGAGCGAGATAGGTGGTTGGGTAATTGTTCCGGCGGTTGAGGTCGGCCCACCGGGCCTCAGTCTCTTGATGGGGGCCGAAATGTCCAGGTTTCTCGATTTCCCGAACGATGCTGATGATGGTTGGCTGGCTGGCCGGCATCGGTTGGGCAGCCAGGGGTGCGGTGAATAGCGCCACCATGCCCGCGGACGTTGCGAGTCGGGAGAACATGGGAAGTGCTCCGGGAGAGAGAGCCCGACATCCGGAATGGGATCGGGGCCGGAGAAGATACGGTCCCTACCGGCGCCCCGCAAAGAAGGTCAGGAGCAAGGCGCCGCACTCGTCCGCCAGAACCCCGCCGATCACCTCGGCCCGATGGTTGAGCGCGGGGTGGCGGAGCAATTCGCCGACCGAGCCCGCCATGCCGGCCTTCGGATCGGTGGCCCCGTAGACCACCCGGCCGACCTTCGTGAGCACCATGGCCCCGGCGCATTGCGCGCAGGGCTCCAGCGTGACGTAGAGGGTTGCATCGGTCAGGCGTCCGGCCCCGGTGCGCGCCAGAGCCCGCTGGAGGGCGACCAACTCCGCATGGGCGGTAGGGTCCTTCCGTTCCACGCACTCATTGTGCGCCTCGCCTAACACGGTCCCGTCCCCCATCACCACTGCCCCCACCGGAATCTCGCCGAGCTCACCCCCGCGGCGGGCCAGCTCGAGCGCAGCCCGCATTCCCGCCAGGTCCTCCGGGGACGGCGGGGGACTAGGCACTCGGGACTGCTTCCGCGGGCACCGGAGCCGGCTGGCGCTCGAACCGGAGGTGATCCCCCTCGCGGTCCGCCACGATCCGGTCACCCGGACCGAACTTCCCGTCGAGCACCGCCATCGCGAGCGGATTCTGGAGCAGCTGCTGGATCACCCGCTTGAGCGGCCGCGCCCCATAGACGGGATCGTAGCCCCGCTCGGCCAGAAGCTGCTGCGCTTCGGACGTGAGCTCGAGCACCAGCTGGCGTTCGGCCAGAAGCTGATCGAGCCTCCGAATCTGCAATTCCACAATGCGGTCGAGATCCTGCCGCGAGAGCGGCCGGAACACCACGATGTCGTCCACCCGGTTGAGAAACTCAGGGCGGAAGTAGTTGCGCAGCTCGCCGCGCACGCGCTCCTCGATGGCGCGCCAGGCCTCGGTGGAAGCCACGTTGCCGGCATCCACGATGAACTGGCTCCCGATATTGGAGGTCATGATGAGCACGGTGTTCCGGAAATCCACTACCCGGCCCTGACCATCGGTGAGCCGCCCGTCGTCCAGAATCTGTAGCAGGACATTGAAGACGTCGGGATGCGCCTTCTCGATCTCGTCGAACAGCACCACGCTATAGGGCCGCCGGCGGATCGCCTCGGTCAGCTGGCCGCCCTCCTCGTACCCTACATAACCCGGCGGCGCCCCGATCATCCGGGCCACCGAGTGTTTCTCCATGTATTCCGACATATCGAGCCGCACCATTGCCCGCTCGTCGTCGAACAGGAAGTCGGCCAGAGCCCGCGCGGTCTCGGTCTTGCCGACGCCGGTGGGACCCAGGAAGATGAACGAGCCCGTCGGCCGGTGCGGGTCCTGGAGGCCGGCCCGGCTGCGCCGCACCGCGTTGGCCACGGCGGCGACCGCTTCCCGCTGGCCCACCACGCGGCGGCCCAGCTCGTCCTCCAGGCGGGTTAGGCGCTCGCGCTCCGACTCCAGCATCCGCGCCACTGGGATCCCGGTCCACTTGGCCACGATCTCGGCGATGTCTTCGGCATCCACCTCTTCCTTGAGGTACCGGGCGCGCTGCTGGATCTCGCCAAGCCGGGCCTCCTCCTTCGCGATCGCCTGCTCCAGCTCGGGCACCGTACCATAGCGGAGCTCGGCGGCCCGCTGGAGGTCGCCCCGGCGAGAAGCTTGTTCCACCTCTTGCCGCAACTGCTCCACCTGGGCCTTCTTCTCCTGCAGCGAGTGAATGGCCGCTTTCTCCGCCTGCCACTGCGCCTTCATCGCCCCGGACTTTTCCTTGAGCTCGGCAATTTCGGCCTCGACCGCCGCCAGGCGCTCGCGACCGGCCCGGTCCTTTTCCTTGAGCAGGGCCTGGCGCTGAATCTCAAGCTGGAGAATCCGGCGCTCCACCTCGTCGATCTCTTGCGGCAGCGAATCGATCTCGATCCGGAGCCGGCTGGCCGCTTCGTCCACCAGATCGATCGCCTTGTCGGGAAGGAAGCGGTCACCGATGTACCGGTCGGAGAGCTGGGCCGCGGCAATCAGCGCATCGTCGGTGATCCGCACCCCGTGGTGGACTTCGTAGCGCTCCTTGAGCCCGCGGAGAATAGCGATCGTGTCGGCGACACTCGGAGCGCCCACATAGACGGGCTGGAACCGCCGCTCCAGCGCCGCGTCCTTCTCCACGTGCTTCCGGTATTCGTCGAGCGTCGTCGCGCCCACCACGTGCAGCTCGCCCCGAGCCAGCGCGGGCTTGAGCATGTTGCTGGCATCCACGGCGCCCTCCGCGGCGCCCGCCCCCACGATGGTGTGGAGCTCGTCGATGAACACGATGAAGCGGCCCTCCGCAGCGGTGAGCTCCTTGAGCACCGCCTTGAGCCGCTCCTCGAACTCACCGCGATACTTGGTGCCGGCCACCAGCTGACCGATGTCGAGCGCCACGATCTCCTTATCGCGGAGTGATTCGGGCACGTCCCCGCTCACGATCCGCTGAGCCAGACCTTCGACGATCGCGGTCTTGCCGACGCCCGGCTCACCGATCAGCACCGGGTTGTTCTTGGTCCGGCGGGAGAGCACCTGCATAACCCGCCGCACCTCCTCGTCGCGCCCGATGACCGGATCCAGCTTCCCGGCCCGGGCCTGCTGGGTCAGGTTCCGGGTAAACCGCTCGAGCGCCCGGTACTGCTCCTCGGGAGACTGGTCGGTGACCCGGTGGGCTCCCCGCACCGCCTGAAGCGCCTGCCGGAGGTCATCCGCCGAGATCTCGTGCGGGCTCAGGATCTCGCGAGCCGCGGTTCCCTTCTCTTCCACGAGGCCGATCAAGAGGTGTTCGGTGGAGATGTAGGCGTCGCCGAGCTGCTTGGCTTCCCGATCGGCGCGGTCGAAGACGCGGTTGAGCTCCCGGCTGTAGCTGGGCTGGCCCAGTCCACCCTCCTGAACCGGCAGCTTCGCGATTTCGCGGTTGGTCGCCTCGCGGAGAGCCGTCACGTTGAACCCGGCCTTCTGGAGGAGCGGCTGGACGATGCCCTCGGGCTGAGCCAGCAGCGCCCCGAACAGGTGAGCGTCGTTCACGACCGGATTGCGCCGCTCCGTGGCCAGGATAGTCGCGTCGCGGAAGGCCTCCTGGGCTTTGATGGTGAGGCGATCGGGGTTGATCATGGTCGGTTCTCTCTACGAGCTATCAGCTAACAGCTATCAGCTATCAGTCTTCAGCTATCAGCTCGTCCCTTGGACGGTACAGTTCGGCTAGCTGATAGCTGATAGCTGTTAGCTGATAGCTCATTCCATGCCTCCCAACCCAGCCATCCCGGCAGATCCCCATGTCCGTTCGGCTCAGATTACGACTCTACTGTCACCCACTCTCCTGGTGACGCCGGAGCGGTCAGCCCATTCCAGGAGGGGAATAAGGTACTTCCGGCTGACCCCTAGGTAATCTCTCAGACGAGCTGGCGTAACTGGTTCTTTTTGAGCGACTTGTCGAATCGCCTCAACAAACTCATCCAGAGCTTTTGTGGAAAAGTATCGGCCATCGTCCACGGCCTTGATTCGGCCCTCCGAAGCCAGGTGACGGAGCACCGGGACGAGGTTCGGGCGACCGAGCCCTTGCTCGAGCTCCTCGACACTCGGTGGGGCCAGACCACCCGCTTCGACTCTCGCCAGAACCTGGGCGATCAGGTCCGAATCTTGGGTAAGCTGGGAACGAAATCCTGGCAGCGAGACGACCCCATCGCGGAGGGTCGCTTCACCGCTTTGCACCAAGCCATCGATCACGTCATCAATGAGCGGTGCCGGCCCCCGAAGCGAGCGGCGGAGGGTTTCCAGGGAAAGGCCGGGGAGGTCCGGGTGACGAGTGTGATACTCCTTTACGAGAACCAAAGCCTGGGCCCGCAGGTCCCCGGCTGCGGCCGAACTCACGACCCGCGTCCCAATGGTGGCAACGGTGGCAGACCCCTTCACAACCTCGCGACACTTCGCGGGGGACAAGCCGAGCAGGAGCGGCAACTCGTCGATGGCGGCCCCTGCGGCACGACGTACCACCAGGGCCTCGAGCCGGGCAATCGGCTCGGCGGCGAGGCCTGCGGGCCAGATTGCCCGACGGGGAGGCAGCGGGTCCAGCACGCAGCCCCCGCCAATGGTGGTCACCGGGGAGTAGCTCCGCAGCACGAACCGATCGCCGCCGCGAGCCACCAGCGGGCTCTCGAGTGCCAGGCGGGCCAGGAGAGTCCCCGACCGGGCTTCGCCGCGCGGATAGACTCGGGCCAGCACTTCGGCCGTCCCCAGGTGAACCCTAACCCGCGCCTGGCGCCGGACGGCGGTAACCGCGGGCAGCAGCCGGAGCTCCCCATCGAGCGCCGTCGTGGGCTGCCAGGCCAGCTTCCCGTTTGCCCCGCTCTGCACCAGGGTCTCGCCCCGCCGGATGGCACTCCGCTCGAGGCCCGCGATCCCCACGGCGGTACGCTGGCCCGGCCGGGCTTGCTCCACCGGGGCCCCGTAGGCTTCGATCGAGCGCACCCGTCCCGACCGTCCGGCCGGCAGGAGCGTCACGGCATCCCCTACCCGAAGCGAGCCGGACCAGGGTGTGCCGGTCACGACCGTACCCACCCCGGCCACCGAGAACGCCCGATCGACCGGCATCCGGAACGCATCCTGGACGAGCTCGGCCGGGGGCGCAGCGGCCGTCTCGATCATAACCCGCAATCGGTCGGCGAGCTCCGGGATCCCCTGGCGGGTTAGGGCCGACACGACCGCAGCCGGCTCGAACGCTACCGTCGACCCGGCCAGGCGGTCGCCCAGCTCCTCCCGGACCAGCTCGATCCACTCCGGCTCGGCGAGATCCGCCTTGGTGATGACCGGAATCCCCCGCCGGACGCCGAGCTGCTCGACGATGGCCAGATGCTCCCAGGTCTGGGGCTGGGGACCCTGCGCCGCGTCCACCACCAGCAGCACCAAATCGATCCCCGACGCGCCGGCGACCATGGTGCGCACGAAGTCCTCATGGCCCGGTACGTCCACAATGCCGGCCGGAGGAAGCCCGGGGAAACCGAGCGGCGCGAAGTTGAGGTCGATGGTGATTCCGCGACGCTGCTCTTCGACCAGGCGGTCCATTCGCCGGCCGGTGAGGGCGGTCACCAGAGCGGACTTCCCATGGTCGATGTGGCCGGCGGTGCCGATGATCATGCCGCGAGCCAGCTTCGCTCGGCCCAGAAGGCCAGGGCCGGAAGCGCCGCCCCCTCAGCCAGGTGGTACCGGATGTAGCGTTCCAGCAGCCGGCGGTGGGCGGCGAGATGCCGCTCGTCGAGGACCGGCAATTCGGCCTCCGGGTCCAGGAACGCGCCCAGGGCGGCTCGATCACTGAGCCGGAGTTGCGCCCCGGCGATTCCGCGGGCACAGCGCTGGCATAACACGCCGCCATCCTGGGCCGAGAAGCAGATGCCGCTCGAGCCGACCGGCGCTCCGCACCGGACGCAGATCTCGAGGGCCGGCGCAAAGCCGAGCACGGCGACCAGTCGCCAGAGCGAGCGGAGCGCGAGCGGCTCGACCGCGGCTGCGGGAGCCACCTCGAGAATCGCGAGCGCATCGCGGAGCAGCTCGAAGCTCGATTGGTGTCGCGACGCGGGGGCGAACCGAATCATCAGCTCGGCGAGCACTACCGCGGCCGAGTAGCGGTCCAGGCGGTCCGCCAACCCGATGCGGATTCGGTCGGCGTCGAATTGGATGAGCAGGTGGAGATCGCTGCTCCGCGCCAGGTGGAGCATCGCGGTCCCTTCGGTCAGCGGCTGGAGCGAATGGCCAAACCGGCTATGGGGCCGCAGGGCTCCCTTGGCGATCGCGCTCTGGACGCCCAGGTCGCGGGTCGCCAGCCGCACGATGCGAGACGTTTCGCGATAGGGAATCGCGCCCAGGATGACGGCAGTCGTGGTGATGGGCGGCATCGCCCGGCATCATTCCGGCGGAAGCTTGACCAGCGTCGCGGCGATCGAGCACGACCCGGTGAGCACCACCCGCAGCTCGGTGAGGTCCGGTCGGAAGATGCGGACCCGCCCAGGGGACACATTGGAGCACGAGCCCGCTTCCACCGTGTAGATGAGACCGGTGCCGTCCACCGCGGCGGCGACCGCGCCCTGAAGCGGAATGCCCGCCCCGGCTCCCCGGACCAGGCGGCGGGTCCGGGTGTTGAATTCCATGAGCCCTTCTTCTTCCGACGTGATGAAGAGGCGTTCGCGCCGGTCCGAGGCCAGGCCGTTCGGCAGCTCGCCGAAGCCGGCAAAGCTCCCCAGCTCGGTGCGGGTTATGGGATCCACGATGCTCACCCGGCCGCTGGTGCTCGCCCCGTCCCGCGCGCCCGCGTTCAGCACATAGAGCAAGCCGTCGCCGCCGACCTCCATCGCGATCGCATTGCCCGGTCCGACCAAGGGGACCGAGTCGAGCCCCGTGTTCGCGATGGGATCAAGGACGGTGAGCCAGCTCGGTCCCAGCAGGCAGGGATCGGCAAAGGGGCACCCGAGATCGGTATTCGCATTGGCCACGAAGAGCCGCCCTCGGGCGAGCGCGACCGCCACCGGAACCTGTCCCGCCGCCACGCTCACGGTGTCGCCGGTTCGGAAGTTGAAGCGGGTCACCCGCCCGGTGCCGGGGTTGGTCACATAGGCCAGCGTGTCATCGACGAAGGCGGCTCCGCCGGCGCCCGCTTCGGGAGGAAGACCATAGACCACCGGCGAGAGCCCGGTCGCCAGATCCAGCCGCGCGAGCGTGCCGCCTCCGGTGGTCACCAGCAGCTGGCTCCCTCGGGCCGCGAGTCCTCGGGGGACTCCGCCGATGTTGCCCAACCGGACGGTCACCGGTGGTCCGCCACCGGGTACCGGCACCAGACTCAGGGTGGAATCGCCGGCATTGAGAACGACGAGAACGTCGCGCGGCGGGGGCGGGGTGGGCGTCGTGGCCGCACACCCCAGCGCGAGGGCAGCCCCCAGCCCAGCCATCCGAACCTGCTTCATCCTTCAAGAATAATCGCGACGCGGCACAAACTGCGGGGTTCCGTCCTCCAGGGGAATGATCGTGACCGGCCACCGGAAGATCCGGGAAAGTCGCTCCGCTTCCATCACCTCGGACGGAGTGCCGACGGCCGCGGTGCGTCCCGCGTCGAGCAGAAGCATCCGATCCGCAAACCGCGCGGCGAGGTTCAAGTGATGGGTCACCACGAGCGCCGCAAGACCGTCCGCGACCAGGCGACGCACCAGCTCGAACAACGCCATCTCGTGACCGAGATCGAGGGAGACCGTTGGCTCATCGAGACACAGGAGCTGCGGCTCCTGCGCGAGCGCCCGCGCAATCCGCACCCGCTGCCATTCCCCACCGGAGAGCGTCTCGACTCGCCGGTGGCGAAACTCGGCGAGGTCGGCACGCAAAAGCGCGCGGTCCACGGCGGCCTGGTCTTCGGGGCCCATGGGGCTCAGCGGTCCCAGGCGAGCGTACCGGCCGAAGCCTACCATCTCGTCTACTCGCCAGGAGAACGGCGTCTCTTCTCGCTGCGGCACCAGCGCGACAAACCGGGCGAGGGCGGCGCGGCGCCAGGATGGGAGGGGTGTGCCGGCAATGCGGACCTCGCCGGCTTGAAGCGAGACAAGGCCAAGCAACGCCCGGAGCAGCGTCGTCTTGCCCGAGCCATTCGGCCCGACCACCGCCAGGAGCTCGCCGGCGTCGAGATGGAGATCCACTTGGGTGAGCGCCGCGAGGGCGGCACCCGGGTAGCGAACAACGAGATCCCGAGCCTGGAGCACACCCACCTCGCTGGCGGTCTCCGGCTCGGCCGGTGGCGTCGCCCCTCGCCCCTCGCCCCTCGGACCTCGAATCATCGGAGCGAGCGACGCAGCAGCATCGCGAAAAGCGGAACACCCACCAGCGCCGTGACCACGCCTACCGGCAGCTCGAGCGGGCGGGCGACGGTTCGCGCCGCCGCGTCGGCGAGCACCAGGAAACTGCCGCTGCCGAGGAACACCGCGGGAAGGAGCCGGCGATGGCCGGGCCCCAGGATCCCTCGCAGCGCGTGCGGGGCGACCAGCCCGACGAACCCCACTACCCCGCATACGGCCACGCTTGCCGCGGTGAGGAACGACGTCGCGAGGTAGACGGTGCGCCGGGCGCGGGCCGCGTCGAGACCGAGGGCCTGGGCCGGCTCTTCCCCCAGCGAGAGGAGATCGAGCGCGCGGGCCAGCCCGTGCAGGGCGACCACCGGAATCGCCGCGTAGGCGGCAAAGACACCGGCAGTGTGCCACGAGGCGGCGGAGAATCCCCCCAGCAGCCACAGGAACGCGTTGCGCAGGGCCTCGGCGGTGGACAGGGTGAGCACGGCCGTCATCAGGGAACCGGTAAACGCGCTGGTCACCACGCCGGCGAGCACCAGCACGCGCGGGTCGAGCGGGCGGCCCGCCACCGTGCTCAGCCGATAGACCAGGGCCACCGCTCCTAACCCGCCCCCGAATGCCGCCAGGGGTACCCCCCAGGGGCCCGTGACGCCGAGGCCCATCGCCAGGACCGCGGCCAGGCCGGCTCCGCCGGAAATGCCGAGCAGGAACGGGTCGGCGAGGGGATTCCGAACCAGCGCCTGCAGGGCCGCGCCGGAGATACCTAACCCGCCACCCACGAGGAACGCCAGCAGGACCCGGGGGAGCCGGATCTCCCGAATGATCGGGGCACTGGGCGCGTCGGGGGAAACCAGCCCTCGAAGCACTTCGACGGGAGCGAGCGGAACCGCCCCAGCCACCAGCCCCACCGCGAGCACCACCACGGCCACCCCGGCGAGCCGGAGGACGGCTTTCATCGCCGGGCCGAATCGAGTGCGGCGGACAGCGTCCGGATCGCGCTGCCGATCCGGGGACTGGGCCGGTTGAACTCGCTCCCCCTAACCCGCAAGAACCGGCGCTCCCGCACCGCGCGGACGACCTGCCATTCCGGGAGCTCCGCGATCGCGGGGAGATCCACCGCCGAGGTCAGAATGAAATCGGGATCCCGGACGGCTACCGCCTCGATCGACACCGGCGCGGAGGGCGCGGCGAGATCGTCAAAGATGTTGCGCGCGCCGGCGCGCTCCACAATCTCGGAGAGGAAACTGCCCCGCCCGAGGGTCAAGGGCGGGCGGTTCCAGGCCAGCAGGAAGACGGATGGCCGGACGGCCAGACGGCCAGGCGGCTGGGTAGCATCGGCGATCTGGCGGTCAACCGCGGCGACCAGCGACTCCGCCCGGGCCGCGACGCCTAATACGGGTCCCAGGAGCCGGGCGATGCGCGCCTGGTCGGCAATGCGGTCGGTGATGAGCTCGAGCACCGGCAGCCGGAGCGCACGCAGCCGTTCCGCGGCCGGGGTATTGGCGCTCGAGCGGTAGAGCAGGACCAGATCTGGCCGGGCCGCCACGACCGCCTCGACACTGGGATCGATGCCGTTGCCCAGATCGGGGACCCGGGCCGCCTCGGGCGGGAAGTCGCAGTAGCGAGTGCGGCCGACCAGCCGGTCGCCGGCACCCAGCGCAAAGACGAGCTCGGTGGTGGCGGGAATCAGCGAGACGATCCGCTCGACCGTGCCGGGGACGCTGACTGAAACGCCGGCATCATCGGTGACCGTACCGGCCGAAGACACCGGCTGGCGGCAGCCGATCAGCAGGACGAGCGTGAGACTGCGGTGGAGCCGAGGCACCCTGACCCCTCCCCCGAGGGAACTGCGGGTGACACGACGCAGGAGGTCTCCTGGCTTGGGGCTCCCGCTCGCCTTCCCAGTTGCCCAGTGGCGGGTGAGCAGGGGTTGCTGCGCCCCTCACAGTGGCGGGGCCGCGCCGGCATCGCACCGGCTTCCGAGCGTCCGCGTCGTGATGGTATCGGCGAACTTAGGAGCCCCGCCGGGCGCTGGCAAGAGCGCGCTCGAGCCGCTGCTTGAGCGCGGCGCGCTGCATGCGATAGCGCTCGAGCTCGTCGGAGGGAAAGCTTGCGCCGGGTGCGAGGTAATGCGTGTCCAGTCGTGCGATCGCATCGGCCAGGGCAACCGGATGGAGTTCCGGCGCGAGGCCGGGGCCGCGACCCCGGAGCTGCACGATGGCGAGTGCCGCGAACCCCAACCCGGCCGCGACGAGCACCAATGCCAGCACGGTCCCCCGGGCGAGCCCCGGGGAGGGAAACCGGACCTCGATCGGTTCGGCGGGGTCGCCGGCGCCGGCTCCGGCCCAACGCTGGAAGACCCGATCCTCCACCCGCTGCGGGGTGCCGCGGGTTAGGCCGGGTCCCACCACGCTGGCGTCCGATTCCTCCAGCAGGAGGAAGACCGAGTCGCTCGCCGGCAGAGGAATCGTGAGCGCGCGCTCGCCGGCCGGGACCCGATACTGGAGGACCAGCTCTTTCCGGCCCGGCGAGAGCGGCGCGAAGACAAGCACGCTGTCCCGGCGGAACTCCAGGGCGTCGGGCGAGAACTGGCTGAGATGGGCTTCGGCCAGTTCCACGTTCTGCGCCTCCGGTGGGAGCGGCATCCCCCACGAGGGAACGCTGTCGGCGGGCACCCGGGTGCGCTCACCCGGATTCGCGAGGACGATCCAGTCGATCACGGTACGGCTACCCGACTGGTCCGGCCTCGCGACCAGGATAGTGCGTTCCGGAACCCGGATGAGCGCCGCGCTCGAGGTGTCCGCGACCACCAGCACCAGGCCCGTGTCGGGTCGGCCGGGGTCCGGGCTCACCGGCTGCGAGAAGTACTCGATGTCCCGATACCGGACACTGAGGAGGTAGATCGCGCCAGAGTCGGCGCGGAACCGGACGGCAAACCGGCCGCGGGCATCGCTGGTGACCGTGTCGATCGGACCTTGCGCGGAAGCGCCCACGCGGTGAAGCACGACCGCCACCCGTCCCACCGGCAGGGTATCGCCCTCGGCGAGTCTGACCACCCGCCCACCGGCGCGGCTTTGAGCAAGCAGCAGGTTAGGCATGAGGACGGTAACGAGCAGAACCAGCCGTCCAACCGTCCAGCGGCCGAGCCGTCCTGCCGTCCTGCCGCCCTGCCGTCTTGCTAGGGTTGGAATCGTCCGAGATCCTGGGGATCGAGTCCTTCGAGGAACCGCTTCAGCGCCTCGGGATCGCCGCCGGGCTGCTGAGGGGAGGCGTCCGAGCTGCGTGCGGTGCGGTCGAGCAAATCTTCTTCGGAAAAGATCGGCGCGTTCATCCGGAGCGCGAGGGCAATGCTATCCGACGGCCGGGCATCAACCTCGAACACCTCGGTCCCCCGATAGATCAGCAGCTGCGCGAGGTAGGTATTCTCGCGCAGCCCGGCGATCAGCACCCGGCGAAGCTCGCCACCCAGCCCGGATACGAGTCGCTTCATCAAGTCGTGGGTGAGCGGCCGCTCGGGCTTGACACCCTGGAGTTCCAGCGCGATGGCGTTGGCCTCGGAAGCCCCGATCCAGATGGGGAGGGTCCGCTCGCCGTCTTCCTCGCGAAGCACGACGACCGGGGTGTTGGTCGCACGATCCAGCCCCAGGTGGGCCACCCGCATCCGAACCATGACACTCCTCTCCCGTTGCGTTACCGTCGAGCCGCGGTGAGGAGGTCCTTGACGCGCGAGGTCTCCTCCCAAGGAAACAATGTCACCGACCGGCCCAGGATCCGGGCCTTCCGCGACCGCCGCCCGAAGTGCCCGTACGCCGCGGTTGCCTTATACAGGGGACGTTTGAGCCTGAGGGTCCTGATGATGCCGCCGGGGGTCAAATCGAAGACCTCGCGGACGACGCGTTCCAGCTCAGAATCCTTCAACACCCCGGTTCCAAAAGTATCTACCATCACCGACACCGGCTCCGCCACTCCGATCGCATAGGCCGCCTGCACCTCACAGCGGCGGGCCAATCCCGCTTCGACGATGTTCTTGGCCACCCAGCGCAAAGCGTAGGCCGCGGAGCGATCCACCTTCGAGGGATCTTTCCCGCTGAACGCTCCACCCCCATGACGCGCCATGCCGCCATACGTGTCCACGATGATCTTCCGCCCAGTAAGGCCCGCGTCACCGTGTGGCCCGCCGATCACGAAGCGCCCGGTCGGATTGACGAGCACCTTCACGCTGCGTCCATTCAGCCCGTGGCTTTCGAGAACCGGACGAATCACCGACTCGATCATCGCTTCCTTGATGGTGGCTTGGGACAGCGTTCGGCCCCGATACCGCTCGGCGTGCTGGGTGGAGATCACCACGGTGCGGACCATGACCGGGCGATCCTCCTCGTACTCGACCGATACCTGGGTCTTGCCGTCGGGCCGAAGCCACTGGATGGGCGAATGGTCATCGGTCCCCTTCCGCACCTCCGCGAGCCGCTCCGCCAGGCGGTGCGCCAGGATGATCGGCATCGGCATTCGCTCCGGGGTCTCCCCAGTCGCGTAGCCGAACATCATGCCCTGATCGCCGGCGCCCTGGGCTTTTCGCCTTCCTTTTTCGTTCACGCCGCGCGCGATGTCGGCGGATTGCCGGTCGATCGAGGTGAGCACCGCGCAAGTGCGGCCATCGAACCCGTACGAGGCGTCGGTATATCCGATTGCTTCCACCGTTTCCCGGACAATGTCGGGAATGTGGACGTAGGTGGAGGTGGTGATTTCGCCAGCCACCACCGCCATGCCGGTGGTCACCATGGTCTCGCAGGCGACTCTCGCGGCGGGGTCCTTTGCGAGAATCGCATCGAGCACGGCATCCGAGATCTGGTCGGCCACTTTGTCCGGATGGCCTTCGGTAACCGACTCGGAGGTGAAGACGTGGCGGCGGCTCATCAACAGTGAAGGATTGGAAAGTGAAAAGTGAAGGGTGAAAGCCGAACGGCGAAGTGTGAATGCAAACGGCGAGCCAGGGAGCTTGGGCGGCGTGCGCTGCTATCGTGAGGCGGCCCGCTTACCCCGGTTCACTGGTCACCGTTCACGCGGGTTGGGGTGAACCTAGCACCACTGATCCGCCCCGGCAATGCGCTCTCGGGAGCCATGAGGCGCAGATCCACGTACCGGCTCAGGGTCGAACGGAGAATCATGCTGATCTCCTCCGGACTGTCTGCCTCGATCGCGGCGTCGGCGGCCTCCCGGGCCGCCTCAGCGGGCACCGAACGCACCAACCACTTGAGGAGCGGCAGGACCGGGGGAGCGACCGACAGCGTGGTAAAGCCGAGCCCCATGAGGAGCAGCGCGAAGAGCGGCTCAGAAGCCATCTCCCCACAGACGCTCACCGGAATCCCTCTCGCGGTTCCGGCGGCCAGGACATCGCGCAGCATCCGAATGATCGCGGGATCATGCGGCGTGAAGCGGGAAGCGAGATGCGCGTTGCCGCGATCGACCGCGAGCGCGTACTGGGTCAGGTCATTGGTCCCGATGCTGAAGAACGCGCTCACCTCCGCGAGCCGGTCGGCAATGGCCACTGCGGCCGGCGTCTCGACCATCACGCCCATCGGTACGCCGGGGGCGGCCCGCACGCCTTCTTGGAGCAGCTTCTCGGCTTCCTCCGCGAGCAGTTTGCGAGCCTCCACCACCTCATGGACCCGGGTGACGAGCGGGAGCATCACCTGGAGCTTGCGGTCCGCCGCGGCCCGGAGAATCGCACGCAGCTGGGGCCGGAAGATCTCGGGTTGATCGAGGCAAACCCGAATCGAGCGCCAGCCGAGGAACGGGTTGGTCTCCGGCGGCGCTGCGAACGCCGCTGGAAACTTGTCCCCCCCGAGGTCGTAGGTGCGGACAACGACCAGGGCATCCCCGAAGGAAGCCGCCACCCGGCGGAAATACTGGAACTGCTCGTCCTCGCTCGGGAGATGGGCGCGGCCGGCCACCAGGAACTCGGTTCGCAACAGGCCTACCCCCTCGGCGCCATGACGTACCGCCACCTCGATCTCATCCGGGAGATCGACGTTCCCCATCAGCGTCATCCGGACTCCATCGGGTGTGGTCGCGGGCTCGCGGGTCTGGGCCTCGAGCTCGAGCTCCATCCGGTGGCGGCGGGCCGCGGTGGCCTGGGCCGCCTCGAGCTCGGCAATGGTGGGCTCGATGAGAACGGTGCCGGTCGTCCCATCGAGCAGGATCATAGTGCCCGACTTGATTCGGGAGGCCGCTCCGGGAGCACCCATCACGCAGGGAATGCCGAGGGAGTGAGCCAGAATCGCGGCGTGGGAGGTCCGGGTGCCTTCCTCGGCGAGCAGGCCGAGGAGCTGCTCCCGGTCGAGCTGCACGGTCAGGCCGGGATAGAGCTCGTGCGCCACGATGATGACGTGGCGGTGGTCCTTGATGCCGAAGACCTCGTCCTCCCGCTCCCCCATGAGATGGCGCAGCACCCGGATCTGGGTCGCCAGGAGATCGGCGAGCCGTTCCCGGAGCCGGGTCCCCGCGCTGCCCCACGCGGCGCGGAGCTCCAGCGCCTTGAACTCGTAGGCGGTTTCGGCGCTCAGGTTGTTCTTGCGGATCAGCTGCTCGACCCCGGCGAAGAATTCGGGGTCCTGCGCCATCATGATCTGCGCTTCGAAGATCTGGCTTTCCTCATAACCCGCGCGCTCGAGCACCCGCTCCCGGAGCCGGTTGAGGCTCGCGACCACGGCGGCGACCGCCTCGTGGAGGCGGCGGACCTCCCCCTCCACTTCGCCCGGCTCCACCGCGCGGTCCGGCACGTCGGGGAACCGCCAGTGCAGCACGATCGCCGGCGCATAGGCCAGCCCGGGCGACACCCCCACGCCGCGCAGCACCCGCTCGTCACTCATGCTTCCCCGAATCCCGAGCGCACCAGCCCGGCGAGCGCCTGCACCGCGGCGTCCTCGTCGGCACCGTTCGCCCGAATGGTGATCGTACTCCCGCACTCCGCGGCCAGGACCATCACCCCCATGATACTCTTGCCGTTGACCGGGACTCCTTCCTTGAGCATCTCGATGTCACTCTGGAAGGTATTGGCCAGTTTCACAAACTGCGCTGCCGGACGGGCATGGAGCCCCAGCGGATTGACGATCGTGGCGGTGACTTCGGTCATGCCACGCTCCGCTTCAGCAGGAGGATCACGACGCTCACGATCATCACGAGCAGGGGGATCGGCAGGTGGCGCTTGCGGGTTAGGACACCGAACCCGGCCGCCCCGGCAAGCAGGAGCAGCAGGCCCGTCAGCGATCCGGCCCCCCGGCTGCCCGTCAGCAGCCACTGGGCCACTCCCGGCACCGCAAGTCCGATCCCGAGGGCGGCCACCGCACCGGCCCCATTGGCGACGTCCCGGAGCCGGGAATGACTCAGCTCACCGGCCACCGCGCTGCCATAGGTCAGCCCCAACCGCAGTCCCCAATCCGTGATGAGGAACCGGCACACGTTGTATCCGATGACCACGCCGATCAGCGCCTCGGTACCCCATCCGACGGTCGCCGCCAGCAGCGCCAGCGCCATGATGGCCGGCACGATACCGGCCCAGAACAACTGATCACCCAACGCGCCGAGCGGCCCGGACAGCGCGGTGCGGAGCCGCAGGATCCGGTTGCCCTCCTCCCCGGCGAGTTCGGCGCGGGAGAGCGCGCCGACCGCAATCCCGGCGAGAAAGGGATGGGCGTTGAAGTACTGCGCGGAGCGAGCCCGCGCCGCGGCGGCTCGTTCCGAGTCCTTGCCCAGGGGTTCGAGCAGCGGCTCCTGCGCCACGGCGATGCCGGTTCCCTGCAAGCGCTCATAGGTGTACGAGGCCTGCAGGGTAAACAGTCGAATCAGGGCGCGGAGGCGGGCCTTCATCGGAACTCCACCAGCAGCACCCCAAGCGCCAAGCCGCCGCCCAGCCAGGCTATCCGCCTCGGGGTGCCGGCCCGGTGCAGCGCGCCGCCGATCGCGGCGAATACCCCGCCCCCCACCGCCACCAGCGTGAGAAGGTATCCCGTGTCCGGATCGATCCGCGGCACCCGGCCGAGGAACGCCGCCGCCCCGATTCCGAGGAGGGCCAGCCCGAGACTCCGGATCAGATCGTGCACCAGCCCGAGCCGGTGCAGCCTCGGGGCGACGCCGCGGTCGCCTCGGTCGAGCGCTGCCAGGCGTCGCGCCAGGGAGGCGGCGTTGGCGCGCCGATGCTGGACTACGCCCCAGCCGCCGATCTGCCCGAGCACCAGGCCGAGCAGCACGGCGGGGCCTAACCCGCTGGCCCACGGCTGGCCCGCCCCGTACACCACCGCGGCCACCGAGGCCGCGCCGTAGTCGGGATACCGCGCCGAGCCGACCGGCAGCACGTCGAGCGCGTAGAGCTCCAGCGCGCCGCCGACCACCAGCCCGGTCGCCGGGTCCCCGATGATCGCGCCGGCAATCCCGCCCGCTACCAGCGGCCGGTTGAGCAGACCCTGCAGCACGCTGGCGAGATCAAGGCCGGCGAGGGTCGCCCATACGAGCAGGGGAACCACCGCGATCTCCGTCATCCGAGCTCCCGAAGCGGGATCGGCCGCGAGGTCGGTACATCCTGCGCGGTGATTTGGAGACCGCGGCGTTCGAGGTCCGCGAGCGTGGCGGTTTCCTCCTCGGACAGGTGGAGATATCGCAACCGCTCGGTGCGGCCCGCGCCGGCGTGGATGCCGCCCAGGTTCAGGCGGCGAATGCCGCCCTCGCTTCCGGGCGAGGAAAGCCGCACCAGCTCCGCCGCGGCGGCGACCGACCCCAACAGGACCATCACGCGCTCCCGCCCGGCCTGCCAGCCCCGAATCCGGGGCGCCGCTTCGGCGGGGCTCAGAAACTCCAGCGCAATTTCGGGCGGCGCCGCCATCCGATAGAGGTCCTGCTCCCAAGAGCTCGCCCGCACTTCCGGATCAACCAGCACGATGCGCTCGAGGCTCAGCGGTCGGCCCCACCCGATCACCACCTGGCCGTGCACCAGGCGGTCATCGACCCGGGTGAGCACGATGGACATCAGCGCGCGCCGATGCCTTTGGCTCCGCTCTCGGCGGTCCGCCGAACCACCTCGTCGATGGGCTCGCCGCGATGAAACAGGAATTCGAGCAGCATCACCAAGTTCACGCCGGTCACCACCCGCACCACCGGCAACGCCGCCACCCGCCGCATGGCCGCGAAGAGACAGCTCCCGCTGGGCAGATCCACGAACACGATGGCCGGATGCCCGTCCACCGCTTCCATAACCCGCTGCTCCAGCTCGGCCCGCCCTAACCCGCTGTTCGACACGGCGGAGAGGGCCCCCCGCAGCCCGCTGATCTCCTCCGCGGCCCCCACCAGGGCCCGGGCCACATCGCCGTGGGCCACCACCACACCCCGAAGGGGGTCGCTCATTCGTAGTCTTCCTGGAGGTACTCGCGCAGCCCCCGCTGCTCCATCATCCGCCGGATCAACCGGTCGTTGAACGCGGTGGCGATATCGACCCCGGTCATCCGGAGCAGGTGGGCCATCGCCACCACTTCGGAAATCACCGTCAGGTTCTTGCCCGGATTGAGGCCCACGATCACCTTGGGGATCTTGATCTCGAGGATGGTGGCCTCCTGGCGGGTTAGGCCGGTCCGGTCGGCGTCGCGGGCCTTTTCCCAGTCCTCCAGCTGGACCACCACCTCGATCCGCTTCTGGGCCCGCACCGCGCGAATCCCGAACAGGGCCTTCACGTCGATCAGCCCGATGCCGCGGATCTCCATGTGGTGCGCCGCGAGCTCATGGCCCTGGCCGATCAGGACGTCCTGCCCTTTGCGGGTAATCAGCACCACGTCGTCGGCCACCAGGCGGTGGCCCCGCTCCACCAGATCGAGCACGCATTCGCTCTTCCCGATCCCGGACCGCCCGGTGAAGAGCAGCCCCACCCCGTACACGTCAGCGAGCGACCCGTGCACCGTGGTGCGCGGCGCGAACGAATCCTCCAGGATCGGCTTGATCCGGCGGTAGAACTCGCCGGTCTTGAGCCGGCTCCGGAGCACCGGGATGCCGCGCAGCTTGGCCATGGTGACCAGGAGCGGCGGCACCTCCTGTCCCTTGGTCACGAAGATGCAGGGCGGGTCAAACCCCAGGAAGTGCTCCAGCGCACGCTTGATCCCGTCCTCGCCGATTGACTGGAGGTAGCCGATCTCGGTTTCGCCTAACACGTGCACCCGGTCGGGCACGAACCGGTCGGCATAACCCGCGAGGACGAGCCCCGGATTCGCCACATCCTGGTTGGCGAGCGGACGGTCGAGCCCCTGCTCTCCGGTGAGCGATTCGAGCTGGAGCGGATCTCCCCGGCGCGAGAGGAGATCGCGAGGGCGTAGGGTCACGGGGATCGCCGGACCTTTCGTACCCCCAGGCCCCGGGCCCGCTGGCGCACCTCGGCCGATTTCACCAGTTGCGGGCGGAGCTTTTCCTCGGCGCGGTCCAGCGCGGTGCGATGGTCGGGTCCCTTGCCCACGCCCATCAGCATCCGCTTGCCCCGGACATGCAGGCGGATCTCCACCGAATGGAAGAGCGGCGCGACATCGAACACGAAGGTCGCCTCGAGCGCGTGAGGCGAAAGCTGAGCCAGCCGGGCGGCCACCTTCCGGGTTCGCGCGCGCAGCGCGTCACTCACTTCACAATGCCGGGCCGTGATCGTCGTCCGCATCATCCCCTTCTCCCCTCGTGCTGGCCGGCGGTCGCCTCGACGAGCTGTCGCTCGGTGGCGGCCGCGGCGTCATCCCAGCTCCAGGCCTGGGCCAGCCGGCGCGCCTCCCGGCCCAGCCGCTCCACCAGTTCCCGATCGGCGGCGAGCTCGAGCATGCGCGCGGCCATGGCCTCCGGGTCGCCGTGCGGCACCAGGAATCCGGTGCGGCCATGCTGAACCGAATCGCGCAGGCCGGGACTGTCCGACGCGAGCGACGGCGTTCCGCAGGCAGCGGCTTCCATCACCGTCAGTCCCCAGCCTTCTTTGGGCGACGGAAACAGGTTCGCCCACGCGGTGCGAAACAACTCGACTTTCCGCGGCTCATCCACGTAACCGCGAAACTGCACCGCGCCCCGCAGTCCCAACCGGTCCGCCAGCCGGCGCAAGCGAGCCTCATCGGTACCGGTTCCCGCAATCTCCAGGACCAGGTCCGGACGCTGCCGCCGAGCCCGGGCAAGGGCGCGAAGCGCAACCTCGACGCCCTTGTACCGCCGCAGCCGGCCGACGTATAAGAAGGTCGGCTCGCGGGTCCGGTCAAGCCCGGGAGCCGGAGCGTAGTGCACCGCATCGATGCCGGGGTGAATCACCTGAATCTGCTCGGCCCGGACTCCCCGTGCGACCAGATCATCCCGGGTGCTTTCGCTGATCGCGTGGAACGCCGCCCGGCGATAGACGCGCGGAATCGGCCGCTCCGCCAGGTTGACGACGGCGGCCATCGGCCACGACGCCTCCTGGAATGCGGTGGTGCCGAAGAGATGCGGCACGATGGCGCAGAACGGCAAGGCGGTGAGCAGCGGCAGAAAGAGCGGCAGCTTGTTGATGTCCTCCACCACAATGTCCCAGGATCGCGCCGCAAGGGCGCGCCGCACCGCGCCCCGGGCGACCAGCGCAAAGCTGTGCCGCCCGCCGTGCCGCTCGACCGTGAGGCCGCGGATGCCGGCCTCTGCCGCGGCGCCCGGCCATCCGGAACAGACGAGATGAACCGTGTGACCCAGGGCGGCCAGTCGCGAGAACAGCTCGATGAGATGCAGCTCCGCGCCCCCCGCATGCGGATTCTCCGGATCCTGCCAGTTCACCAGCAGGATTCTCACAGTTGTCCGAGCGAGCGGGCGATGCGATCGAGAACGCCGTTCACGAACCCGGGGCTCTGCCCGCCGCCGAACCGATGCGCGAGCCAGAGCGCCTCATCGATGGCCACCTTGGGAGGGACCCGCTGGTGGAGCAGCTCATGGACCGCCAGCCGGAGGATGTTGCGATCGACCCGCGCGAGCCGCTCGAGGCGCCAGTGCTCGGCGGCCTCCGCGATGGTGGCGTCGAGCCGCTGCCATTCCCCCACGACGCCGCTGAACAGCTCATCGGTAAGCCGGCGGACCTGGGGATCGTTCCCGGCAAGACGATGGAGCCGCTGCAGCATGCGCTCAGGGGGCGGATGGCCGGCGGTTTCCCAAGCGTAGAGCAGCTGAAGCGCGCGGGCCCGGGCCCGGGTCTCCGGCCTAAGCGGCATCAGACAAACCGCACGCCTCGCTCACCGCGCCGGATCTCGCCGATCACTCGAGTCCCCATCCCGGACCGTGCCGCGCTCTCCTGAACGGCGTTCACTCGCTGAGCCGGCGCCACCGCGATGAATCCGATCCCCAAGTTGAAGACCATTCGCATCTCGGTCTCGGGGACGTGGCCGGTTTCCTGGAGGAAACGGAAGAGCGGCGGCCATTCCCAGCGGTTCGCTTCGACGACGGCCTGGCAGCCTGCCGGCAGCACCCGCACGAGATTGCCGGGGATTCCCCCGCCGGTGATATGAGCCAGGCCCGACACCAGGTGCAGCACCGGCGCCACGGCGGGGTAATAACTCCGATGCACGGCGAGCAGGGCTGCTCGCACGGTCTGGCCGGTGTCTCCCAGCGGGTCATCGATGCCGAGGTGCCGGTCCTCGAAGACAATCTTCCGCGCCAGGGAGTAGCCATTGGTGTGTAACCCGCTGGACTCATAGCCTACCAGCACATCGCCGGGCTCGATCCTGCTCCCATGGATTGCCTTCGCCTCCTCAACGACGCCGACAATCGTGCCGGCGAGGTCGAACTCCCCGGCGCGATAGAGATCCGGCATTTGCGCGGTTTCGCCGCCCGCGAGCTCCATGTCGTGAGCGCGAGAGCCCCGCAGCACACCCGCGACCAGGGCCTCGATCTGCTCGACGCTGAGTCCCGCGCCGGCGATGTAGTCCATGAACGCCAGCGGCCGAGCGCCATGGACAAGGATGTCATTGACCGAGTGGTTGACGAGATCCTCGCCGACGGTGGAGTAGTCTCCCGCCGCGCGCGCGACCAGGACCTTGGTGCCCACCCCGTCGGTGCTCATCACCAGAATGGGCGACTGGTACCCCTCCGGCATCCGCACCATTCCGCCGAACCCGCCCACCTTGCCGAGCGCCGCCGGACTCCGCTGCCGCGCGATCATCGCCGCGATTCGGTCCTTGGCCGCGTCGGCCCAGGCGAGATCGACGCCCGCACGGGCGTACCGGTTCTCGCTCACGGAAGCGGTTCCGCTTCGGGGACGTGCGTGAGGTCGACAAACGCCTGCACCCGCTGCTCGACCGCGGCGGCGTCGAGCCCTTCGAATCCCTTGAGCCCGAAGCCCTGCACGGCGAATCCCCCCATGGCGGCCCCATAGACCATCGCGCGCCGGAGCTGCCGCGGCTCGACCGAGTCCATCCGCGCGAGATAGCCGACGAACCCGCCGGCAAAGGCGTCGCCCGCCCCGGTGGGATCGAAGACTTCCTCGAGCGGATAGGCCGGCACGTAGAAGGTGCGCTCGGGCTCGATCAGCAGCGCGCCGTATTCCCCCTGCTTGACCACCAGCCGCTTGGGACCGCGAGCGAGGATCCAGCGGCCCGCCCGGTGGATGTTCCAGTCGCCGGAGAGCTCGCGCGCCTCGCTGTCGTTCAACAGGAGAATGTCCACCCGCCGGAGCAGCGTGAGCAGATCGGGCTTCTGGCTCTTGATCCAGTAGTTCATGGTGTCGCACACCACCAGCCTGGGCGTGGTCACCTGCTCCAGCACCCGGAGCTGCAGCAACGGATCGATGTTGCCGAGGAAGAGATACTTGGCGTCGCGCCAGCCGGGCGGCAGCTTGGGCTCGAACGAGGCGAACACACCGAGCCGGGTCTCGAGCGTCTCCCGGTGCTGGAGATCGTAGGAGTACTTCCCCTTCCAGCGAAAACTCTCCCCTCCCGCGCGTTCCACGCCCGACCAGTCAATCCCCCGAGGCGCGAGCAGGTCGAGCGCTTCGACGGGATAGTCCTCCCCGACCACCCCGACGACCCGCACCGGATGGAGGTAGGACGCCGCGACGCTGAAGTAGACCGCCGACCCGCCCAGCGCATCGGCGGTTTCCCCGAAGGGCGTGAAGACCGAATCGAGGGCCACGCTCCCGACCACGAGCAGACTCACGGGCTCACATCCGGTCGGGGGCCGAGATCCCGAGCAGGCGGAGGCCGTTGCCAATCACCTGCCGGGTGGCCCGGGCCAGCACCAGGCGGGCCTGCTCGATCGGCCGCGGCTCTCCTAACACGCGGCAGCGATGGTACCAGGCGTGCGCCGCCTGGGCCAGATCCTCCAGATACCCGGTGATGCGATGGGGCTCGCGGGCCCGGGCCGCCCCAGCGACGGTTTCGGGAAAGCGGGTGAGCAGTTTGAGCACCGCGGTGTCCTCGGCGGCCGGGAGCGCGTCGAGGGAGGCCGAGGTGCCGGCTGCCTCGGGCACCAGGCCGGCGACCCGAAAGATTCCGCTCATCCGCGCGTGGGCCATCTGCACGTAGAAGACCGGGTTCTCCTCGGACTGCCGGCGCGCGAGATCCACGTCGAACACGAAGGGGGCTTCGCTCCTTCGCATCAGGAAGAAGTAGCGCGCTGCATCCACCCCGACCCAGTCGAGCAGATCGCGCAAAGTGACGTAATCGCCGGCCCGCTTCGACATCCGCACCTCTTCGCCGCCCCGGGTCACCTTGACGAGCTGGACCAGCACGACCTCGAAGAAATCGTCCGGGTAGCCCAGCGCGCGCAGGGCCGCCCGCATGCGCGGAATGTAGCCGTGATGATCGGCGCCCCACACGTCGATGACCCGGTCGAATCCGCGCTCATGCTTATCACGGTGATAGGCCAGATCGGGAACCAGATAGGTCAGCGTGCCGTCGCGCTTCCTGAGCACCCGATCCTTGTCATCGCCGTGAAGCTCGGTCCGAAGCCAAAGCGCCTCGTCTCGCTCGTAGGTGAGTCCCTTGTCCGCCAGCTCATCCAGGGTGGCGGCAACCCGGCTCTCGTCGTAGAGCGCCTGCTCGGAGCTGATCCGATCGAACCGCACCCCGAAGTCCCTGAGCAGCTCATCCTGCTCCTGGCGCTGCAGCTTGAGTATGAACTGCCGGAGCACCGGCGCGGCCTGCTCCCGCACCGGGCCGATCCGGGTGCCGTGCGCGCGCAAGGCCCGCTCGGCCGCCTCGATCAAGTACTCGCCGTGATAGCCACCCTCGGGCAGCTCGGTGGGGATCCCGCGGAGCTGCTGGATCCGGGCCCACAAGCTTTCGACCAGCCGGTCGATCTGCGCGCCCGCGTCGTTGATATAGAACTCGCGGGTTACCGGGTGCCCGGTCCACGCCAGCAAATCGGCGACGGCATCGCCGATGGCCGCCCCCCGACCGTGTCCCACGTGAAGCGGTCCGGTAGGATTGGCAGACACGAACTCCACGTTCACCCGCAGGCCTCGCCCGAAGTCGGCTCGGCCGTAGCCATCCGCTGCCGCAATGATGGTTGCGAGCGCCGCCGCCAGCTCGGCCTCGGCCAGCCAGAAATTGATGAACCCTGGCCCGGCGATCTCGGTACGCGCCACCACGCCCTCAGGAAGATCGATGGTCGCGACGATCTCGTCGGCAACGTTGCGCGGGTTAGTCTTGCGGGCTCTCGCGAGCACCATGGCGAGGTTGGTGGCGAGATCGCCATGGCCGGATTCCCGGGGGCGCTCCAGGATGAACGCAGCACCCGGCGCGCCCATCGCGGAAGCCACGCGGGCGAGCGCCTCCCGGATTACCTCGCTCACGAGGCGGCTTTCTTGCGGTGAGACTTGGAGTCGGCCTTGCCGGTCTTCCCGTCGCCGGTCTTGGCCTCGCTCTTCGGGGTGGTCGACCGGTCGGTGCCGGGCTCGGCAGCTTTGGAGTCCGGGTCCGGCTTCCGGGGACCTTTCCCGTCCTTGCCGTAGTCGGTGATGTAGAATCCGGAACCTTTGAAAATGAGACCGGCGCCGGCCGAGATCCGCCGTGATGCAATCCGGCCACACGTGGGGCAGCGGACTCGCGCCGAATCCGTGATCTTCTGGAAGCGATCGAACTCGTGCCCTTTGGGGCAGAGATATTCGTAGGTTGGCATCGTCGGGTTGAGTGAGCTAACCAAGTGCAACGCTGAAACTTAGCCGTCGTCTCCTTGGTGTTCAAGCAGCCCGAGCCGGGAGATTATCTTTCCTTGATGCCGTTGCCGGTGTGGTCCCTCCTTTCCGCGGCTGTTCTGCTGCAGAGTGCGCCGGTCACCAAGCAGCGGTCCTGGATCGCGGATCTCAAGGCAAAGCGGGAAGCACTGGGTACCGCCGAGGTCCGCCTCGAAGGTGATGTCGTCGACTACCGTTCGACCTCGCCGAGCGCGCGCTCCGGATTCTACCGCATTATCGACGCGAGCGATCCCGAGGGATTGCTGATTCGCACCGGTCGGCTTCCCCGAGACGGCGGCGCGCTCAAAGTGCGGGCCCGCAAGGCGCCCCAGCAGCCGGCCGACGGCATGTTGCTCCTCGACGAGATCGAGCAGACCCGGCTCGGCCAGCGGCCCGCGCTGCCGATCGCCCTCGTCGCCTTGTCGCTCGCGAGTTTCGTCGTCCTGGTCGTGCTGCTGATCAAAGCGGCGCTGGCCGAGCGCCGCTACAAGCTCACCCCACCGCTCTGGCTCCTGCCCGAGGCAGGTCCCTACGGGAAGACACTCGCGTTGCCGACCGGGCAGTCGGGGGGAGGGGGACCGGTGCCCCTCAAGTACTCGCCCGAGCTCGAAGAGGCCGACGAGGCTCAGCGCGACCAGCTTCGCAAGCGGAAGCGCAATCTCTTTCAGGCCGTGTTAGGGTCCTTCGGGTTCAGCGGTGCCAGCGCAGCCTGGGTGCTGGTCACCCAGCCGGCGGTGGCGCAGGTGCCCGCCTTCATCTTCATCGAGGCGGAGGACAGCCCGGTACCGGTGGCCCGGCAGACCGGGCCGGACACCGCGCTGGTGCAGGCGACCCTCGATTCCCTGCTTCGCCTGATGGCGAGCAATCCGCCTGCGGTTCCCACCGGCCTCCGGCGCGACACCGCCGGGCGAGCGGCCTCACCGGTCGAAAACCCGTTCCAGGCAGCCAATCGGACACCGGTGATCAGCGCCCCGGTGGGGGAGAGCGTACAACCCCCAGTTGCCTCGTTGCCGGCACCGGTTCCCGCGCCGCCACCGGCTCCAGAGCCGTCACCGCCGCCGCGGGATCCTGAGGCGGAACGGGCCATGGCGGCAGAGGCGGTGGGCCAGGCGGCGGGCCGATTGGTGCAGGCGATCAACGGCAGGCAGGCGGTCGAGGTCGCGCGGCTCATGCCCGAAGGCATCGCCGGTGACCTGGAGCGGCGGGAGAAGTTCATGAAACTGGTTCGGGAGTATTCGCCTCGCGCTACCCTGGGGGCCCTCGAGGGTACGACCCTTGCTGGTGACCGCGGAGAGGCGAGATTCTCGGTGCAGTTCGCCTGGCGCGGGGACTTCGGCGTGCAAAGGGGGAAGACCGGCCAGTTCGTCGGCTTGCTGCGCCGCGACCCTGCGGGGTGGCGGTTCGAGGGAGCGAGATTGCTGACAGCGGTACCGTAGAGGCTATTGGCTATTGAGGGCTATTGGCTATTGGCTATTGGTTGAACGGCCTAACCCGCAGAGCTTTTTCCATAGCCAATGGCCAATAACCAATAGCCGGGGAGGATCGACCCGATCAACCAGATGCAGAGGCCCGCACGGCTCATCCTTGCCCTTTCACTCCTCGGTGGCATCCCGGGTGGGGCGCTGGCCGCCCAGTCCCTCCAACGGATTTCCCTGCAGGGCTCCGGCGCGATGCTCTTCGCCACGCGCGACGACCCGATTTACAACTCGAAGCGCCGGCTCGGCTGGGAGGTGCAAGCGCGGTACACGTTCGGGCGGTTGTCGGTGGGAGGCGGCTTCCAGCGCAGCAGCGTCTTTGCCTTCACCGAGGGCGACCCGCCGCCCACGCTGGCGCTGAACTTCGCGTTCGTGGAGCCAAGGTTCGTGGTGGCGGCCGGAAGCGGGATGGCGTTCTATGTGGCGGGGCGGTTCGGGGCCGGCAAGCTGACCAGTGGCTCGCCCGATTTCAATCTCGAGAAGACCAGTATCGGCTACGGCGGCGGCGGCGGCGTGCTGTTTCGGTTGAGCAGCCGTCTCAGCGCCGATCTAGGAGGACAGTACTTTGAGGTTCGCGGTGATCTCCCTTCCGGCTACGCGATGATCCGGGCCGGACTTGGGTTCGGTCTATAGGGCGCAGGTTCCTTCGCGGTATTCGATGAAGCTCCGCGCTCCCCTCGCCGCGTTGGTCGCGGCGGTCTCGACGTTAGGCTGCCCCTCCGAAGGAGGGGTGAGCAACGTACTGGTGGTGGCGGTCGTCGAGGTCGCCCCCGATATCCGGGAAATCGTCCAGGGCGAAACCCTTCAGCTCAGCGCCACACCCAAAACCGCTAGCGGGATTACCGTCACCGGGCGCACGACTAGCTGGTCTTCGACCGATCCGCAGGTCGCGACGGTCTCGAGCAGCGGCCTCGTCACCGGCGTGAACGTGGGCGGCCCGGTGCGGATTCGGGCGACGGTGGACGGCATCACCGGTGACGCGGTCATCACGGTTCGCCCGGTTCCGGTGAATAGCGTGGCGGTGGATCCCCAGGAGCTCAACCTGCTGCGGGGCGCTAGCCGGCAGTTCGCCGCGACCGCGTTCGATGCGAACGGGAACCAGCTGAGCGGCCGGACCTTCTTCTGGGAGTCGACTGACCACACCACCGCAACCGTCACCACGAACGGGTTGGTGATCGGCATCCGGCAGGGCGGCCCGGTCACGATCAGCGCCACGGCGGAGGGGAAGATCGGCACCGGAAGCGTGTTCGTCTCCGACCGTCCCGCCGACCGGTTGGGATTCCTCAGCCAGCCACCCCTCAACGCCATCGCGGGCCAGCCGCTCGCGCCGATTCAGATCGCAGTGCAGGACAACCTGCTGGTAACCGTGTCCGGTGCGACCAACCCGGTCACTATTGCACTCGCGGACAACCCCGGCGGTGGGACCCTGAGCGGCACCACCACCAGAAACGCGGTGGACGGGATCGCCACGTTTGACGACCTGGTGCTCGATCGGGCGGCATCCGGCTACCGGCTCCGGGTTACCTCCATCGGACTTACCCCCGCGATCAGCAATTCGTTCACGCTGAGCCCCGGCAGTGCGAGCCAGGGGTCCTTCACGACGGCTCCCCCGTCCGCGGCGCAGAGCGGGCTGGCGCTCAATCCGCAGCCAGTGATCCAGCTACGGGACGGTTCCGGCAACCCGGTCTCGCAATCCGGAGTCACGATCACTGCCGGCGTGAATCAAGTCAGCGCGATCCGCGACTCGGCATCCGCTGCACCAAGCGCCGCGGCAGCGCCGGAGGACACGCTCGCCGCCGTCGCGAGCGTCGGGGGGAATACGAGCGCGGTCACCAACGCCCAGGGGGTCGCGACCTTCACGGATCTTTTGATCACGGGAACGGTCGGGAGTTACACGCTGAGCTTCAGCGCGGCGGGCATGGCAACGCTCACCTCTCTGCCGATCGCGCTGGGTCCCGGCCCGGCAGCGGGTCTATTCATTTCGACCCAGCCCAGTCCGGCGGCGCAGAGCAACGTGCCTCTTCCGGTGCAGCCCGCCATCCAGCTCCGGGACGCCTCGGGCAACGACGTGCCGCAGGGAGGAGTCACGGTCACCGCCGCGATTGCGAGCGGGCCGGCCGGCGGCGCGGTGGGAGGCAATGCCTCCGCGGTCACGAGCCCGGCGGGGCTTGCGACGTTCTCGGGGCTCTCGATCAGCGGGCCGGCCGGCACCTACACGCTCCGGTTTACGGCCACCGGGTTAGGGTCGGCCACCTCCAACTCGATCGTGGTGGGGGCGGGCGG
>JBQTHV010000014.1:0-86869 GCA_052389555.1 Gemmatimonadales bacterium | reverse complement strand
AGAAGCTCACCCAAACCACGCTCCGGAACGTGATCGGCGAGATGGAGCTGGACCACGTCCTTTCCTCCCGCGACACCATCAACGCCAAGCTGCGGGCGATCCTGGACGATGCGACCCACAAGTGGGGTGCCAAGGTGAGCCGGGTCGAGCTCAAGGACATTAACCCGCCGCGCGATATCCGGGACGCCATGGAGAAGCAGATGCGGGCCGAGCGGGATCGCCGGGCCACCATCCTGACCGCCGAGGCCGACAAGAGCTCCCGGATCCTCCAGGCGGAAGGGATTCGTCAGTCGGAGATCAATCAGGCCGAGGGCGACAAGCAGGCCAAGATTCTCCAGGCGGAGGCGGAGGCGGCCGCCCGGCTCATGGTCGCAGAGGCCGAGGCGAAGGCCATCGAGCGGATCGCGGGTGCGGTCCAGGCGTCCGGTGGCGACCCGGCCCGCTACCTGATCGCCATCCGTTATATCGAGGCGCTCCGGGAGATGGTCACCAGTCCCCAGAACAATAAGGTGATTTACCTGCCGTACGAGGCAACCGGAGTCTTGTCGTCTCTAGGGGGGATCAAGGAGATGCTCAAGGCTGGTGAAAAGTGAAAAGACAGGGAATAGGGAGTGGGGAATGGGGGATGGGAAATGGTGGTCCAATAGCCAATAGCCAATAGCCAATAGCCCTAAGGAGATCCATGACTGCTCCAGCAACCGGCCTGGTCGCCACCGGCATCGCACCCGGGCTCACCGTCAATGACTTGCAGCGGAGCATCCGCTTCTACGAAGGGCTCGGGTTCGAGATCGAGGAGCGTTGGGAGGGCGAAGGGGTCCTCCATGGGGTCATGCTCAAGGCGGGCGAGGGCCGCATCGGGTTGAGCCAGGACGACTGGAAGAAGGGCCGCAACCGGGTGAAAGGCGTCGGCATGCGCCTCTGGATCGGTACGACCCAAGATGTCGATCGGCTCGCCGCGCAGGCCAAGCGCGCCGGCATCACGCTCGACGCCGAACCCTACACAACGGAGTGGGGCAGCCGGGTCTTTGAGGTGACTGATCCGGACGGCTTCAAGCTCACGGTTTCGCGCGAAGGGTGAGACCGGTCACGAGTTTCTCGCGCCACTCTCTTTGAAGCGCGGGGCAGGCAGCGAGCAGCTGTGCCTCCTCGGCGAGATCCATCCGGAGCCGCTTCACGGTGGCGGTGCGCCGGATGGTCCACTGCGGGTAAGGCCGATCGAGCAGGCGGATCGCCATGCCGGCTTCCAGCCAGCCCTCGTGCAGCACCCGCAGGTACCAGCCCGACCGGTGGTTCTGAGTAATGATCTTTACGAGCTCGGCGATCCCGTGGCGGCGAGCCAGGTTCTGGCAAGGGGTTCGGGGAGAAGACACTTCGACTCTCACCTCCCCGATCTCGTAGATATCGCCCACGCAGGCCAAATCTTCAGTGAGACCCGAGACGGTGAGGTTTTCGCCGAATCCGCCGGGGCCGACATCCTTCCGGCCCCACTCCTCGCGCCACCTGGGATAGTGGTCGGCGGAGTACATGAGCAGGGCGCGGTCCGGACCGCCGTGCCCGTGCCGGTCGTATTGCTGATCGCCGGAGAGGCCCTCTCGACCGGCCCATACGGACCCCTGTACGGGCTCCTTACGGATGGCGCTGGTCCAGGGACGCTCGAGTGGATTCGTCGCGCCCGGAGTCCCGTAGGTGCGAACATGCCCGACTTGCACGGATTCGAGACGCACGACAGGACAGAAATAGCGTCAGCGGTCAACAGTCAACCGTTGAGGGATTAGCGAGTAGGAGTTAGCGAATAGGGAGTGACAACGCGGGTTGGCCCCCGATTCCCCTCCTCGCTACTGCTAATTCCTGTACCTCGGCGCTCCCACCGGTTATCTTTCGGCTTCCAACATTCACCTCCCAGCTCCCCCACCAGGGGCCGGGCGCCCAGACCAAAGGACGGTGGCATGGCCAAACCTTTCGAGGTGGTCTACATCTTCGATCCCACCCTGGACGAAGAGACCATCAACCAGAAACTCCAGACCTTCCACGCGTTGATTCGGCTCGAGGGGAGCGACCCCACGTTCAACCACTGGGGCAAGCGCACCCTCTCCTACCCGATCAAGAAGAAGGACACCGGCTACTACGTGGTCGCGAACTTCGATGCGGAGCCGACAGCCCTGCCGGAGTTCGAGCGGGCCATCAAGCTCGACGAGGGAGTGATCCGGCACCTTCTCGTCCTCAACGAGGAGCCGCCCACGCCGGCCCAGGCCCTGCCGCCCCGCACCGATTTCGAGGAGGAAGAATGACCACGACCCGCACCAGAAAGGGTGACCCGATTGCCGAGATGCGGATTCGGGTCATCGACTACAAGGACGAGAAGCTGCTCTCGCGGTTCCTCACCGAGCGTGGCAAGATCCTCCCGCGCCGTCTTTCCGGAGTGTCGGCCCGGCACCAGCGTCAGCTTGCGGTGGCCATCAAACGCGCCCGGTATCTTGCCCTGATTCCCTACATCAAGGGGTACCGAGGCTGAGCGACCGCCCGCGCGCGAGCGTCACAAGCGTAGTGGTGCTGGTGGGGTTCTTGCTGCTGGCATCGCACTTCTTCCTCGCGCCATTCGCAGTCCTGCTGATCCTGGCCCGGCCCCGCTCGGCGCGCGAGCTGGTGATCCTGGCTCTCGCGATCCTCGGCGTTGCGGTCGTCGTCAGGGGGACCGCGGCATCGGGATTGGGACTCGACCTCGTCAATGCCGGGAGCCTGGCGCTGGCGGTGGCCTTTGGCCTGCTGAGCTGGCGGCTTCATGGCTCGGTGCTGTTCCGCGGCGGTCTCGCGTTGCTGATCGCGGCCACTGCCATTGGCACGTGGTGCTGGCTCCAGGGGATCACCTGGGCGGCGATCGAGCGGTCGTTCACCACGATGTGGATCGACCTCTACAGCGCAATACCGGCTTTGTCCCAGGATTCTGCTCGGCAAGCCGAGCTCCGGCAAATGGTCGCACCTGCCATCGCCGGGGCGCCGGCGATGGCTCGAATCTTCCCTGGCATGATGGCTCTTTTTGGCTTAGCCGGGATGGCGCTGGCGTCCCAGTGGCACCATCGGGTCGCCACCCAGCCGCTGGGATCGCAGCCGACACCGTTCCGTGCATTCCGGTTCAACGACCAGCTGATCTGGGGTGCTATCTTTACCTTGGCCTCGTGGTTGGCTCCCCTCCCTCCGGAAGGACGCGCCCTCACCCTCAATCTGCTGGTGGTGTGGGCCGGACTGTACGCATTCCGGGGGCTCGCCGTGTTCGCGGCTCTCCTCGCGGGCGCCCCGGTGTTCCTCCGAGTGTCGGCAGCGGTGCTGGCCGGGATGCTGTGGCCCGTGGCGCTGGGCACCTGCGTCGCGGTGGGACTGGGAGACACCTGGCTCGACATTCGGGGCCGGCTACAGGCCCTGATCCGGGAGGGAGTGCGATGATGGAAGTGATCTTGCGCGAAGATATCAAGTCCCTTGGCAAGGCGGGCACGATCGTGCGGGTTAAGCCGGGTTATGCCCGCAATTATCTCCTGCCGCAGGGACTCGCCTATGAGGCGACCGAAGGCAACAAAAAGCGGATCGAAGGGGAAACCCGCGCCCGGGTAGCCCGGGCCGGGGAGGAACGCGCCGCCGCAGCGGAGACCGCCACCCGGCTGGGGCAAGCCGCAGTCACCATCGCGGCCAAGGCCGGCGAAGGGGAGCGTCTCTTCGGCTCGGTGACCGCACAGGACATCTCCGATGCTCTCGCCCGCACCGGGATTCCGGTCGACAAGCGCAAGATCGAGCTCCCGCATCCGCTCAAGCTCCTGGGAGAGCATCAGGTTACGGTCCGGCTGCATTCGGAGGTCGAGACATCGGTTCTGGTGCGGATCGTTCCCGCCTGAAGAGGTTCGTCGCTCGGTGAGGGTTGAAGCGCGCCGGGGTGTCATCTTCAGGACCGGCTGTGGGCTCCCGGGGCCGTTCGGGCGTCGATGATCCTGGGGACGGGGTGAGCGGATTGGCCTCAGGGGGACGGGCTCGGAGCCGGCAGCGAGTGTCCCCGCTGGTGGACATGGTGTCTCGGGCGGCGGACAGCTTGAACGCGCGGGACATCGTGGCGCTGGATCTTCGGGGCCTCAACGACGCAACCGATTGGTTTGTCATCACCTCGGGAACCTCGGATACCCACGTTCGCGGCATAGCCAATGCAGTGCTGCGGAGGCTGGAAGAGGGCGGGATACGCCCGCATCACGTCGAGGGTCTTAGTGCGGGACGGTGGGTCTTGCTGGATTTGGTGGACGTAGTGGTACACGTGTTTCACCCTGAGGCGCGGGCCTTCTATCAACTGGAGCGACTGTGGGACGACGCTCCGAGGCTCCAGCCGGCGGCCGAAAGGAAGTCGCCATGATTCGTCGGTTCTCCCTCGCAGCCTTCCTGCTCGGCTTCCTGCCGGCAGCGCTGCCCGCCCAGTACTTCGGCCGCAACAAGGTCCAGTACGGCCGTTTCGACTTCCGAATCGTTCAGACCGAACACTTCGATGTTCACTATTACCCGGCCGAACGAACGGCGGCACTCGACATGGCCCGGCTGGCGGAGCGGACCTACGCCAAGCTCTCCCGGGTGCTCAACCATACCTTCGAGGAGCGCAAGCCGATCATCGTCTACGCCTCTTCGTCCGACTTCCAGCAGACCAACACCTACGGGGGGGAGATCGACGAGAGCACCGGCGGGTTCACCGACTTCCTGCGGCACCGGAACGTTTTCCCGCTCGCCGGCTCCTACGAAGAGAACCAGCACGTCCTGATGCACGAGATGGTGCACCAGTTCCAGTTCGACATCTGGTCGCGGGGCCGGGGCACCGGGATGCAGGGCATTATCGCCGCCAACGCTCCGCTCTGGTTCGGCGAAGGCATGGCCGAGTATTTCTCGCTGGGCCCGGTCGATCCTAACACGGCGATGTGGCTCCGCGATGCCGCCAACGAAGGCAAGCTGCCCGACGCGCAGGACTTCTATCGATGGTTCCCCTACCGGTTCGGGCATGCCCTGGTGGCCTATATCGGGCAACGCTGGGGTGACGAGGCGATCGCCCAGATCACCAAGCTGGCTTCCGGAGGCGGCGTGGAGCCGGCGCTCCAGCGGGTGGTCGGCATGAGCTTCCCCCAACTGGTGGCCCAGTGGCGCGACGCGGTGCAGAAGCAGTACTTGCCCGAAGTCGCCAACCGACAGAAGGCCCGGACCGTCGCGCAGGGGTTGCTTACCGAGAAAGTCACCGGCGGCGGCTGGCACCTGGCACCCGCGCTGTCGCCCGACGGAAGCCGGATCGTGTATCTGAGCGAGCGCAACTTCTACTTCGTGGATCTGTGGCTCGCCGACGGAAGGACCGGGAAAACCGACAGGCGGCTGCTCAAGTCGACCTACAGCGGAAACTACGAGACCTTCCGGTTCATCAATTCGGCGGCGAGCTGGTCTCCCGACGGCAGGTACCTGGCCGTGGCGGCCAAGCGAGCCGGTAAGGACGACATCGTCATCATCGAGGTCGAAAGAAACCGAACGGTTCGCTCGATCTTGCTTCCCCTTTCGGGAGCAAGCACGCCAACCTGGAGTCCTGACGGCACCAAGCTCGTCTTCAGCGGGCTCGAGGGAGGCATCTCCGATCTCTACGTGGTGAATGCCGACGGCTCGGGACTCCAGCGGCTCACCACTGACAAGCACGCAGACCTGCATCCGGTGTGGTCGCCCGACGGGAAGACCATCGCGTTCACCACCGACCGCGGCCCGGCAACCGATTTCGATGAGCTCAGGTGGGGCGAGCTGCGGGTGGGGTTCTATGACCTCGCCAGCGGCCAAATCGAACTCCCCGACGCCATGGCAGTGGGCCGCAACAGCAACGCCCAATGGGCGCCCGACGGCCGCTCGCTCGCGTTCGTGTCGGACCGGAATGGGGTGGCCAACATCTTCCTCTACGATCTGGGCGACAGTCAGGCCTATCAGCTCACCGATTTCTACACCGGCGTGCAGGGCATCACCCCGCTGTCTCCGGTGCTGTCGTGGGCTCCGGGTGCCGACCGGCTCGCGTTCGTGTATTTCGAGCAGGGCCGGTATGACGTCTACACTCTCGAGAACCCCCGTGCGCTCAAGAAGCGGCCCTGGGGCGGCCAGCAAGTCGCTGAGCGCACGCTCGCGCAGATCGCGCCTCGGACGGAAGTCTCGCGTCCCACCCTTCCGCCACCCACCGGACCGCAGATCCTGAGCGGTCGGACCATCTATCGCACGCCCTCCGGCTATCGCCAGGCCGACTCGCTGCCGCCCCGCGACACGACCCGGACCGAAGCGGCGGCACCGGTCACGGTGGCTCGGGTCCTCGATTCGATGGAGTTCGCCACGCCGGACACCAGCGAATTCACCTACCGGCCGTACAAGGCCAAACTCGAGCCGGAGTATGTCGCCCGGCCGACGATCGGCTACACCCGCAACAGTTTCGCCAACGGGATCACCGGCTCCACTGCCATCGTGTTAGGCGACATGCTGGGCAACCATCAGCTCGCCATCGCCGCGTCCCTGAACGGCCGGATCAACGAGACCTATTTCCAGTCGATCTACATCAACATGAGCCGGCGGCTCAACTGGGCGGTGGGGGTTTCTCAGATTCCGATCTTCTACTTCGTAGGCTCCGGATTCGCCGAGTCGGAGATCCCCGGTGAGGCGCTCTATATCGAGCGGCTCGAGCGGCTCGTGCTGCGCCAGGCAGAGGCCATCGCCGCCTACCCGTTCAGCCGGTTCCGCCGGCTGGAGTTCGGCGTGTCGGGAGTGCACGTGACCGATGACATCCGCTCGTTCGTCGTGCCGTTCGATCCCGTTACCGGCTTTCAGACCCGGGATGCCTTCGTCCAGACGGACCGGGTCGCCTCGGCGGCCTTCGCCATGCCGACGGTGGCCCTGGTGTATGACAACTCCATCTTCGGTGGGGTCGGTCCCATCATGGGGCGGCGTTCCCGCTTCGAGGTGTCCCAGCGAATCGGCGGATGGAAGTTTGCCACGCTCATGGCCGACTACCGGCGCTATGACCGGCTGGTGGGACCATTCACGCTGGCCACCAGGCTCCAATACTTCGGATACCACGGGCCCAGCGACACGCTCGCGCGGTTCTGGGCCGGGAACCCCGAATTCGTCCGGGGTTACACCTGGGGGTCATTCAACCGGAACGAGTGCGCCGCGGGCGATGGGTCCCCCACGGGCTGTGATCCGATCCAGCAATTGATCGGAACCCGGCTGGCCACGGGGAGCGCCGAACTCCGATGGCCTTTCTTCTTCGGGGCCCGCGTTGCCACCTCGATCTTCCCGGCCATCGAGGGGGTCGCGTTCTATGATGCGGCCCTGATGTTCGAGGGGGGCACAACCGTCAAGCTCAACCGCGAAGCCGGAGATGACTTCTATCAAGTGCGAGCCCCAGTTACGTCCGCGGGGGTTGGGGTCAGGTTCAACATCTTGAACTTCTTGGTGCTCCGGGCCGACTATGCGTTCCCATTCCAGCGACCCGGGTTTACCGAGGGTAAGTCCTTCTTCAAGAAGGGATACTGGACTATCAGCCTTGGGCCGACGTTCTAGCAGGCGGTCAGCCGGTCAGGCGGTCGGGCAGTCAAGCAGCAGCGCGCTTGGGTTGGAGCGCTCGGTAGCCACCGCCTTCATCCTCTTCGCCGTCGCGTGCGGCCGCGAAAAGGCGAGCCCCCCTCCGGATCTTCCCGCAACCGGCGGTCACGGCCAGGTCTCCTTGCTCCGATTCCCAAGTGAGGGCGGACCGGTGCAGGCGTACTACGCCGACAGCCTGGGTCCTGCCGCCTGGACCTCGTTTCCCGTTCCTCCCACTCGACTGGTTCTCGGGGCCGATCTGGACCAGCGGCTCCTCTGGGCGATCGACACGGAGGATAGTCTGGTCAGCATAGACCTGGAGACTCGTGCCGTGCGGAAACGCCTGGCACGGGTAGTGACGGGAACGGTGGGCCCCGACGGCTCCCTCTATCTGGCGGACCAGAACCTTCGCGTGGTGCGCATTGCCCGCCGGGAAGCAGCGCCATTTCATGATCCATTGCCCGCGAGGGCGCGCGCCTTGTTCGCGGCCGTCAACGATCAGGTTATCACGGTGACCGGGCCCCCGGCTCGGCTCATCACGGCCAACCCCGACCAGGTAGTCCATTCGACGCCGCTCCCCCCAGGAGACGTTTCCGCAACGGCGTGGGGCGATATGGTGGCCGTCGCTACCGATTCCGGGGTCTTCCTCTACGAAACCGGCGGGGCGCGGGCCGTCCGGGCGCTCGCCTCGGTCGAGCGAGCCCGGCAAGTGGCATTCAGCCCATCCGGCCACCGGCTCTACGTAAGCCGGGATGAGGGTCCCATCCGAGTCTTCGACCGGTTCACGCTCAAGGAGCTTCCACCGGTTCAGCTTCCGGGTCGCGCCCGCGAGTTCCGTCCGGATGCTTCGGGCCGCTGGCTCCTGGCGCATCGGGCCGCCGGTGACTCCGTGTGGATCATCGATCTGACCACCAATCGCGAGACCGCCTCGGTCCTGGCGGAGTGGTCGTCCGATCTCCCACTCGTCGCCGGTCCTTCGACTCTGGTGGTCCGGCAAGGCGATGATGTCGTTGCGCTGGATTTGCTCACGATTCCGGTCAGCGAAACCGGACGGCTTCCCGAGGGTGGCCGTGACCGTTGGCTGTTGGTTTCCTGGGTCCCGCCCGAACGGGTTCCCGCCGCCCTGGCCGCCGCGGATTCCGCCCGACTCCTTCAGGACAGTACCCTGACCGCTGATCTCACCCCGGCCAGGACCGACTCCACCCAGGCCTATCTTCAGGTCAGCCGCACCCAGAACCCGGAATGGGCTGGGCTGCTGGTCAAGCAGCTCGTCGCCGATGGGTTTCCGGCTTCAGTGCTCGATCCGGTGGAACCGGAGGACGGTTTCCGGGTGGCTGTGGGACCCTACCCAAACCGAGAGGCGGCAGATTCGGTCGGCCGGGCAATCGGGAGAGCGTATTTCCTGATTTGGTTGCCGGGGAAAAGGCCGTGACGGACGGTCAGACGGACAGACGGACAGAAGGTCAAGCGGTCGGAGTCGCAGCAGAGTACCAGGCCAGGGTCGACCAAGGACTGACCGTCTGTCCGTCCATCCGTCTGTCCGTCTGACCGCCCTATCGAAGATCCAACCCATCCTCATTATCTTGCACAGAACCAGCGGTCCCCCGGGCCGCGTCGTCCTCCTTCTCGCCGCTCGCGAATGAAGCTGACCCGACTGGAGCTGTCCGGCTTCAAGTCATTCGCCGATACAGTTGTCTTCGAATTCCGCGATGGGGTGACCGCCATCGTGGGCCCCAATGGTTGCGGCAAGTCGAACATCTCCGACGCGGTTCGCTGGGTGCTGGGAGAGCAGTCGGCCCGGCTGCTCCGCGGGGCCAAGATGGAGGACGTGATCTTCCAGGGATCGGCCGGGCGCCGGCCGGTCAACCTCACCGAAGTCTCCCTCTACCTCGACAATTCGGCGGGTGAGCTGCCGATCGCCTACCAGGAGGTGGTCATAACCCGCCGCCTCTCCCGGTCCGGGCAAAGCGAGTACTTGCTCAATGCCACTTCGGTGCGGCTGCGTGACATTCAGGACCTGCTCCGGGGGACCGGATTGGGCGGGGGAACCGGAGTGGTGATCGAAGGACGCATGATCGATCTCCTGCTGTCCGACCGGGCCGAGGAACGGCGCTCGCTGTTCGAGGAGGCAGCCGGGATCGGGCTGTATCGGGACCGCAAGCACAGCACCGAACGGCGCCTCGAGGATACGGCAACCGATCTGCAGCGGCTCGAGGACCTGATTCTCGAGGTCCAGTCCCAGATTCGCTCGCTGGCCCGCCAGAAGGGCAAGGCGGAACGCCATGCCCGGCTGATGGAGGAAAAATTCGCGGTGAGCGTGACCCTGGCCCGCCGACAGCTGGACCAGCTGGCCGAACGCGCCGCCGGGGCCAAGTCCCGCCACGAGACCCTAACCCGCGAGCTCCCGGCCCTTCGCGAGCGGCTCCGGGAAGCCGAGCGAGCGCACGACGGGGCGGCCCGCGAGCGAACCCGGGCCGAAGAACACCGTACCCACCTGGCGCGTCAGCTGGGCGAGTGCCAGATCGCGCTGTCCAAGCTCGACGGCGAGCTCGCCCTCGCGGCCGAGCGGCAATCCCACCTCGAGGAGCGGCAGCGCCGAGACGAAGAAGAACGCCGCACTGCGGCGCGCCGGAGCGAGGAAGCCCAGCAGGAACAGGAGGCGGCCGCGGGGGAGCTGACCAGCGCAAGCGGGGAGCGCGAGATCATCCAGCAGCAGCTCGACTCCCGCTCGACGGTGGAAGCCGAGGTGCGTACCCGGGTTTCGGCGCAGCGTTTCGCCGTGCGAAACGTCGAGGCGGCCCTGGCTTTGCGCGTGCAGAGGCTTCACAGCCTGGGAGGCGAACGACAGGCACTCGAACAGGAGCTCCTCGCGCTGCGGGAACAGGCGGCATCGGCGAGCGAGCGCATCCGAGCCCTGCGGGAAGAGCTGGCCCGCGCCGAAGCGCAGGTGCACCGCGCGACCGAAGCAGCCGATCGGGCCACCACCGAGGCGCTGGGGGCTGCCGAGCGGGCCGAACGGGCTCGGCATGCCGTAGCAGCCGCGCGCGAGCAGGAGGGGACCGAGCGTTCCCGCAAGCGTTTCGTCGAGGAGTCGCTCGCCCAACTGACGACCCGAAGGGCCGCGCTCGAGGAACTGGAGCGGGACCGGGTAGGTCTGGCGCCGGGCGCGGCGGCGCTGCTCGAGGTGCGGGCCCGTTTCGACGGCGCGGTCCTGGGCCCACTCAGCGACTACCTGAGCGCCGATCCCGAGACTGCCGAGCTCGCCGAGCGCCTCCTGGGCGAATGGATGCATGCCGTCCTGGTTCGCGACCAATCGGGCATCGAGGCAATTCGGCGCTGGCACGCCGAGGCCCAGCCGGGCGCGGTCTTGCTGCTGCCCCTCGATCCCGGTCCTCGGCTCAATGGCAACGGCCCTAACCCGCTCGGCACCCGGCTGCGCGCCGAAACACCCGCGGCGGGCTGGGTGGAGGCGTTGCTCTCCGGCTCGGAGGTCCTCGACGCCGGGGAGGGGCGCGGCCATGCCTTGCGGCGGCCCAGCGGGGCAATTCTGCTGGCCGGCGCCACCAGCACCAGTGGGCCGCTTCGGCGCCGCGCCGACCTAACCCGCCTGGGCGAGGAGATCGATACCCGGTCCGCGGCCCATCGGGCGGTAACGACCGCCCTGGCCGAGACCGAAGCGCGGCTCGGGGAGCTGGAGGAGCAGGCCACCGCGGCCCTGGCGGAGGCCGAGCGGCGGCGGGAGACCAAGCGGACCCTGGTGGCCGAGCGCGAAGATGCGACTCGGCTCCTGCAGCGGCTGACCCGCGACCTCGCCGAGACCGAATTGGCCGGCGCAGCCCTTGGCCACCGGATCGAGCGGGCGGAAGGGCGCCGGGTGGAGGTCGAGCGGGCGATCACCGATGCCGCTCGGGTGCAGGCGGAAGCGAGCGAACGGCTCGCCCGGGAGCGCGAAACCCTCGCCGCGCTCGAAGCGGAGCAGGAAGCCGCCCGCGAATCGCGGGTCGAATGGCAGGTGCGGGAGGCTCACCTGGGCGCGCGGGTTAGGGCCACCGAGGAACGGCTCGCCCGCGCGGCCGAGACCATCCGGGCAGCCCAAACCGCAAGCCAGATGCTCGCCGGCGACCTGGGCCGGCTCGAGGAAGAGCAAGCCTCGCTGGAACACCAGGAACAGAGCTGGCGGGTCCAGCAGGAAGAGCGGCTCCGGACCGCCCAAGCGCTGGAACGAGCGACCGCCGAGGCCGAAGCCGCGCTCGCCGAAGCCACCGCTCGCCTGACCCGAACCGAGGAGTCGGTGCAGCAGGTCCGCACCCACCTCGATCTCGCGAGCGAGGACTATCACCGGCTCGAAGTCGAGCTGACCGAGGCGACCGGGCTCCGGCGCAGCCTCGTCGAGCGACTGGAAGCCGAGTGGAAGCAACCCTTCGACCGGCTCGAGGCCGCGGTTTCACCCTTACCGCTCGACCGCGAGGCGCTCGAAGCGGAGGCAGCGCGGATCAGCGAGGTCCTCGAGGCGATCGGCCCGGTCAATCCACTGGCCGTCGAAGAGCACGCTGAAGAGTCGAAGCGGCTGAGCTTCCTCACGGCGCAGCGGGACGACCTGGTCGCAGCCCGGCAGTCCCTGCTCCAGGCCATCAAGGAGATCGACAGCACTGCCCGGGCATTGTTCCTCGACACGTTCAACGCGATCCAGCAGAACTTCCAGCAGGTCTTCCACGCCCTCTTTGGCGGGGGTGAGTGCCAGCTCCGGCTGGCCGATCCGGACGATCCGCTGGAAAGCGAAATCGACATTCATGCGGCCCCCCGCGGCAAACGGGTCCAGCGGATCCACCTGCTTTCCGGCGGCGAACGGACCCTCGTGGCCGTCTCGCTGCTCTTCAGTATCTACCTGTCCAAGCCGAGTCCGTTCTGCCTGCTCGACGAAGTGGACGCCCCGCTCGATGATGCCAACGTGGGGCGGTTTACGACCTTGCTGGACGAGTTCAAACGAAACACCCAGTTCATCGTCATCACCCATAACCCGCGCACCATGCAGGCCGCCGACGCCGTGTATGGCGTCACAATGCAGGAACCCGGAGTGAGCACGGTGGTCGGGGTACGCCTGGCGGAGCGGGAGGCGGCTGCCGTTGGGTAGCTGCCGTCGGTGGCCAGTCGTCAGTCTTTCCTAGCATGCTGATTCTCTTCCGCTCCGACGCGGGGACGGCGGATCGCAGCCGGGTCGCCGCGTTCCTCGGCGAGCTCGGCCTGACGGTCCGGGAAGTCGCGACGGAGCCCCGCCTGGCGCTGGCGGTGATCGGCGGCGACGGACGCGTCGATCCCGCCCGAATCGCGGCGCTGCCCGGCGTCGACGAGATCGTTCCCCTCGCGCGGCCCTACCGGATGGCGGCGCGGGAGTGGCGGGCCGAGCCCACGGTGGTCCCACTTCGGGACGGACTCTCGGTGGGTGGCAATGCGGTCGTGGTGTTCGCCGGTCCCTGCTCGGTCGAGAGCGAGGTACAGGTGCGTACCGTGGCCCAGGCCGTGAAGGCAGCCGGCGCGGCCGGATTTCGGGCCGGAGCGTTCAAACCGAGAACCTCGCCCTACGCGTTTCAGGGACTCGGCGCGCGAGGCCTCGAATTGCTCCGGGTGGTCCGACAGGAAACCGGTCTCCTGATCGTCACCGAGGCACTGGATGAGGCGGGATTCGAGCAGGTGGCGGCCGTGGCCGATATCGTTCAGATCGGGGCGCGCAACATGCAGAACTTCGCGCTGCTCCGGCTCGCCGGACGATCCGGCAAGCCAGTACTGCTCAAACGAGGAATGTCGGCCTCACTTACCGACCTGCTGATGGCGGCTGAGCACGTCATGTCAGAAGGAAACCCGAACATCGTCCTGTGCGAGCGAGGCATTCGCGGCCTCGATTCGAGCCGTACGGTATTCGATGTCAACGCCATCGCCCTGGTGAAATCGCTTTCGCATCTTCCCATCCTGGCCGATCCGAGCCACTCCACGGGAAAGCGCGACCTGGTTCCCGCTGCCGCGCGGGCCGGTGTTGCCGCCGGCGCCGATGGACTGCTGATCGAAGTACATCCCGATCCCGAGCACGCCTTGTCGGACGGGACGCAAAGCCTTTACCCGGAGCAATTCAACCTGTTGATGGAGGAGCTCCGAGGGATCGCTGCGGCCATTGGACGCGGCCTGGCCAGGCCCGCATGAGCCCCGGAACCCTTCCCCTCCTCGCGATCGGGGCCTCCCTGATCGCGCTCGTCCCGAACCGCGCCGGTTCACAGGACGCGCCGAGCGTCGTCCGCCGGGCGGGAGCCGTGTATCGCGGCCTCAGTTCGTTGCAAGCCGACTTCGTGCAGGTCATTCAGGATGCAACGCTGGGAGATACAGTGACCGCGACCGGCAAGCTCTATCAGGCGGGACCCAACGCCTTCGCCATGCGATTCAGCGATCCCCCGGACGAAGCGATCGTGATTGACGGCAGCTACGTCTGGTTCTACACCCCCAGCACGGCACCGGGCCAGGTGATCCGGATGCGCATGGAGACGGATCCGGTTTATGGCGCGAATCTACTGGCGCGAATCCTGGATCGCCCCGCGGAACGATATCAGAGCACCTGGCTCCGCACCGATACGGTCACCGGCAGGCGGGTCGAGGTCGTCGCCATCGTACCGCGTTCGGCAAACGTGAATTTCACCAGAGCAGTCTTGTGGCTCGATCGGGAGGATTGGTTGCCGCGCCGCATCGAGCTCGAGGAGGCGCCGGGCGTCCGCCGGATTCTGACGCTTTCGCAATTACGGCCTAACGCGGCGATTCCCCGAGCGCAGTTCGAGTTCAAGGTCCCGCCCGGGGTGCGGATCATCACTCAGTGAGGCTATTGGCTATTGGCTATTGGCTATTGGTTGTCCCACTACGAGTGGGAATGTCCTAGGTGGCTCCCCAACCGGTGCATCGCACCATCCGATAGCCAATAGCCAATAGCTACCAGGAGACACCATGCGGCCCGCCGTCATCCTCACGACCGTCCTGCTTGCCTGCACCGGCACCGAGTTCGTCGAAGGTACGACCTTCGAAACCGGCACCTATGCCGCGAGTCTGATCTTCCGGGTCACTCCGCCGGGGGGCGAGCCGATCGACGTCCGAGGGCCAGGCGGGTCTCTGAGCATCACGATCCGGCGGGATGGGACCACCACCGGTTCGCTGCACCTGCCGGCCAGCGTCACCGGAGGCGCGCCGTTCACCGGCAGCATGGAAGGGACTGCCGTAATCACCGGGCTCACGGTTCGGTTCGAGCAGGAAGCCGACACCTTCGTCCGTGACCTGCTTTGGTCGCGAATCGAGGACACCCTGGTGGTGGTGGACCAGGACGTCAACGGCACCCGCTACACCATTACCCTCCAGCTGCTGCTCAACGACTAGGACTCCGCGAGCGATCGAGCAGCGCGAAGACGTTTTCAGGGGTCGTGGCGCGCGCAAGCAGCCGGCGCGCCTCGGCGAGCACGAGGTCGGCCCCGTCCCGTCGCTCGGGAAGGATGCGATCCGGTACGATCCCACCTCCGCCCACGAGCGGACGGCCGGCATCGCTCTGGGCGATCGGGCGCGGCAGCGTGTCTCCCGTCACCGGCCGAGGCGGCCGCTGAATCTGGCGCCCGCGAGGCGTGAACCAGAGCGCGGTGGTCAGGGTAAGGACGGCGCCTCCGCCCAGGCTGAACTCGTTCTGGGAAACCCCTCGCCCGTAACTCGGGGACCCGAGCACGACGGCGCGGTCGTGATCCTGAAGCGCCCCCGCTATCACCTCTCCTGCGCCGGCGGTTCCCCCGTCGATCAAGACCGCGAGCGGCATTGCGGCAAACGGTGAATCCGCGGAATCGGTGAGCGTCTGGGATCCGCTGGCGCGCCGCATCCGGCTCGTCACCAGACTCGTCCCCCGCTCGAGAAAGAGATCGGCCACCGCCGCTGCTGCGGCGAGATCGTTCCCGCCCTGTGCCGCTCCGCGCAGGTCCAGGACCAGGCTGCGGCTCCCCTGCTCGCGGAGCCGCCAGGCGGCGCGGCGGACCGAATCGTCGATCCCCGGGCCGAAGCGGGTTAGGCGCAGCCAACCCACCCCGTCGCCCGCCGGCCCGGCTTCGACGCCGGGCCCCGCCGGGACCGGCCCCCGGCGGATCGACAGGGCCAGGGCCCCGCTGCCATCCCGCCTAACCCGCATCACCAGCGTAGTCCCGGACCGGCCCGCCAGGAGCCCGGGAACCCGGTCCAGCCGGCTCGCCGGAAGCCCCACCGTATCGATCGCGATGACCCCATCGCCGGCTCGCACCCCGGCCGAGTCCGCCGGCGAGCCGGGCACCGTGGCCACCACCACGATGAGTCCGTCGCGGCGGTCCAGGAACAGGCCCAGCGGCAGGGGCTCGTCGCTCGGGGGCAGCGGCGGCTGCCGGGGAAGCTGGAGTACGGCGTAGGGGTCGTCGAGTTCCTCCACGACGCCCTCGGCGGCCCGACGGTAGAGCTCCTCGTCGTCCAGCGGATCCACCGACGAGGCGCGAATCCGCGAGAACACCGCCTCGAACAGCCGGTCGCCGAAGCCTTGCGATGGTTGCTCCCGGCCGGGCCGGGCGGATCGCACCATGAGCCAGATCCCTCCGGCGCCGAGGGCCAGGGAGCCGACCGCCAGCAGCCAGCGGAAGCGGGTTAGGAGTCGGGAGGGCACGGAACCTCGACCGGTTAGCGGGCGCGCGGGCCCAGTGGGGCCGGCAGTGCATCCAGCACGGCCTGCCAGGCCCGTTCGGCCAACTGATCCGGCGGCAGCGCGGCATCCAGGTGCACGATCCCCGGCCCCAGCTCTTCCCGGTATCGCGTGGCCACTTTCCGATGGAATTCGGGTGACTCGCGATCCAGCCGATCGCGGGTCTTGCCGGACGCGGCTTGTCGCGCTGCGCCGACCTCGGGCGGCAGATCGAGAATCAGGGTGAGATCCGGCTTGAGGCCACCGGTGGCCGCATCGTTCACCCAGGTCACCATCGGGAGCGGCAATCCGCGACCAGCGGCCTGATAGGCGAGCGTCGAAAGGTCGAAGCGATCGCTGATCACGACGCGCCCGGCCTCCAGGGCCGGGCGGATCACCTGGCCTACCAAGTCGGCGCGCGCGGTCGCGAGGTACAGGAGCTCGCGCTCCGGGGTCCAGCCTCGATCGGCGTGAAGCAGCTCGCGCCGAAGCGCTTCGGCAGCGGGGGTGCCGCCTGGCTCTCGCACCACCACCGGCTGGTGACCGGCGGCCCGCATCCAGTCAGCTAGGGTGGCCGCGAGGGTCGTCTTGCCCGCGCCCTCGGGACCCTCCAGGACCAGGAAGAACCCGCCGTCTTTCACGCCAGGGTAATGATGCTGCTGGTCGCGCCGCGCTCGATACCGATCGACATCTGTTCGTTCACGCGGTGCATGAGCTTTTCGTAGTTGGCCCGAGCCACGACGTAGGCCTGACCTTCGGGACTCGTTTCGAGATCGTGAACCGCGGTCTCGTACTCCCCCATGGTCGCTTCCTCGGGAAGCTTCTTGCGGGTCACCTGCTCGTCGATCTTCCGGGCAAGCTGATCAATCCGCTCCAGCCGGCTCCGCGTCGCGGGATCTTCCTGTAGGGTCTTTTCGGCCCGGCGGAGCGTCTGATATTCGCCAGACTGGCCAATCAAACGCCCCAGCTCCTGCGCCTTTTCCTCGATCATGCCGCGGCTCCTCTCCTCCGTTGACGATCCCGGCGGGCGGTGAGAAAGCGGTACCGGCCGAACAAGTCCCTCGACACCTCCACCTCCACCCATCCTGCCTGGGCAGCAATCTCGGCGGCGACGGCGGCGCGACCGGAATCTACCTCCATGACGAGCCAGCCTCCGGGCGCGAGCAAGTCCCGCGACTCCCAGAGAATCCGTCGCACGACGTCGAGGCCGTCGGGTCCTCCGAGCAAGGCTTCGGGCGGTTCCCACTCGCGCACCGAGGCGTCGAGCGCCGCAAATTCGGCGGTGGTGAGATAGGGCGGATTGGTGACCACGAGATCGAACTGCTCCCTCCGAAACGCAGTACCCAGGTCGCTTTGCGCCAGCCGGACCGCTAGGCCGGTGGCCGCGACATTCTCGCCGGCCAGGCTGAGCGTGGGGGCCGAGCGGTCCACTGCCATGATGCGGGAGAACGCTCCCTCGTCGGCCAGCGCCAGCGCCAGGCAGCCGGTGCCGGTGCCAAGGTCAAGCGCCGCGCCAGTGCGGCAACGGGCGAGGGCCAGGTCCACCACCCCTTCACTCTCCGGTCTTGGAATCAAGGCGCGCCGGTCACAGCGAATCGTGAGACGGCGGAACCCGGTCTGCCCCAGTACGTAGGCGAGCGGCTCGCCCCTAACCCGCCGCTCGACCGCCGCCTCGAGCGCCCGCGCGGCATCCGAGTCGGTCGAGCGGTGACGCCCCAGGTAGGCCTCGCCCGGGTCGAGCCGGTTCTGCCAGGCCCACAAACGGTTTGCTTCCCGCCGCGGCTTCGGGATGCCGGCGGAGCGGAGCCGTGCGGCGGCGGCTTCGATCAAGTCGGCGACGGTGACGGTACTCACGCGGCACTGCGCTCACCGCGCGCGGCAAGTCGGAGGGCTTTCACGATCTCCTCGAGGTCCCCGTCCAGCACCACGGGCAGATTGTGAACAGTCAGCCCGATCCGGTGGTCCGTCACCCGGCTCTGCGGGAAGTTGTAGGTGCGGATCTTGGCGGACCGGTCGCCGGTCCCCACCATCGCCTTGCGCTCCCGCGCGCGGGCGGACTCCTGCTCCGCGATCATCCGGTCGAGCAATCGGGCCCGCAGTACCTCCATCGCCTTGATCTTGTTCTGCAGCTGGGATTTCTGATCCTGCTGCTGGACCACGATCCCGGTCGGAAGGTGGGTAATCCGCACCGCACTGTCGGTCGTATTGACGCTTTGTCCCCCCGGACCTCCGGAGCGGAACACGTCGATTCGCAGTTCCTGAGGGTCGATCTTCACATCCACTTCCTCGGCTTCGGGCAGGACCGCGACCGTCGCCGCAGAGGTGTGAATGCGTCCCTGCGACTCGGTCGCGGGAACTCGCTGCACCCGGTGGACTCCCGATTCGCGTCGGAACAGGCCGTAGGCATCCGGACCGCGCAGGGCAAGGATGGCTTCTCTCACGCCGCCTACGGCTCCCTCGCTCAGAGAGAGAGTTTCGATCTTGAGACCCTGCCGCTCGGCGAAACGGATGTACATCCGAAGCAGATCGCCGGCAAAGAGCGCCGCTTCATCGCCGCCGGTACCGGCACGGATCTCGAGAATCGCGTTACGGTCCTCGAGCGGATCGCGGGGGATCAGCAATTCCTCGAGCTCCCGCTCGAGCTCGGCGATTTCTCCCGGGAGGCGGTCCAGATCGGCTTCGACCAGCGCTGCGAGCTCGGGGTCCGGCTCACCGGCCATGGCCTGGGCCTGGCGCAATTCTTCGTGCCGGCGCGCGAGCCGCTCCGCGGCCCGCACGATAGGCAAGAGCCGCGCGTGTTCGCGGCCTAGCGCGGAGAGGCGGGAAGGATCCCTGGCGACGGCGGGGTCGGCCAGCGCCGCGGCGACCTCCTCCGCCCGGGCCAGCGCCTGGCGGAGTCTGGTCTCCACGATCTACTCCGTGGCGGTAACGGTGGGTTCGGCGGAGAGGCGGCTCGCGGGAGCCGAGGCCGCTGCCGGCTCGGCTCCGTACTTCCGGCGGAAGCGGTCCACTCGACCCGCGGTATCGACCAGCCGCTGCTTGCCGGTGTAGTAGGGATGGCAGGCGTTACACACTTCGACGTGGATCGACGTCGCGGTGCTGCGGGTCTCGAAACGATTCCCGCACGCGCACACCACCTCGATTTTGCGATACATCGGGTGCAGACTCGGCTTCATGGTTGAGCTCGCGATACTCGGTAAGTCATTGCCAGACAAGAAAGTTAGACGAACGACAGCGGGAAAGCAACGGTAGCATTGGGGAATGGGGAGCGCGGAGTGGGGAGTGGGATTTCGACCCGCGGCCTCCGTTCCCCATTCCCCAATCCCCACTCCCCTCTAGATTCACTCACACATGCCAACCAGCCCGACCAGCTCCCTCTCCAAGCGCGAGCTCCTGGCGCTCCTCGACACCGCCAATGAGCTCACCGCGACCGATACCCTTCAGCAGGCGCTCGTCAACATCCTCAATCTCGCGGGCGGTCTCCTCCAGGCCTCGGCCGGGTCGGTCATCCTGCATGACCAGCAGCGCAACGATCTCTACTTCGCGGCAGCCACCGGCCCGGTGGCAGATACCCTGCGAGACCGCCACATCCCGATCGAGAAGACCAAGGCGGGCCAGGTGTTCGCCACCGGAGCACCCATCATCGAAAACCAGCTGGAGGATCACTACAAGGAAGTCGATCGGCAGACCGATTACACCACGCGCTCCATGATCTGCGTGCCCCTGTCGCACCGCCAGACCACCTATGGAGTCATGCAGCTCCTCAACAAGGCCGGCGGCAAGGCGCCCTATGACGAACGGGACATCGAGCTCGCGACCCGGTTCGGGACCCAGGCGACCATCGCCATTCACAACGCCCGACTCTTCGAGCAGATGCTGGCGACCAGCGGTCTCTACTCGCGCCCCGAGGTGCGGCAGGACTTGATCCGGCAGATGACCGCGAGCGGCCAAGCCACGATCCGGGAGCGCTTCACCGTCCTGTTCGCCGATCTCCGCGGGTTCACGCAGCTCTGCAGCATGATCCAGCGGGCCGAGCGGATCCAGGCGATGTTGAGTGACTACATCGCAATGCTCTCGAGCCTGGTGGTAGATCGGGACGGCATCGTCAACAAGGTAGTGGGCGACGGGCTCGTCGCGATCTACCGAACCCGCCAGGGCGCCACCAACGCCGTCCAGACCGCGCTCCAGATGGTCGAAGGCTTCGGGCGGCTGCGGGCGGCATGGAACGAAACGACCAACTTCAGCATCGACTTCCTCGACATCGGCATCGGCATCGCAACTGACGACGAAATGATCCTCGGCACCGTGGGCGACGACCGCTTCCGCGACTTCACGGTGATCGGTCCCGCGGTAAACCTGGCCGCAGCCCTCGTCGATGCCGCCCGCGACGGCCAGCGAATCCTCTGTGACATGCTCACCGTCGGCGCCCTCACCGACAAGTCGATCGTGCAGGCCGAGGGGCCTCGGAAGTTCAAGCTCGAGAAGCCGGGTCCGCTGGTGGGACTGAGCTATGACATCTACCGGCTCAGGGAACCGGCCACCCAGGCAATTACCCAAACGACCGACGGATCCGGCGGCGAGTTCGACGCCTTCTTCAGCTATCGCCGCGAGGGCGGCAGTCCGGTCGTGCGGAGCGTCCAGCAGGCGCTCAAGGACCAGTTCCGCATCTTCGTCGATGTCGACAAACTAGGGACCGGGCACTTCGATACCCGGCTGCTCGACACGATCGCGCAGGCGGCGAGTTTCGTTGTGTTCCTCTCTCCCGGCAGCCTGGACCGGTGCCAGCATGCCGAAGACTGGCTTCGCAAGGAGATTGCGCAGGCGATTCGCACCAGAAGGAACATCGTACCCGTGATGCTTCCCGGGTTCAGCTTCCCTCCCCAGGAAACGCTGCCGGACGAGATCCGGGATGTCACCCGGCACGACGCGGTCGAATACAGCCACCGCTATTTCAACGCGATGGTCGAAAAGATCCGGGAGCGGCTAACGACCGTGAACAGTGAAACGTGAAAAGTGAAAAGTGAACGACTGGTGAGAGTCTGGCGCTCGGCGTTTCCTGTCGGCCTCTTCGCCCTGATCGCCCTGATCGCCCTGTTCGCCCTGTTCGCCCCATTCGCCACGCCGGCCGCCGCACAGGACCACCGGCCAGCCGTGGCGGTGTTCCCCTTCGAAAACAGTGGGAGCTACGGCCAGGAGCGGGAGAGTTTTGACGCCCTGCGCAAGGGACTGGCGGCGATGTTGATCAGCGAGCTCGCGGTGAATCCCGAATTGCGGCTGGTCGATCGCACCGAGATCCAGCGTACCCTCGATCAGCAGGGCCTTGCGGCGGCCGAACGGGTCGACAAGGAAACCGCGATACGCCTCGGCAGGCTGGTGGGTGCCGGTTACCTGGTGACCGGCTCGTTCATCGATCTCTATGGGGACGTTCGCCTCGATGCCCGGTTGCTCGAGGTGGAAACCGGCAAGGTCCTCAAGGCGGTGCACAGTGATCCCCCGCTGCGCGACCGGTCCGAACTCTACCGGATGGTACGGTCGGTGGCGGTTCGCCTGGCCGAAGGAGCCCCGCTCATGCCGAGCCGCCAGGCTGTCGAGCCGCCCACCCGGGAAGTTCCCACCGACGCGCTGTTCGCCTTCAGCCGCGGGCTCCTCTTCGAAGACCGGGGAGACCGATCCAAGGCAGCGCAGCACTATCGCGACGCCCTCCGCATCCTGCCGGCGTTCGACGAGGCCAGGGAAGGTTTGCGGCGCGTGGGAGGCAGCGAATAGGAGGTAACTACCTCCTACTCGCTACTCACTACTCGCTACTCGCTAACTCCTACTCGCTGTCGCACGCCCAGCCCCACGGCCAGGTGTACGGGAAGCACCAGCGCGAACACCTCGAGGTTGTGCTGCGGGAACGCCGGCAGCGCCGTGACGAAGAGTCCTAACACGCCGAGCCCCGCCACCGCGGCGGCGAGCCAGCGGGCCGGCCCCACCGCCCAGGGCCGCCCCCGCGCCGCGGCGGGCAGCACGATCGCGAGCGCCAGCACGAACAGGTTGAACAGCAGGAGATTCTCGTTGCGATAGCCCGCCACGTGATAGCTGAACACCCACACCCACAGCATGAACGCCCCCAGCAAGCCGACCAGCCAGCTCCAGAGAACCGCCACCGGCACGAACGCGCGGGTCCGGGCCACCAGCGCCATCAGCCCACCGAGCCCTAACCCGGCCACGAGATACCACGGCAGCCAGGTAGCCGGCCGCTCCGGGACCGGCCACTGCCCGCCTTCCGCCACCAGCCGCTCGGCCAGTACCGCGGGCTGCTCGGTGCCGTCGGGCAGTCTTACCCGCGCCTGACTGAGCGCCTCGCGGAGCCGGGCCGGCAGGAACATCTGCTCCCAGCGCGACATCTCGGCATCGACCGGCTCGCCCAGCATCACCAGGAGTGCCGTGTAGAGCGCCGGGTTATGCTGGTTGAGCCGGCGGGTCTCGTCCCGCCAGGTCCAGCCCGACGGCGCCTCGCCGTACCGGCGAATCGCACCGCCCAGCGCCCGATCGAGGGCGTCCCGGATCCTGGTCGAGCAGTTGTCGCGGTAATAGTCGTAGGCGTAGTTGCGATTCTCGGGCCGATAGTTCCAGTTCAGGAACTCGCGGAGCTTGAGCCGCTCCGCGGGCGGGATGTTGAGCTCCTGCATCCAGATCCGGCGCCCCTGGCGGAGGTAGAGGTCCACCATCCCGGCGACATTGGATTCGTAACCCATCGCGTACCACATCCGCCCCTCGACGAATCGCAGCACGAAGTGAGGCTGCTCGAAGCTGAAGCGGCCGTAATCGTAATGGTCGTCGGTGCCGGTGCTGGCGTCGTGAATCCAGATGGCGTTGTGCCCGTATCGCTCGTAGATCCTCGCGCCGGTCTCGTAAGTGATGAGGGTGACGGTGAGCTCGCTACCAGGCTCGAGGCTCGGCGCTGGACGCTCGGCGCTCGGCGGCTCGGCGGCTCGGCGGCTGGGCGGCTGGGCGGCTGAACGGCTGGACGGCTGGGCCGTGACGCCGCTAACCAGGCCCAACACCAGAAGGAAACTGACGGCTGACGACTGACGACTGACGGCTGGAACCTTCACACTGCCACCTCCCGCCCGTCCGCCGCGGAGCGGTAGATCGCGTCGATCACTTTGAGCAGGGTGATGTGCTCGGCCAGCGCGGGCACTTGCGCCTTGCCCGCGATCGCGGTGAGAAAGTGGGCCCATTCGGCACGGAACGAAGCCGTGAAGGCGCTTTCCCGGGACAACGTACCGGTTGGAGACACGTCATGGGGAACCCCGGTGAGCTCCTTCCACACGTGCAGCGGGTTGATGCCGGCCGTCCCCTTGCTCCCCCGTACTCCCAGGCCAAACCGCTCCCGTTCCCCGATGTGGCGCCAGGTGACGTCCACCAGGATCGCAATGCCCTCTTCACACACGATGAACGCGCTTCCCGAGTGCTCCACCCCACGCTCCCCCTTCGGGCGGGTTAGGTTGGCGCTCACCCGGACCGGAGTAGGATTCCCGGTGAGCCAGAGGCACAGATCGACCATCGTGAGCCCCAGGTCGAGCATCGCCCCTCCCCCGGCCTCGTCTTTTCGGGTCCGCCAGCCGAGCGGACTGCGAGCCGGACGCGAAACGTGCCAGCTCGCCCGGACCGAGTCGATCTCCCCCAATTCGCCGTTCTGAATGAAGCTCCGGACCGCCTGCGCATCGGGACGATACCGGTGGGTCATCCCGACCATGACGACCAGGCCTTTGCGCTCGGCGAGGCGGCCAATGCGCTGTTCGCCGGCCGCCGTCAGCGATCCGGGCTTCTCCACCAGGACATGGCAGCCGGCGCTCAGGCCGGCCATCACGTGAGGCTCGTGCAGATGATTCGGCGTGGCAACCAGAATGGCCTCGACCGGCTCATGCGCAAGGAGATCTTCGATGTCGTCGAAGACATCCTTGATTTGAAACCGCTCCGCGAGGGCCCGCGCCTTGGGCAGATCCACATCGCAGATCGCGGCGACTTCCACCCCTTTGAGCTTCTTGAGCAGGGGGAGGTGAGCGACCTGCACGATGGTGCCGGCGCCGATCAGTCCGATGCGAACAGGATCACCCATGGAGAACCCCGGCGTGAAGGGGGGTCAGGGGTCAGGAGTCAGTACCAGCGGGACAATTCGGTGCCTGGAAAATAAGCCGCGAGGATGGCCTGATAGGACAATCCGGCCCGCGCCCGGCCGATCGCGCCCCACTGGCACATGCCGACCCCATGACCGGCCCCGGCACCATCGGCGTTGACCTCGACGATCCGCTCCCCATTTCGAGTAATCTGCAGCGTGAAGTCCGCGCTCCGGAGCAAACCTCCCTGGGGCGGGCGCAGGATCTGCCTCGCGACCGGTCCGCTCACGATCAGAGAGTCCCGGATCCCGCGGACCAGAAGGCGCGCGACCCGACCGGTTTCGGTCCGTTGGGTCACTCGAAGATCGCGCACCGCGTTGGCGAGCGCAGCGGACCCCCCTGCGGCGGGAAGCGTCTCGCGCAGGGATCTGATCAATCTTTCCTCAGTCCAGACTTCCCGCCAGCGATAGCGAGGAGAGATGACGCACCAGGGCCGGCCCCCTTCGTCGAGATCGCGTATCGAGCGCAAATAGGGGCGATCCGCCGCCGCGAAGACTTCAGTCCCCGCCGCCGTACGCCCAGCGCAGGTCGAGTGGAAAAAGGCGTCGATGACCTGGCCCTGATGGACCAATACCTGTCCGCGGGTCTCCCGCACCGCCCGCGCCGCAAGCTCGGTCTCCTGCCCAATACCACCATAGAGCTGGTCGGAAACGCTGGCGAGGAGATCGTAGACCTGGCCACGGCGAGATCGCGCGATTCGCTGAAGCGCGAGGGTGCGCGATGTGACTGCTTGAGCGAGCAGCGCGGAGAATTCGGCCTCGGGGCGGATGCCCAGCTCGGCCCCGACGACGCCGACCAGATAGTCCTCCAAATCCAACCGGTTGATCACGGTCATCCGGTTCCCGGCAGCCCGCAGGAACACGGCACCGCGATAATCGTGGCCGTTCACCCGAACCGGGACCTCGCTGCGCTCTCCCGCGACGATCAGGTCAGGACCAGCCCTCGATTCACCGGGCTCGGTGCCGAGATGCAGCAGTCCCTCTCGCACGTCGACACGCGCCGTTACGCCGGACGGAACGGCGCCAGCCCACCCACGCTCCGGCGCGGCGAGGGTGAGCGCTCCGCCACCACCAAGTGTAAGTGAGCCCTCACCCGTTACGATGCCCACGCGGACCTCGGGCGCAAGCCCACCTGGGCTTGCCGGCCGAAGCTCGGGGCGGGCGCAGGCCGCCACGAATCCGGCCAGGACTACCAACAGTCTGATGTTCAGGAGAGAAACGATTCGAGGGCCTTCGAGCTGCTTACGTGGCGAAGCCGCGACAGCGCTTTCTCTTTGATCTGACGCACCCGCTCACGGGTGATCCCCAGCTTCGCGCCGATTTCCTCCAGGGTCATGGGCTCCGGACTGTCGAGCCCGAAGTACAGCCGGAGGATGGTCGCCTCGCGCTCCTTGAGATCCTTGAGAACCGTCTCGATGCACTGGTTGAGCGCGTTTTCAAACGTCTCCGCGTCGGGACCGGGGTTCTGATTGTCGGGGAGATAGTCCAGCAGCCGGTTGTCTTCGCCGGGGGCGAGCGGTGCATCGAGGGACACATGGTTCTGGGAGATCGAGAGCGTCTTCTCGACCTCCTCCATGTCCAGATCCATCCCCTCCGCAATCTCGGCAGGAGTGGGCTCCCGGCCCAGCTCCTGAAGCAGCACGGATGACCGGCGGGTGATCCGGTGCAAGGTGCCGGCGCGATTGAGCGGGACCCGAACGATCCGGCTCTGTTCCGCCAGGGCCTGAAGAATCGCCTGTCGGATCCACCAGACCGCATACGAGATGAACTTGGTTCCCTTGGTCTCGTCGAACTTGTGGGCGGCGCGGATCAAGCCAAGGTTGCCTTCATTGATCAGATCGGCAAGCGAAACACCCTGGTTCTGATACTTCTTCGCCACCGAGACCACGAAGCGGAGGTTGCTCCGCACCAGCTTGTCGAGCGCCTCCTGATCCCCGGCCCGGATTCGTTTGGCCAGATTGATCTCTTCTTCCTGCGGAATGAGCGGATATTTGGAGATTTCCCGAAGGTACAGGTCGAGCGACCCCTCCTCGGCTGGATCCGAGGCGCCACCTTTGCCGCCAGCGCCGACCTGAAGGGGTTTCAGTGCCACGTGCTTAGACCAGGCTCCCTCGATGGGTGAGAGGTGAGAGGTGAGAGGTGAGACGTGAGAGCTCAGCGGTGGACCCCGAAGAGGCTACCTCTCACCTGTCACCTCTCACCTGTCACCTCTCACCTCGGTGTCCTCTCACCTAAACGAATAACCCCGTTCCTCCACCCACGTCAATTCAGTAGGTGTCGATCTGGGCCCGCTGCAGCGTTCCCGAGTAGTCGACATAGCACACTTTCGTCTCGCTATAGAAATCGTAGACCTCCCAACCACCCTCGCGATGGCCGTTACCGGTCTGTTTGACACCGCCGAAGGGCAGGTGCGCCTCGGCGCCGATGGTTGGGGCGTTGAGGTAGGTGATCCCGGTATCGAGCTCCTGCATCGCGCGAAACGCCAGGTCGGCATTCCGGGTGTAGAGCGAGCTCGACAAACCGTATTTCACGCTGTTGTTGACCCGTAACGCCTCGTCGAAGGTGCCGAACCGGATCACCGTGAGCACCGGTCCGAAGATTTCCTCCTGCGCGAGCCGGCTCCCGGCCCGTGCTCCGGCGAAGACCGTGGGACGATAGAACCACCCGCGGGCGAGCCGCGGGCTTCGGGGCCGCCGCCCGCCCAGCACCAGCTCGAGTCCCTCCTCGCGACCGATCTCCACGTACTCCTCGACTTTCTGCCGCGCGGCTTCGTGAATCAGCGGCCCTACCTGGGTCTCGGGACGCAGTCCGTGCCCCAGCACCATGCGATCCGCGGCATCGACCACGCGCTGGAGGAACCGGTCGTGGATCCGCCGATGCAGCAGGAGCCGGCTCGTGGCCGTGCAGCGCTGGCCGGTCGTCCCGAAGGCGCCCCAGAGGATTCCCTCAAGCGCGAGATCGAGATCGGCATCGTCCATCACGATCATCGCATTCTTGCCGCCCATCTCGAGCGAGAGCCGCTTGTGCATCCGGCCGGAGATCTCGCCGATCGCGGCGCCGGTGGCGGTGGAGCCGGTGAACGAAATGACCGGGACGCCGGGATGCTCGACCAGCGCTTTGCCGGCGGTCTCGCCGCGACCATGTACGAGCTGGATGACCTCGGGCGGCAGACCGGCTTCCAGCAAGATCTCGACCAGGAGGTGCGCGGTGTGGGGGACGTCCTCGGAAGGCTTGAATACCACCGCGTTCCCGCAGAGCAGCGCGGGAAACATCTTCCAGGTCGGAATCGCCATGGGAAAGTTGAACGGCGTAATGAGCCCAGCCACCCCGATCGGACGCCGGTAGCTCATTGCCCACTTCCGGCGCAGCTCGCTCGGCACCGTGCGGCCGAACAGCCGGCGACCCTCCGAAGCGGCGTAGTAGGCGGTGTCGATCCCCTCCTGCACATCACCTCGAGTTTCCGCGAGGATCTTGCCCATCTCCCGGGTCATCGCGCGAGCGAGCTCCTCCTTCCGCTCGCTGAGGAGATCACCCACTCGGCGGAGTACCTCGCCGCGCGCCGGGGCGGGCACTCGCGACCAGAGCCGGAAGCCCGCTTCGGCGGCGCGCACCGCCGCGTGTACGTCGTCGAAGTCCGAATCGGGGAATCGGCCGATGCTCCGGCGGGTGTCCGCGGGATCCCGGTTCTCGAGGTAGCGGCGCGTACTGGGCGCGGTCCAACGGCCGGCGATGAAGTTGCGGAAGGTCTTCGTCATGAACAGGTCCAGGTCTTGGGCACCTTCACGTACAGGGTCCGATCCAGGATCACCTGACCGACCAGGATAGCGCCCCAGAGCAGAACGGCCAGGGCAACCACATGGGCGAGCGGCATCCGGCGCTTCCAGCTCGCCACCATGGCCCAGAGTCCGGCGAGCACCACTCCGCTCGCAGCGCCGAGATAGAGCACGAGGCCTAACCCGCAATCGCTCGCATAGGGCCACTGGGTCATCGCGACGCCGAGGGCTGCCCCCAGGAGCACGCGCAGCCAGGCACCGAGCGCGGCGCGGCCGGTGGTGGGGCGGCTGGGCGGTTGGGCGGTCGGGCGGCTGGTTGGGACCGGCGCCGGAGCGGCCGGCTGCTTGGCCATCAGCCGGTCGATCTCAGCCAGCTCCTTGTCCCAGTCGCGCGGTGGCGGCGAGCCGGAGGCCGGCGGAGTCACCGCATCTCCCGGCTCAGGCCATACTGCTGGATCTTCTTGTACAGGTTGGAGCGCGGAATCGAGAGCTCCCGCGCGGTCTCGGCGATGTTCCAGTTGAGCTCCTGCAGTTTAGCCAGGATGAAGGCCCGTTCGGTCTCCTGCCGAAAGCTTTCCAGAGTGACCGGGCGCTGCGGCTCGGGCACCGGCTCCGCTCCCTCGGGCAACGGGAGGACCCGAGCGACGTCGGTCGCGGTCACGCTGCGGCCCGGGGCCAGGATCAGCAGGCGTTCCACCCCGTTGCGAAGCTCGCGCACGTTGCCCGGCCAGTCCCGCCGGGCGAGCGCCCTGAGCGCGTCGGGATGAAAGGTCTTGGGGATGACCCCGGCCTCACCGCTCAGCACGGCGATAAAGTGTTCCACCAGCAGGGGCAGATCTTCGAGCCGCTCGCGTAGCGGCGGAACCCGGATCGGGATCACGTTGAGCCGATGCCAGAGATCCTCCCGGAACCGTCCCGCCGCGATTTCCTTCTCGAGATTCTTGTTGGTGGCGGCTAACACGCGCACATCGACCTCGACCGATCGTGCCGCCCCGATCCGGGTCACCACTCCCTCCTGGAGTACCCGGAGGACCTTGGCCTGCGCCGAGAGGGACATGTCGCCGACTTCGTCCAGAAACAGCGTCCCGCCGTCGGCGAGCTCGAACTTGCCGGCCCGGTCCGCAAAGGCGCCCGTGAAGCTGCCTTTCATGTGGCCGAAGAGCTCGCTCTCGATGAGCTCCGAGGGGATCGCCGCGCAATTCACCTCGACAAAGGGATGCTCCCGCCGCGGCGAGTTCTCGTGCAGCGCCCGGGCCACCAGCTCCTTGCCGGTTCCGTTGTCGCCCAGGATGAACACTCGCGCGTTGGTGGGTCCCACCCGCGCGATCAGCGACCGCACCTCCTCCAGCGCGACACTCTGCCCCACCATGAGGTACCGGCGGTCGAGCACCCGCCGGAGCTCGCGATTTTGATTCGCCAGGGCGGAATGCTGGAGCGCATTGCGCAGCGTGACCAGCAGCTTGTCCGCATCGAGCGGCTTCTCCAGAAAATCGAACGCCCCCCGCCGGGTCGCCTGGACCGCCGTGGCGATGGTGCCGTGGCCGGAGATCATGACCACGGTAGCCGGCGGGTCCAGCTCGCGCAGGCGGGTTAGGGTATCCAGGCCGTCGAGGCCCGCCATCTTCACGTCGAGCAGCACCACCTGGGGTCGGAACTCGGGGTAGCCGGTGATCCCCTCGCCCCCCGAGCCCGCGGTGCGGACTTCCCAGCCCTCGTATTCGAGCACCTGGCGCAGGGCCTGCCGAATGCCCTCTTCGTCGTCGATGACCAGGACCCGATTCGCCATCGCCGATCTCCGCTAGCGGGAGGCGCGGGTGCCGTAGAGCACCAGGCCCTCCGGGGTCACCCGCAATCCGCCGACCGACGCGGGCAGCGGCACCGCAACGATCCCGTCGGTCGCTCCCGCGAACTGCCGCCACCAGCCCGCCAGCACGGTGCGGGGGATCGGGAGGCCGCGCACCCTAACCCGCTCCACCCGCCACTCGGCCAGGCCGGCGCGCCGGAAGGCCACCGGGCCGCCGGCCTCGAGCCATTCGCGCTCGCGCAGCACCTGACCCGCCGGTCCCAGCGGGGTCCGCACCAGGCGCGTCGCGATCCGGCCGCGGATTTCGACCTCATCGGATTGCAGTCGCACCGTGATCGAATCCACCGCCCCCGGCACGCGCTGCTCTGCTTGGGCGGCCAGCAGGCTCGCCACTTGGGCCGCCGTGAGCACGATGCTGTCGGTCCGAGCCCGGCCGACCTCGGCAAGCCGCGCGCGCGCTCCCGGCACCAATCCGGGATCCGCCCGGCCTTCGGCTTCCGTTTCGGGGTCCGCCGTCCAGGCGTGGATACGCCGGCGCAGCTCGTGGCGATAAGTCCACGCCAACACCAATCCGGCCGCGAGGAGGACCAGGAACAGGATCCGGAACGGGAGCGTGAGACATCCCCGCATCACGCCAGGAGCTCGGCAGCCCGCGCGTGATAGACCGGGCCGTCGGGAGCCAGCCGACTCTCGAACAACACCACCCGATCGGCTTCGAACGATGCAACGGCCGGCACCCCTTCGAGCCGCCGCATCGCATCGGCGGGCAGGCGGTGGCCTTCGCGAACCCGGCCCAGGGTAATGTGGGGGACGAAGGGCCGCCCCTCCGGCGCGAAGCCAAGCTCGGCGGACGCGCGCTCCAGTCGATCCTGAAGCAGCTCGAGGTCCGGGCTGGACTGCACTTGCAGATGGAGCACCCGAGGACGCTGGGCGTTGGGAAAAACACCGCCGCAGCCCAAGCCCAGGGTCAGCCGCCGGATCCCGGCCGCGGCGTGACGCAAAACTTCTTCGATCGCGGCCGCGCGGTCCGCAGTGACTTCGCCGTAGAACTTGAGCGTGATGTGAAGCCCGTCATCGCGAACCCAACGCACCGGCCATTCGTGCTTCCGAAGGCTTCGCAGCGCGGAGCTCGCCTGGTCCAGCGCCAGCGCCGGCAAGGGAACCGCAACAAAGAGCCGCATCGCGCTGAAGGCTAACCGCTGCTCGAAGAACCGCAACCGCCAAGCACCGAGTGCCGAGTGCCGAGTCACCTCTTACATTGGGTTCATGCCCCAACGCGAGGTGCTCCCGGCCGGCCCGCTCCGGATTCCTCGCGCGGAGCTCGTGTATCGCGCGACGCGGGCGGGCGGTCCCGGCGGCCAGCACGTCAACACTTCTTCGACCCGGGTCGAGCTCTGGTGGAATCTCGAAACCAGTAGCGCCCCGAACGCCGCAGCGCGAGCCCTGCTCCGGGAGCGACTCGGTTCCCGGCTCGACCGCGAAGGGTGGCTGCGTCTTACCGAAGCAGGGAGCCGAAGCCAGCTCCGGAACCGGGAAGCCGTGACCGCGCGATTGGTCAAGCTTCTGGCGCGAGCAGTCGTTCCACCCAAGCCGCGCCGCCGCACCAGGGTTCCCCCCGCCGAGCGGCGCCGGCGGCTCGAGGCCAAGCGCCGGCGGAGCGAGGTCAAGCGGATGCGCAGCCGGATCAACGAGCAGGATTAACCCGCACCGCGCCCCACCGCGACGGGCGGGCGGTCCCCGAACCGGTCGGCGAGGTCGCGCAGCAAGCGCGGGGTCCGATCGCGCGGAATGGGCAGCCGGGTTAACACGCGAGCGATCGGGTTCCCGACCCTTTCTTCTTCGATCACGGTCACCACGGTTCCGCTCAGCCCTTCCGGCTCGGCCAGCTCGATCGTGCGGAGGATCGTGCGGGCCCCTTCGGTTCGCCCCATCACCAGGCGCCGAAGCGGCTCCGCCTCGATAAGCTCGACAACTCGACTCCCGCTTCGCCCGACCTCTTTCCAGGCGAGCCGGCCCTCCCGGTCGGGCAGCCGCTCCACCGCGCGGAGATCAGAGCGCCAGGCGGGCATCCCATCCAGATCGGTCAGCACCCACCAGACGACCTCCGGTGATCGAGCGAGGGTCAGGGTGCCTCGCCGGATCCGGACGGCCGGCAGCGCGGTACCGGCCAGCAATGCGGAGACCAGGAGCAGACCGCCGGCTCCTAACCCGCGGATGAGGCGGCGCCGGCGGGCGCGACGCTTGCGGCGTTCGATCCAGTTCATGACCGAGGTCTCCGTGGAGAGGTGGGCTGGATTCGTGACTCGGCACTCGGCCCTCGGCGGCTCGGCGGCAACGCGGGCGGCCGGACGGCCGGACCGCCGGACGGCAGGTGCTTGGGGGGCTCGGAGGCGAGCGCGACCGCGGCGCGGGCCAGGACCCGAAGCCCGGCCACCGATTGGCTCCGCTCCCGGGCGGACAGTCGCGCCAGGGCGGCCCGCACCCGGTTCGGATCGAGCAGGGATCGGTTCTGGCGCAGCGCGACTCCGGCTTCGGTCAGCCGAAGCAGGACCCGGCGGCCATCACTCCGGTCACGGCTGCGGGCGATCAGACCGAGACCGACCAGGCGAGTGAGCTGGAGAGAGATGGTGGCTGGGGTCACCCGGAGCCGGCGGGCCAGCTCGCCCACGGCGAGCGGGGTCCGGGGATCCAGGTGCTCGAGCAAACTGGCCAGGTGGGGACTCAGCGGGACCCCGGAGACCGGTTCCGGGATCTCCCGCCGGCGGCAGCCGGCCAGGACAGCGGGGTAGGCCGCCAGGACGGCCTGGGTCGCAGCGGCGAGCCGGGTCACCAGTAGAATATAGTTTGATTTGTCAAATCAAAATATTATCGCGGGCCCCGGATCGCGCCCCGCGAGCAGGGGGCCAAGGCCGCGGGCCAGGCCAGGCTCCCCGATTCGCTACTCGCGGGTCGCTCCTGCCTGCTTCGCTCCTCGCTATCTTTATGGAGCGCGAGGCCCGTGATGATCCGCCTGTTTGCGCCACCCACCCCGAACACTCCCCTCCCCAAGAACGGGCTCACGCTGGGGAACCTCCTGTTCCACCTGGCGATCATCGCTGCCCTGGCGGCCCCGCTCCAGGAAGAGGTGCGGCGGGCGCTGCTCGATCGGGAAGTGATCTATCTGGTCCCCCCCGATGAACCGGGCCCGTCGCACCACGAGCTCGCCGATGCCTCGTTCAGCTCGGCGGCCAGGGTGGGCGGCCTGGCCGCCACCGACCCACCCGCGGAGGCCCTGAGCGATCGGGCAGCCGCAGGCACGCCGGATCTGGAGCACGCCATCGCTGCGCTCAAGCCCGCCCTGGTCACCCGGGCCATCCGGGAGACTGCTTTCACCGAGCTGGAAGTCGATAGCGCGGTCGTGCGCGATCCCCTGAGCCTGGCTCCCGGCTATCCGCCCGAGCTATTGCGTCAGGCGATCGCCGGTTCGGTCACGGTGCGCTATGTGGTCGATACCATCGGCCTGGTCGACACCGCGACCTATCGGGTGCTCTCGACCACCCACCGGGGGTTTGCCCAGGCGGTCCGCGAGGCGCTCCCGGGCATGCTGTTCCGGCCGGCGATCCAGAAGGGCCGGCGGGTTAGGCAGTGGGTGGAGCAGACCTTTCACTTCCGGATCACGCGCCGCGACCCGGCGGGCTCCTCGGGAGCAACCGGTCCGGCGTGACCCGCATCGATCTCAACGCCGACCTGGGCGAGAGCTTCGGCCGGTACCAGATCCCCGGCGAGGACGAGCTGCTCTCCCTGGTGACCTCGGCGAATGTCGCGTGCGGGTTTCACGCCGGTGATCCGTCGGTCATGCAGCGCACCGTGGCGGCGGCGGCCGGCCGGGGGGTGACCATCGGGGCCCATCCGGGCTACCGGGATCTCGCCGGGTTCGGCCGCCGCGAGCTCGGCGCCAGCGCCGCCGAGCTCGCGGCCGACGTCACCTACCAGGTGGGCGCGCTGGATGCCTTCTGCCGGGCAGCCGGCGTGCGGGTTAGGTACGTCAAGCTGCACGGGGCACTGTATCACCGCGCCGCCCGGGACCGGGAGGTCAGCAAGGCCCTGGCCTACGCCCTGCGCCAGCTCGACAGTGAGCTGGTCGTGCTGGGGCTCGAGGGCAGCGCGCTGCTCCAGGCAGCCACCGAGACCGGCCTCGATGTGGCCCGGGAGGCCTTCATCGATCGGGCCTATCTCCCGGATGGGCAGCTGGTGCCGCGCGGCGAGCCCGGCGCGGTGCTCGAGGATCTGGACACGATCGCCGAGCGCGCGCTCCGGATGGTGCAGGACCATTACGTCGTGGCGATCGATGGGACCCGCTGCATCGTGCGGGCCGATTCGCTCTGCGTGCACGGCGACGGCCCCCACGCCGGGGCGATCGTCAAAGCCGTGCGGCACCGCTTCGAGGCCGAGGGAATCACGCTCGCTCCGTTCGTCAAGTGAGCGATCCCCCACCCGTTCTCCCGATCTCCCCCCTGGGTGAATCCGCCTGGACCGTGATCCTGGGCGTACGGGTGGACCCGGAGATCAATCACGCGGTCCGGCAACTGGCGCGCTGGGTTGCCTCGGCTCATCTCCCCGGCGTGATCGAGATCGTACCGGCCTATGCAGCCCTGACCGTCTTCTTCGACCCCCATGTGGCAGATCCCATAGCCATTCGGGAGGCTCTGGTTCGACTCGAGGACGCCCAGACTCCCGTGATCCACGACAGGCAACCTGACCGCCCACCGGTCATCATTCCGGTCCGCTACGACGGACCCGACCTGGACGAGGTGGCGGAACGGACCGGCCTAACCCGCGACGAGGTAACCCGGCGCCACGCCGCTCCGATCTATCGGGTGTACTGTCTCGGGTTCGTCCCGGGGTGGGCCTATCTGGGCGATCTCGATCCGGCGCTCCATCTTCCCCGGCGGGACGCACCCCGCACCCGGGTGCCGGCCGGCGCGGTCGCCATCGCCGGGTCGCAAACCGGGGTGTATCCCTTCGCCACCCCGGGTGGCTGGCATCTGCTGGGCCGGACCGAGACGGTGATGTTCGATCCCCAGCGCGATCCCCCTGCGCTGCTTGGCCCGGACTATCGGGTGCAGTTCGACCCGGTATCATGATCGAGATCGTCAAGGCGCCGCCCTATGCCACCGTGCAGGATTTCGGATTCCCCCGCGGCCGCGCCTGGGGGCTGCCTCCGGCCGGGGCGATGGACCCGTACGCCCTAGCTGTCGCCAATGCCTTTGTCGAAAACCCAGGTGGGGCCGCGGCGATCGAATGGGCACTCGGCCCCCTGGTGCTCAAATGCGAGCGGGAAACCCTGCTCGCGGCGATTCCCATGGCGGAAATCCGGGTGGGTGACGAGCGGGTTAAGCAACCTGGGCTGGTGACCGCACCCGCTCAGGTTCCCATCACCCTGGTCCCGAAGCCCCGTTATCGGTTCGGGTATCTCGCGGTTCGGGGAGGGTTTGACGTGCCGACAGTGCTGGGCAGCCGGTCCACCTACCTGACGGCGGGTTTGGGAGGATTCCAGGGGCGCCGGCTCCAGAGCGGCGACCACCTCCCGATCGGAACCCTGCCCCGAGTGGAGGCGATGACAGGCACTCTCCGTTCGACTGCCAGCGAGCTCCTCGTGGATCGGGTCGCGGAATTGCCGGAGCTGGTGCTCCGCACCACCTTGGGACCCCAATGGGAGCGATTCGATTCCGATGCGCAATTCCGATTCTTCGAATCGATCTATACCGTGGATCGCGCCTCGGATCGGAGTGGCTACCGTCTCAGCGGCCCTCCCTTGGCGCCGCGCGAGCGCGCCACTCTGCCCTCCGAGGCGGCCTGTCCGGGCGCGGTTCAGATTCCCGATAACGGCCAGCCGATCGTGCTGATGCCCGATGGACCCACCATCGGCGGATATCCCAAGATTGGGGTGGTGAACCGGCGGGACCTCGCTCGGCTGGCCCAGTGCCAGCCTGGTCAGCTGGTACGGTTCTGGGGGATTTCGATGGAGGACGCGTGGTCCGGGGCACGAGACGATGAGATCCTCCGACTGGCCCAGGCCGCGCCTCAGGCTGGGTCCCAATCGCTGGAAGCGAGTGGCGGCTGAGGTTATCCTCCAGCCATGGCGAGCCCGGTCTCGCAGTACCTGCGCCATCATTTCCGCCATTTCAACGCCGCCACCCTCATCGAAGCATCCGACGGGTGGCGCGCGCTGCTCGAGCGCGACGGCCGGATGTTCCTCACCATCGCGGGGGCGATGAGCACGGCCGAGCTCGGCCTCTCGCTGGCGGAGCTGATCCGGCGGAAGAAGGTGCACGGCATCAGCTGCACGGGGGCGAACCTAGAGGAGGACGTCTTCAATCTGGTCGCCCACGATCATTACGTCCGGGTCCCCCGCTATCGCGATCTCACCCCGGAGGACGAAGCGAAGCTGCTCGATCGGCATCTCAATCGGGTGACTGATACCTGCATTCCCGAAGAGGAAGCCATGCGGCGGATCGAGGCCGCCGTCCTCAAGGAATGGCAGGCGGCCGAGCGGAAAGGGGAGCGGCTCTTTCCTCACGAATTCGTGTACCGGCTGCTGCGCTGCGGGAAGCTCAAGGAGAGCTACCAGATCGACCCGCGTGACAGTTGGTTGGTCGCGGCGGCGGAGGCAGACCTGCCGATGTTCGTGCCGGGCTGGGAGGACTCGACACTCGGGAACATGTACTCGGGCCACTGCATCGAAGGCCGCATCAGGAACGTGCACACGGTGCGCTCCGGAATCGAGTACATGGTGGCGCTGGCCGAGTGGTACCAGCGGACCAGCGCCCAGCATTCGATCGGGTTCTTCCAGATCGGGGGCGGTATTGCGGGAGACTTTCCGATTTGCGTGGTCCCGATGCTCCACCAGGACCTGGGCCGGACCCAGGTTCCGCGGTGGGCATATTTCTGTCAGATCAGCGATTCGACCACCAGCTTCGGGAGCTACTCCGGCGCGGTGCCCAACGAGAAGATCACCTGGGGCAAGCTGGGGGTGGACACCCCGAGTTACATCATCGAATCCGATGCCTCGATCGTGATGCCGCTCATTTCGGCACTCGTGTTGGAGCAGTAGCCGTCTTACCGCCCCCCTGAAGCCGCTGCTTTCGACGGGTCCTGGTACGGCCGCAGGATCCACTCGAAAAACACCCAGGTCCGGTTCCACGAATCGATCTGCTCGGGCGAATCCACGCGCTCCAGCGTGTTAGGATCGACTCGCCGGCTGAACGCATGCCCGCCCGACGATCCCCAGGTCGGCGGGTCCACGTAGATCTTGGTTTCGGCGAGGTCGGGCTTGAGCGCCTGGAGCTTCCAGACCAGTTGCTGGTCCTCCACGTAGTCCACGTCGGTGTCATTGGTGGCGACGTGCACCAGGATCGGGACCTTGAGGTGCTCGACGTGATAGAGGGGTGACCGCTTGAGGTACTCCGCCCGCTTCTCGAAGGGCAGCCCCTGGATCCCGGCCTGGGTGGCGAAGGAACGCTGGTAGCTCGGGCCCTTGTAGGAGAGCCGGAACACCAGGTTGGTCACCGGGACGATCGCGGCGCCACCCTTGAAGGGATGCTGAGCGCGGAACAGGATCAGCGACGTGATGTACCCGCCGTGACTCCAGCCCATGATGCCGACGCGGTCGGGATCCACGTAAGGCAGCGTCTTCAGGAACTCGTACGCCGACGCCACGTCATCCAGCTCTTTGCCGCCGTAGTCGATCAAGTTGTGAAACTCCCGGCCGTACCCCGTGCTGCCGCGATAGTCCGGCGTAATGATCACGTAGCCGCGCTGGACCGCTTCGCGCACGAAGGGATACATGGTGGTTCCCCAGTTCCCGTGCACCCCTCCGTGGACCCATACCATTGCGGCATGGCCCCGGTCGCCGCGCTTGGCCAGCGGCGCGAAGAGATAGGCCGGGATCTCGAGACCATCCGTCGAGCTCTGGTAGGTGACCTTGCGGAACTCCATCACGCCGGCGCTTCGGGCGGCGTAGATGCTGTCGGTGGCACGCTTGCCGGCCGTGGCCGCCTCGTAGTTGGCAGCGGGATGGTCCTCGGGACGATTGCTGACGTAGAGCTGGGCCGCCCGGGCGCTATCCAACCGCACCGTGGGGCGAGCGGCCCGCTCGACGACCGGCCCTTGCTGGGCGTCGAGCGGGGTAGAGGTCGAGCTCAGGGAAGCCAGCGCAGCAAGCACGATAACGGAGCGCATGAAGAACCCTCGAAGCGATCGGGAAGTCCCCAATTATACGTCCCGGCGCTCGGCGCGGTACTGGAGCGCTTCGCTGACGTGGGCGGGAGTGATGGCCTCCTCCCCGGCGAGGTCGGCGATGGTTCGCGCGACCTTGAGCACCCGGTAGCAGGCTCGCGCCGACAGCCCCAGGCGGTCCACCGCCGTGCGCAGCAGCTCGGCGAGCTCCGGCGTCAGGGGACAGAGGCGGCGCACGTCGCGGGCGGACAGGTGGGCGTTGGCCTGGATCTCGTCCCGGCTGGCAAAGCGCCGGCGTTGCCTAACCCGCGCCGCTCCGACCCGGGCTCGGATGACGGCGCTCGACTCCGCGACTCCGCTGGTCACCAGGTCTGCGAAGGGAAGCGCCGGTACCCGCAAGTGGACGTCGATCCGGTCCAGCAAGGGCCCCGAAATCCTGGACCGGTAACGCTCGACCTGGACCGGCGGGCAGATGCAGGGCCGGGTCGGATGCCCGAGGTTCCCGCACGGGCAGGGATTCATGGCCGCGACGAGCGTGAATCGTGCCGGGAACGTGAGCCGGGCGGCCGCCCGGCTCAAGGTGACGACGCCGTCCTCGAGCGGCTGGCGGAGCACTTCCAGCACATGGCGGTGGAATTCGGGCAACTCATCCAGAAACAGAACGCCACCATGAGCGAGGCTCACTTCCCCCGGGCGGGGAACCGATCCTCCGCCCACCAGGCCGGCGTCACTGATTGTATGGTGCGGTCCGCGAAACGGCCGGGCGCTTACCAGCGCCGAGCCGGAAGGAAGCAAGCCGGCCACGGAGTGGATCCGGGTGATCTCGATCGCTTCATCGAGCGTAAGGGCCGGCAGGATCGAGGGCAGCCGCCGGGCGAGCATGGTCTTCCCCGCCCCGGGCGGGCCGATCATCAACACGTTGTGCGCGCCGGCGGCGGCGATTTCGAGCGCTCGCTTGGCGGCCGCTTGCCCGCGCACGTCGGCGAAGTCCGCGCCGTCACCCACGCCGTTCCCGTCGAGATGGGTCCGGGGATCGGGGCGGGTTAGGACGATCGGCGCGGCGCCGCGAAGATGTTGCACCACCTCGCGGAGCGATGCCGCGCCGAGTACCTCCAGCCGGTCCGCGACCGCCGCCTCGGCCACATTGGCGTTGGGAACGAAGATCCGTTCGGCTCCGGCGGCGCGGGCGGCGAGGGCCATCGAGAGCGCCCCGCGAATCGGACGCAGATCCCCCTGGAGCCCTAACTCGCCGAGGAAGACTCCACCCCCGAGCGACCGATCGGGAACCTGCCCACTGGCCGCGAGCACGCCCAGCGCAATGGGCAGGTCGAAGGCCGAGCCATCTTTGCGCACGTCGGCGGGGGCCAGATTCACCGTGATGCGGCGGAGCGGAAACTCATACCCCGAGTTCACCAGCGCAGCGCCCACTCGTTCCCGACTCTCCTTCACCGCCCCCTGCGGGAGTCCCACGGTGGCAAAGGAAGGAAGCCCGTTGGAGAGATCGACCTCGACCTCAACCAGGTAGGCCTCGATGCCCTTCGTGGCTGCGGACCGGAGACGGGCCAGCATGACAACTAGATGCTGGACCGGCTTGGAATGGGATAACCTCAAGAATGCGAGCGGAGGCATAGAAACCGCAGGACGGCAGGACGGCAGGACGGCGGGCCAAGATTGTCACTTCGGAGCGGGGCGCGACGTCTCCTTGCCGAATGGGGCCGCAGGCCGGATACTGGGGTATGGAGGGCGGTGAGACCACATGACATCACCGATGCAACCTGCCGCATCCTTTCGGGTCCTCGATCCGGATGCCTCTCGCTCGAGCATCGCCGCCATCCTGGATGCCCTCGATGACGCCTTTCTTTCCGTCACGACTGGTGGGATCATCCAGACCTGGAACGGCGGCGCGGCGCGGCTCTACGGGTATTCCGCCGAGGAAGCGATCGGGGCTCCGATCGCCCTGATCGTTTCACCAGAACGGCGGGAGGAGGAAGCCGAGCAGTTAGTCCGACTGGGGCGAGGGGAGCGAATCGAAACGCACGACACCGTCCGCATCACGAAAGACGGCCGGCGGCTCGACATCTCCCGCTCGATCGCCCCGATCACCGACGCCGCAGGCCGGCTGCGGGGGTTCGCCGCCGTGGAACGCGACATTACCAGCCGTAAGCAGGGAGAGGCGATGACCGCCCGGGCGAGAGATCGCTTTCTGGCCATTCTGGCGCATGAGCTCCGTAACCCGCTGGCGCCGATTCGGGCAGCGGTAGAGACCCTGCAGCTTGCCCAGGAGACCAGTTCGTCGGATCTCGCCTCTGCGCTCCAGGTGATGGACCGGCAGCTGGTCCAGATGACGCGGCTGCTCGACGACCTGCTCGACATGTCCCGGATCACGGCGAACAAGCTCGACCTTCGGAAGGAGCCGGTGGATCTGGCGGACATCCTGCGCAGCGCCGTGGAAGCCACTCGGCCGATTCTGGCTGCCAGTGACCATGAGCTCGAAGTGCTAGCCGACGAACCCATCCAACTCCATGCCGATGCCATCCGCCTTGCTCAGGCGGTCGGCAACCTGCTCAACAACGCGGCGAAGTTCACTCCCGAGAGCGGCCGCATCAGGCTTTCCGCCGAACGCGACGGAGACCAGGTGGCCATCCGGGTGCGCGATACCGGGATCGGGATCCCGGGCGACATGGTTTCCCGGATCTTCGAGATGTTCATGCAAGTGGAGCACCCGATCAATCGCGTGAAGGGCGGACTCGGCATCGGACTCACCCTGGCGCAACGACTGATCGACATGCACGGCGGCACCCTCACGGCCGCGAGTGCCGGCCCCGGCCACGGGAGCGAGTTCACCATTCGCCTGCCAGTGCAGGTTCCCGCGGAGAGCACCGAAGGACAACCAGACCAAGTCGCAATACCCCTACGGGCCGGCGCGCGGTTTCCGCTCCGCATCCTGATCGTCGATGACAACCGGGACGCTGCCGATAGTCTTGGCGCGCTGCTCAGAGTTCAAGGCCATTCGATCCAGGTGGCCTACGACAGCCGGGCGGCTATCGAAGCCGGCCCCGTGTTCGAGCCGCAGGCGATTCTGCTCGACATCGGTTTGCCGGGGCTCAATGGCTACGAGACGGCGCAGCAGGTCCGCCAGCAGCCCTGGGGCCGCGATCTCTTGCTCATCGCGGTGACCGGATGGGGGCAGGAAGACGCGAAACGGCGATCCTGGGAAGCGGGCTTCGACTCACACCTGGTAAAGCCCGTGGATCCTGATGTGCTCGTCGACCTCCTCGGCACGCTTGCCGAGGGTAGGAAACCCAGTAGAAGGTGAGAAGTAAGAAGTAAGAAGTTAGAAGTGAGAAGTAAGAGGTATGACGCATCACCGCTCACCGCTCACCTCTCACCTCTCACGTTGCTGCCGCCGGGCGCGAGTCCGCGCTGCTTTCCGGGCCGCCGCGCGGCGTCCCGCGCGACCTTTGGTGCGTACGGCCTTGCGAGCGGCCAGCGACCGCATGGCAGGTCCGCGCCGCCGAGCCGCGGTTCGCGCTTGCCGGCCTAACGCGCGGCGAGTGGCTGCGGTGCGACCCTCGCGGCGGAGCGCGCCGGTGATTGCCCGACGCGGCGTCGGTGAGGGACGGCCCCGGCGCGGACCTCGCGCCAACTCCCGGACAGCCTTGCGGCGAACCTCCTCACTCTGGGTGCCTCGCCGAGGCGGTGGCAGGCGAACGCCGGCGCGCCGAGCCTTGGAGAGCCCGATCGCGATGGCTTGTTTGGTCGAGCGAGCCCCGTGTTTGCCCGCCCGGATGTGGCGCATCTCCTCTCGCACGAATTCCCCGGCCTGGGTCCAGGGTCTTCGCCCCCGGCGAGCCTGGGTCTGGGCTCGATGCATCGTTTGTCTCTCAGGCATAGATCCTCCTCCGATAAGTCATCGCCAGTGTCCCTCGATGAAGTACCAACCGCGGCGGGTTTTCATCCAACGCTCCGGGACCCAGGTGCGATACCCTGGCCTCACCGCAACCCATTGCCCCGGCACCCAGTAGAACTCCGCACCATTCCAGCGCCAGTGCCCGCTCATCCAGGTCACACCCTGCTGCGGCGGCATGCCGACCACTTCGGCCAGCCGCGGCGGCGGACTGCGTTCGACGTATACCACCCCCACGGCTGGCTGCGCTTCGGGAACGCAACTCCCGAGAATGCCAAAGCCGGCCAGCGATAGGATCCTTCGAAGACCGCGCATAACCCGGAGGTCAGAATGAGGTCCGGCGATATCCCACGAGCCGGAGGAATCCCTTGATCAGCAGGTGCAGCACGGCATACATCGCGATGGCAAACAGTACCGGCAGCACCAGCGTGTAGCCGTCTTCCGCGGTCAGATTCGGAAGGATGCCCCGGAATGGGGCGTACAGCGGATCGGTGATGCTCTCGATGAACTGGACGAATCCGGACCCGGGCCGCGCGGCGACCAGGGCCAGCAGCAATCGAATCCCGAGCGCGGCGTAGACGAGCGTAAACGAGTAGTCGATCACCTGGCTCACCCGGGCCAGCGCTCGTGAGCGGGTTACCTCGCGCTCCTGCGTTTCCACTCCGCGCAACGCCTTCTCGCGGAGCTCGGCGGCCACATTCGTGACCTCCGCCTCAGCGGCGGATGGGCGCGATTTCGCTTCGATGGCCGCGTTCACCTCCTCTTGAATGGTGCTCTTCACTTCGCGATGCTGGGCGGTTCGTCGGGCTTCTTCGACCAGCAGCTTGTCATCACGCGCTTTCGCCATGGTGCACCTCCACAGGGGTGACGCTCCGCCGCGCGCGAACTCACACCGCGTAACCGCATGCCGGTCAACGCGATTGGCGCGATTTCGTCTCCACAGTAGGGTGGAATCGCGTCGGGGAGAGTGCCAGGGATGAGAGTGCGAGCACCGGAAATCGTGCGAGGCCTGATCACCACCACGGTGGTTCTGGCCAGCATGCCGCTACCACTCCGGTCCCAAGAGCCCGGTCCGGTCGAAGCCCAGATGCGGCGAGTGGATTTTCGGCTCGATCCCACGGTCGTGCTTCAGATCGGCTTCCTTCGGGGCAGGCTGCTTCCGGCCGAGCCACGAGCGGCTCCTTGGTTCGACGACAAGCGATCGTTCGTGATCGAGCTGGATTCCGCCGAGGTCACCGTTTCGACTCGGACCCTGAGCGATTTGCTGAATCGACACGTATTCGGCTATCGCGGCGCGCCGCTCCGGGGACTCAAGGTCTCCATCGAGTGGGATGAGGATGACGACAGGGCGAACGGGGCGAACGGGGCGAACGGGGCGCGGGTGATTGTCATGAAAGGACGGCTGTACGGGATTCCGTTCCGGACCGCGAACACCGTGGAACTCACCAGCGGGGGCCAGCTCCTGCTCCGGCCGACCTCGATCCGGGCCTTGGGCATCCCGGTCGGCGGTCTTCTCGACCTGGTGGGACTTTCCCTCGAGAAGCTGGTTGACTGGAGCAAGCCACCAGGGATCCGGGCCCGAGGGAACGACCTGATCCTGGAGCCGACCGAGCTGCTGCCGGCTCCGCGGGTTAGGGGGAGGCTCGTCGGCTTCCGGCTCGGCGATTCGACCCTGGCGCAGGTGTTTCGGCCCGCGCGTCCGGGCCAGCCAGTCCCGCCGCCGCTCGCGATTCCCGATTCCGCCGCCGTGAACTACATGTACTATCGTGGAAACACGCTCAGATTCGGCCGGCTCACCATGGTGCCTGCCGATCTGCTGATCATGGATCTCCACCCGGCGGACCGGTTCGACTTCTTCCTGGACCGCTATCGCGACCAATTGGCAGTCGGCTTCTCGCGCACGCTACCTTCTGGCAGGCTCCAGGCGTATATGCCCGACTATCGGACTGTGGCTCGGCACGCGGCACGCGGCTCCCGGAAGGAGTGAAGCCCGCCGGCTCGCCGACGTCTCCCGGATATCCGTAGCTGGACCGGGCACTGAATGGGTTGTCCCAAGGCCTGCCCGTCGTGCGGGTCGCCTTGTGTCGCGACCATCCACGCCGATGGGTTTCACACCTGCTCACAGGGTCATTCCTGGAAGTAGCGGCCCTGCGCCGGTGCGGTAGATTTCCTGCCTCACCAAGCCAGTAGGCTAGCTCATGGCGCGTCGTAGAATCAGCCGGCGTTCCTTCGTCGCCGGCGCGAGCAAAGTGGCGCTGGGCGCCATGGTGGTCCCTCGCCGGGTCTTCGGTCGCGGGTTCCAGGCACCGAGCGACACGCTGCATGTCGCGATCGTCGGGGCGGGCGGCATGGGCATGAGTAACGCGGAGGCGCTCGGCAGCGAAGCCATCGTGGCGGTCTGCGACGTGGACTTCGGGTACGTCGAACGCTCACTCACCGGAAGGGAGAAGACTCGGGATGGCCAGCCGCGCCCCGACGGCATCCGGCTCCAGGAGCAGTTCGCCAAGGCTCGTCGCTGGGAAGACTGGCGCGAGATGCTCGAGCAGCAGCGTGACATCGAGGGGGTGGTGATTGCCACTCCGGATCACACCCACGCGGTGGTTGCCAAGGCAGCGATGCAGCTCGGCAAGCACGTGTACGTGCAGAAGCCGCTCACCTGGTCGGCGCACGAGGCCCGGGTGCTCCGCGAAATGGCGATTGGCAACCTGAAGCTCGCGACCCAAATGGGCAATCAGGGCCATTCCCGCGAAGGAGCGCTCCTCATCAACGAGTGGATCCGGGCCGGCGTGATCGGTCCGGTACGCGAGGTGCACGTCTGGACCAACCGGCCGGTCGGCTACTGGCCCCAGGGCGTTCCCCGTCCGCTGCCGCCCGCTGGGTCGGGCGCTCCCGTCGCGCCGCCCAGCGCCTCGTGGGGACAGCGGCGTATCAACGAGGCGATCGCCATGACGATGGGCGGGGCACCGTTCGAGAAACCGTCGGGGTTGCGGTGGGACCTCTACCTCGGCCCGGTGGCAGAGGACATTCCGTATCACCCGGTCTATCACCCATTCAACTGGCGCGGCTGGCTCGACTTCGGGACCGGAGCGCTGGGCGATATGGGGGCGCACCTCATCGACCAGCCCTTCTGGGCGCTCGACCTGGAGTACCCGGTCAGCATCGAGGCGACCTCGACGCCTTGGGGTACCACGCCGGTGCCGCCCACCGAGACGGGCGGGCGGCGGTCCAAGCCGGTCTCGTATCCCGTCGCCACCACGGTGCACTATCAGTTCCCGGCGCGAGGCAGGCAGCCGCCGGTGAAGATGTCCTGGTTCGACGGGGGCCTCTACCCGCCCCGACCCGACGTCCTCCCCACCGATGTCATTCTGAAGAGCGACGGGGGGGTGATTTATTACGGCGACAAAGGCGTGATGCTGCACGACACCTACGGGGACAACCCGCGGCTCTATCCGGAATCGCTCATGGAGAAGGCGGCCAAGGCGCCCAAGACCTTCCCGCGCATCACCTGGAGCCACGAGATGAACTGGGTGAAGGCGGCCAAGGGCGAGGTCCCCAGCAGCTCGCCCATCGAGTACGCCGCGCTGCTCACCGAAACGATGCTGCTCGGGCTGGTGGCGCTCCGCACCGGTCCGGGGCGGCAGCTCCTCTACGACGGCCGGAGCGGCCGGGTCACCAATCTCCCGGAGGCCAACCAGTACCTAACCCGGGAGTACCGGAAAGGGTGGGAAGTATAGGTGAGAGGTGAGAGGTGAGAGGTGAAAAGTGAAAGGTGAAAGGTGAACGGGGGAACCGGAAAGGGGGAAGGTTGGTGGCGATCGGGCGGGTTATGGGCCTGGTGGGGTTTGCGGCGGCGGTAGTGGGGTGTCGACCCAGTCAGCCGGAAGGGGGAGCAGTGCCCATGGCAAGCGCACCAGCCGGAGCCAATGCGCTGACTCCCGATGAGCAGCGAGCCGGGTGGCGGCTGCTCTTCGACGGGCGGACCTCCACCGGCTGGCGGAGTTACTCCCGCGACTCGCTGCCGGCCGGATGGCAGGCGGTGGACGGCGGGCTCACCCGGGTGGGTCCCGGCGGCGACATCATAACCCGCGAGCCCTTCCGGGACTTCGAGCTCAGCCTGGAGTGGATGGTCAAGCCGGGAGGAAACAGCGGGATCTTCTACCGGGTCGCCCTCGGTTCCGAGTTCATGTACTACAGCGGTCCCGAGATGCAGGTGCTCGATGACGCCGCCCATCGCGACGGGGTCAGCCCGCTCACCTCGGCGGGCGCGGTCTACGGCCTGTATCCGGCACCTCGCGGGCTCGTCCGGCCCGCGGGCCAATGGAACACGGCGCGGATCGTGGTGCGGGGCAGCCAGGTGGAGCACTGGCTCAACGGCCAGCACATCGCCTCCTACGAGCTGGGCAGCGCCGATTGGACGCGGCGGGTTAGGGAGAGCAAGTTCGCCCAGTGGCCCGAATATGGGAAAGCCGCCGAGGGTCACATCGGGCTGCAGGACCACGGCGACTGGGTCGCCTACCGAAACATCAAGATTCGCGAACTCAAGTGAAGGGCTAGCGTTCCTCCTCGACCACGACCGCCGTTCCGTAGCAGATGATTTCCGTCACCCCCCGCATGATTTCGTTGGCGTCGTACCGGACCCCGATCACGGCATTGCCGCCGGTCTGTTCGGCATGCTGGAGCATGAGCTCGAAGGCCTCCTGGCGGGCCTTCTCGCACAACTGCGCGAACGCCTTGATCCGGCCTCCGAAGACGGTTTCCAGACTCCCCGTGAGGAACCCGATGACGGAACGCGAACGCACGGTTACCCCCATGACGACCCCGAGGGATTGCACCACCCGGTACCCCTCGATGCCGAAGGTGGTCGTCGTCATGGGATGGACGATGCGCGGAGCGGAGGAAGCAGCCGGGAGCGACACGGGAAAGGGAAATGTGAAAGGTGGAAGGCGCCTAACGTCGAGCGCCGGGGAAGCTATCGCCTGGCAGGAAGAAACGCGAGCTAGCGCCCGCGGCGTTCGCGCAGGAGGGCGGCCAGCTCGGCGGGACGCATCAGCACGACGTCACCGCTGAAGGTCTCGAGCTCGACGATGGCACTCCCGTTTCCAAACCGGAATCGCTGGGAACGGCGGCCCGTGGATTCGGTCTGAGGCAGCGGGAACCTCGCCCGAAGATCCCCGTTGAACCACTGGGCGGTCACCGTGGCATTCACGCCTTCCGCCAGTCCGATGACCACGTCCCCACTATGAGAGGACAGCGCGTAGCGGCCGCCATTCTGAATCGCCCCGTCGAACATGACATCTCCGCTCACCGTGCTGACTTCGGCCAGGGCAGTGCGGATCTCGCGCAGGATCACGTCCCCGCTGACCGCATCGACGTTCAGATCTCCCTGAAAATCTTCGACCAGGATGTCGCCACCCATGTTGCTCAGCTCGAGCTTCCCCCGGGCGCCGGATACCTGGAGGTCGCCCGCCATCGCGCCGAGCTTCAGGGTCTCGCTACCACCGGTCACCGTGAGGTCGCCGGCCATGGCCTCGGCTTCGATCGCGGCGCGAGTCCCGGTGACCGTGATGTCACCCGCCATGGCGGTGAGCCGGAGCGGCATCCAGGCCGGCACCGTGATGTCGTAATCGACTTCCCCTCCCGGCCCGAATCGTCCGCTGGCCTCGACCGACAACTCCGCGCCGGCGCGACGGATCTCGACCCGGGTGCTCCGCCCGTGACTCGCCTGGATCCGAACCTGATTCCGGTCCCAGGCGGTAATCGTGATTTCACCCGTCATGTTCTCCAGGCGCAGGCGGGTACCGGGAGAGACGGTGAGTATGGTGTCGGTGTCGGCAATCGACGGCTCGGCGGCTCGGCGGCTCGGCGGCTCGGTGGCTCCGAGCGCGGCCAGGGTGATCAGCGAGACGGCAATCATCGAGAGTTCCTCAGGTTCGGGCGATCGCATCGGCCGCGAGACGCAGGAGCGCGAGCTTGCGGCGCAGGTGCGCGGCGATCTGCTGATTCAGATACCCGCTGGCCGGATCACGTTGGAGTGCAACGCGGGCTTCGGCGATCGCCGCATCGATCTTGCGCAAGCTCTCCTCGATCACCCGGACCGTCGCGGTATCGAGGCGACCGCGGCCTTCCTCGAGCACCCGGGTTAGGTCATCTACCGCGGCTTCATAGCGTGCCTCGGCGTAGGCAACCGTCTTCGGGGCGGCGGAGTCGGGGGCGGGGCGGGCCACCATCGCCGGCACCGAAACATCCGAAGAGCTGGATCGTAGCGCGATCCAGACCGCCCCGCCGCCGAGTGCGGCCATGAGAATCGAGGCGGCCAGGAGTTGAGGCCAGGAGAACCGGACGGCTCGGCGGCTGGACGGCTGGATGGCTCGGCGGCTGGACGGCTGGATGGCTCGGGGCTCGGCGCTCGGCAAATCAATAACCTCGGCCTCGTCGAGCCCGGCTTCGACGTGCGGCCAGAGGTCACGGGCCGGAGCCTGGCCCTGGTATTGGGGTGCCGCGGTGACGATTGCGCGCAGCTCGGCCAAGGCGGCCGAGCACTCGGCGCACCGGGCGAGATGGGCCTCCATCCGGCGCCGACGCCGGCCGTCGAGCTCGCCGTCGAGGTACGCGGACAGCGAGTCGGTGAACGTATCAGCCATGGTTAGCGTCCTCCCTCACGCCGCCAGGATCCGGCGCAACAGCATCCGGGCGCGGTGAAGCTGAGATCGGGACGTGCCGGGATCCACCTGGAGCAACTCCGCGATCTCCTCATGCTTGTATCCCTCCATGTCGTGCAACACGAATACCTCACGCGCACCGGCCGGCAGTCGCGCCACGGCCCGCTCGATGGCCACCCGGAGATCGGGCCGCTCGCCTGGCGCCGACACGGTCTCGAGCGATTCGTCGGAGTCGGCATGACGGATTCGGAACTGGCCCTGACGCTTGCGGCGCCGGAGGATGAGGTTCACCGCCACGCGGTGCAGCCAGGTCGGGAAGCTCGAGTGACCACCGTACGTATGGAGCTTCTGCCAAACTCTAATAAAGACCTCCTGTACCGCGTCATCGGTATCACCGGCACCGAGCAGCCAGCCTGCCAGACTCGCCACCCGCGGCACATGGCGCCGGTACAACCGTTCGAACGCAGCGTGGTCTCCCGCCACCGCGAGGGCCACGTCGGCTCGGTCGAGATCGGCGCTATTCACGGCGGCTTGGGCTGGCAGGGGCGTCCTCCGGGAGCGGCGCCGGGTCTCGACGGGTTAGAGACATGAGGGCGGCGGAAGGTTGGAAGGTAGCTCGGGCGGCGGGGCGGCTGGACGGCTCGGCGGCTCGGCGGGTCGGCACTCGGCACTCGGCACTCGGCACTCGGCACTCGGCACTCGGCGGTAGGACTGGGGTATGGACCCGCGCCACCTTGACGGCCTGCTATCTTGATGATATCATATAGATAGCACCATTTCTGGGGCGTCCAATGATTCGCGAGCGCATTCGGCGGGCCCAGTCCGGCTTTCTCATCCTCTTCCTGTTCCTGGCCGGTTTCGGGCTGGACTTCTGGCTGTTTGCGACGGCCGTGTCGCAGGAGCTCGGGGGCCGCCTGATTCTCGCCATCGTCCTGGGGGGGGGACTCATGTTCCTGCCGTCCGGGTTCTTCATCGTGCACCCCAACGAAGCCAAGGTGCTGGTGCTGTTCGGGCGATACCACGGCTCGGTCAAGGAGCCCGGGTTCTGGTGGGTCAATCCGTTCACCGTCAAGAAGCGGATCTCGCTCCGGGTTAGGAATTTCGTGACCGCCAAACTCAAGGTCAACGACGCCCACAGCAACCCGATCGAGGTGGCGGCCATCGTGGTCTGGCGGGTGGTAGATACCGCGGAAGCGATGTTCGAAGTGGACGACTACGAGAATTACGTGAAAGTGCAGGGCGAGTCGGCGGTGCGGGCCATGGCGTCGAGCTAGCCCTATGACTCGCCAGCAGGCCAGCGCGATCATTGCCGCACGGTACAAGATCCTCGAGGGCGCGGTTGCAATGGTGGAGAACGCGCTGGAGCTGCTCGCCCAGAAGCAGATTCTCGATCTGGACGCCGAGCGGCGCGCCGCGATGGTGTCGAACCTGCTGGTCGTACTCTGCGGCGAGCGAGGGGTCCAACCCGTCGTCAATACCGGAACGCTCTACGGCGGCTGATTCGCGCATGCCGGAGCGCAAGGCGATCCTGCTCCGTCTCGATCCAGCCCTGCACGATGCCCTGCAGCGGTGGGCCGGGGCGGAGTTGCGTTCGCTCAACGCGCAGATCGAGTATCTCCTGCGGCAGGCGGCCCGGGCAGCCGGGCGGCTCAAGGACAGCGGCAACCGAAGTGCCGGCGCCGCCGGAGGGGGAGGAGCCGGCCGCAGCACCTGATCCCGAATTCAGCGAGAGGAGAGACGATCGATGCGTCCAACCAAGCCCAGGTCGTGGCATTCGAGACTCGCGCGGGGTACCGCCCGGGCTACCGGGCGTCCGCTGACATTCCTGCTCGCCTTGCTGATAGTGGTGGCCTGGCTCGTTACCGGGCCCCTGTTTGGATTCAGCGATACCTGGCAGCTCGTGATCAATACCGGCACCACCATCGCAACTTTTCTGATGGTATTCCTGATCCAGAGTACCCAGAACCGGGACACCGAGGCGATCCAGGTGAAGCTGGACGAGCTGCTCCGAACCACCGACGGCGCGCATGTCGCGCTGATCGACCTGGAGGAGCTGGAGGAGCGCGAGCTGGACGCAATCCGCGCGGGTTATGAGCGGCTGGCCGAAAAGGCCCGCCTGGAGCTGCGCCGAGGACGTCGAGACACCGGCACCCCCGACGTGGTGGGCTAGCGTTTCATGCTGTCGTAGGCAAAACCGACCAGCATGGGAGGCTTGATGGTGCCGCTCCCGTGGGTGGCGTCCCACTCGCGCGAGGGTTGGGCGGCGATCACTTCTTCCTTGCTCTTCCCTTCCCGGATGAGCGCAGCGACCCGGTCGCGGATCGTGCTCAGCATGTCCCGGTACTTCACGAGATCCGCACGGGTAGCGAGCGGGCCGTGCCCGGGTATGATCCGGGTGCTGTCGTTGGCGTACCGCAGCGCGGCGGTTACCGCGGCGATCACTCCTTCGAACGATCCGCCACTCGAGAGGTCCACGAGCGGATAGCGGCCGTTGAAGAACACGTCACCCATGTGAATCACGTTGGCGGCGGTGAAGTGAATGATGGCGTCGCCGTCGGTATGGGCCTTGGGCACGTGGACCACATGGATGTCGTCGCCGTTGAGGTGAAAGGCCACCCCCTCGTTGAAGGTGACCACCGGCAGCGCCTTGGGCGGAGCCGGTTGGCTCCGGCTGTTGAGCGCCGCAATGAACTGCTCGGTGCTCATCCGGAGTCGCACATTGTTGTGGGCCACGACGATCACGCCGGCCTGGGCCAGATTCTCGTTCCCCCCGGTGTGGTCGCCGTGCCAGTGGGTATTCACCACGAAGCGAACCGGCTGATCGGTCAGCCGTTTGACCGCGTCGAGGATCTTCTGGGAGAGCGGGGCGAACTGATCGTCCACCAGAAAGGCGGCATCCGGGCCGATCGAGAGCCCGAGGTTCCCGCCCACTCCTTGGAGCAGGTAGACCCCTTTGCCGGCGGGCACGGTCCGGACCTGTACCGTGTCGTAGTTGACTTGGGCCTCGAGCTTTGGAGCGGCAGCGGCCGGGAGGATTGCGGCGAACCGAACCAGGAAGAACCCTGCGCGCGACTTTCTCATGGGCATCCCTCAGCGTGGGTGGACTCGGAGTTGACTGCTCCGGATTCCGTTCGAGAGCGTGACTTCCACGGCCGCCGCGCCAATCGACAGCGTGCCGCTTCGGCCGATCCCGATGATCCGGCCGGTTCCGGCCTGCCGGGCGACGAGCAGAGGAAACTCGGCCGGGTTCCAGCGGAGTGTCAAGCGGTCAGAAGGGGTTTGCTGGACGTCGAGGCTCGGCGGCTCCGCGGCTCGGCGCTCGGAGGCCCGGCGCTCGGCCAGGACCCCGGGCCCCCTAACCCGCAACAATGAGAGGGCGGTTCCCCCGCCAGGCCCGAGGGGAATGGCCAGGGTGAAATGGCGCACGCCCGGGGCATGGTCGATCTCGACGGGGTCAAACCTCGCCAGGAAGAGGCGGTTGCCGGAGAGATCGAGGCCCTCCACGGCATACGCCCCTGAGGAAGGAACCGCGGGACCGGCCGGCGCTGGGGCTAGGAACGCCGGTTCCAGGCGGATGGAATCGCCCTCCACCGAGCCCCAGATCACCAGGCAGTCGCAGGCCGGAGTCCAGGGGCCGGGAGCCAGGGGCCGGGGAGTGGCGACCGGGCCTCCGCGCGCGGCGAGGAGTCCAAGGTAGGTATAATCGCTGATCCAGGGCGGAGTACAATAGGACATGAGGTCCCCGGACGTCGCGGGATAGCTCACCGGAAACCCGCTCGGGTTCTGCGACCACGTGTAGAGATCAAAGCCGAGCAAGCCGGTCACCCCGCCCGGATACGGGTATCCGGGATCGGGGAACGCCGCGCCGCCGCAGGGCGCGTGGCGCCGCCCCATGTTGTGGCCCAGCTCATGCGCGACCAGTTCGGTGGTTTGACGCGCCCGATTGAACCAGCCGACCCCGACGAGCACCGAAGTGCGCGTGTTAGGCCCCGTGCTCTGGGGATCCCCGGGGATGTACCCGTAGCCGCCAAACTGGACGAACGTAATGCCGGGTGGCGGTCTCACCGCACCGATGTAGTAGCTCGACGCTCCTTCGGCGACCCGGAGCAGATCGAGCTGCTGCAGCAGGGCCAGCCAGGCGGGTTCGTTGCCATTGCCGAAGTCCACGTCGCTCGAGAAGACCGGTCCGATATCGGCCTCGATGGTCGAGACCGGATGCATCTGCCGGGTCGCGGTGAAATACTCCGGCTGGGTCTCCGGCGAGACATTCCCGGTAGTTCCCGCTGCGGTCAGGAAGATCGGTACCAGGTGCAGGGGGAGCGGCGGAACCTGCTGCACCAGCATCGGCTGGGGCAGACCCGAGGGGGGCCAGGTGTTGTCCGCCGAGGTCGCTTCGGCAGGCTGGTTCCCCGGGTTAATCGTGGCGCGGACCCGGAACCCCGGTTGAATGAGGTTCGCCGGGACCACTACGCGATGGATCGGGACTCCAGAGTTCACCACCGGCAAGGCCGTTCCGTTCATCGGGGCTTCGTCGGTCAGGACCAGGGTGGCCCCGTTCCACACCTCGATCCGCACCTGCGGAGCTGGCGAGCTGGTTGGGAAGGCGCGATCCAGCGTACCGAAGAGGTTGAGCAGCGCCGGCAGTCCGCCCGCCACCAGAGGAAGCCCGCCGTCGAGGCGCTGCACCGACTGGGTAAGATGGAGATTGGTGAGCGCGAGGTTCGGCGGACCCGCGAAAACTTCGAGGCCAGCCGAACCGTCGAGACCCTCGATCGTAGCGACGATGCTGGTGGAGCCCGCGGCGGCCGCCGTGACCAGCCCGGTCTCGCTGACGGTCGCGATCCCGGCCGCCGACGAGCGCCACGAGACCGTCACCCCGGCAATCGGCTCGTTCGTGGCTGATCGGGCGGTCGCCGTGGCCTGGGTGGTCTGGCCGACGGTGAGCTGGTTCACTCCCAGGGTTACCGTGACCGACGCAACCGCCGGCCGGGACGGTTCGCTCGGACAGCCTAACCCGGCGATCGGAAATGCGAGAAGCAGCCGGTGCGCCGCTCTCATCGCGACCCTGCCCCGGCCGGTGGCCCGCCGGGTCGGAGCAATCCGGCCAGCACCGAGCCCACGGCCGCCGCGGTTGCCGCGAGCAACGCGGGGAAGAGGAGCGTTACGGCCAGGACCAGGGGCAGCGGCTGCCGCATGGTGCCGGCGAGACGGGGACCGAGCCTTCCTAACCCGCTCCCACCTGCCAGCGTATCGATGGCGAGCCAGATGGCCCAGCCGAGCAGGCCGGCTAGGGCAGCAGTCAGGGTGGCTCGGCGGCTGGACGGCTCGGCGGCTGGACGGCTCGGCGGCTCGGCGGCTCGGCGCTCGGGAATCGGTATCCAGGGATGCAGCCAGCCCCAGATAAGACCCAGGAGCGGGATGGTCCACCAGCCGAGCCAGGAGGCGAGCGTGAAAGCCGCAGCGAGCGCGATCAATCCCAGCGCGGCCATCAGCGCGCCGGGAGAAGGGTGAGGCGGGCGCGAACCCGATGGGCCGGCAGCTCCTCGGCTCGGGCGGGAAAGAGGGCCGAGTCCAGGTCTCCGGCGAGCCACCGAGGGATCCGGTCGTCATACCGCGCGCTCGCCGGATTCCCCGATTGCCCTCCCGGGTAGATAGTCCAGGCACGCACCGCGGGGCCGAGCTCGACGACCATGCGCCAGCTGGCGCCATGGATTCCGCTCCCCGGCGAGGGATTCAGGGTGCCGGGCCCGGCGTCGGCCTTCAGAGCCAGTGCCGACAGCGCGGGCATGCGCAGCAAGTGCCAGATATTGGTGTGATGGACGCGGTCCCATCGCCACCCCTCCCCCGGCCGGCCGTACCGCTCAACCGTGCGGTTCCAGCCCCGGCGGAGCGCTTCGGCCAGGACTGCGTCTCGCCGCTCCCTCGGACCGGTCTCCCGCCGGTCCCACCAGGCGCTGGTGGAATCGGCCAACAGCCGGAGCAGCACCCCTTCTTCCGGGACCACCGCCGGTCGTCCTAACCCGCGCGCGGTATCCGCTCGCGGATCACGGGGTGGCACCAGCTCGTCCCACACCAGCGGCTCCAGCTCATCCATGACTGCCTCGAACAGCAGGGCGGCGGTGTCGGCGCGCGCGTAGCGCCGATGCCAACTCTCCAGGAGTTGCGCGGCCGACCGAGCCTCGGGCGGCGCGCTTGGCGAGGCGCCCGCCGCGACGAGAAACGGCACGAACCGGTCGACCCGCGCGCTGTGATGATCGGTCTGCATCCGGCGGATGGCGTCCGGGGTGAGGGCGGAGTCGGCGCGGAGGAGCTGGTTGAGGCGCAGGGCCCGCCACCCCGAGTACCAGTTCGCGCCGAGGTACGCGCCGTTAACCCGCGGATCGACCGGCTGCTGGTTGGCCGAGGCGAGATAGCCCTGCGGCGGGTTCTCCGCGAAGGGGTAACGCTCGATCGGTAGATATCCGATCCAGTCGCTGGCCCGGGTGCTTCCGTCGCGAATCAGATCGCCACGACCGGAATCGGGCCGAACCGGAAACCGGCCGGTCGAGCGGATGGCGATGGTTCCCGTCCGGTCGGCCACGATCCCGTTCTGCGCCGGTCCGACGAAATCCTTCCATCCGTGCAGCCATTCGACATGGTCGCGCGCCCGGGCCAGGCGGAGGAATTCCTCACCCGTGGACTTGGCTTCGAACGGGGTCCATCGGATGGAACGCCAGTGCCCCAGGACCTCCACCAGCGGGCCGCGATGGGTAAAGCGGACCGTGTCGATCGCGAGCACCCTACCCTCGCGATCGCGCACGCTCTCTTCCCGCACCTCCAGCGGTTTCCATTCGCCGTCGAGCCGGTAGCGGGTAGGACGGATCGAGTCATCGACCCCTTCCCGGTAGAGATCGCGGACATCGGCGCCGGTGTTGGTGAAGGACCAGGCGACGTCCCGATTCCAACCGATGATCACACCGGGCGATCCGGCGAACGTCACGCCCGCGACGTCCGGCCCGCCTGCGACGTTCAGGTGGATTTCGTACCAGATGGACGGAAGGGAAAGGTCGAGATGCGGGTCACCGGCGAGAAGCGCATAACCCGCGGCAGTCCGCTGCGGTGCCACCGCCCAGTTGTTGCTGCCGAGCGGCTCGGAGCCTCGGCGGCTGGACGGCTGGGCGGCTGGACGGCTCGGCAGCTCGGCGCTCGACCATTCGGATTCCCGGCCGAGGAACGTTTCCACCGAACGCTGCTGGCGCAGGGCAACGAGCGCCGTCGAGTCCGGCGGGCCGGGTGGCGGCACCGGGGTGAGGTCATATCGTGGAGCGGATTGGCCGTTGGGTTGGATCGGCTCCTGGATCGGGCTAGTGATGGGAAAGAGCGCATCGGCCGCCTCGCGACCCACCAGTACCTGCGCCTCGAGGCGGGTTAGGGCCGGATCCACCCACGCCAGGGTATACGCCATCTGGAGAAACAGATAGTAGCTGTTGATCGGCTCCCAGCGGGCGGGCCGGGCGTTGAGGAGCCGGTACTCCAGCGGCAGCGCCGCCCGGTTCAGGCCTCCGATGAATGCGTTCACCCCGTCGGCGTAGGCCAGAGCGGCCAGGCGAAACTGCGAAGTCGAATCGAGGCTACCGTAGGCCCGCTCCGCGGCCCAGGGGAACCCCCGGCGTCGATCGGCCAGGTCAGCCGGGAGGGCGCGAGGTCCAACTAATTCGGCGAGCGTTCCGGCGGCCGCGCGAGTCTGGAGCTCGAGCTGGAAGAGGCGATCGCGCGCCAGGACATATCCCTGCGCTCGCCAGGCATCGAGCTCGTTGGCCGCGAAGATGTGGGGGACGCCCCGATCATCGTAAAGCACTTGCACCGGGCCGGTAAGACCCGGGATGGGCGCTTCCGCCTGCCGGGGAAACTCCGCCCCGCGCGCCAGCGCCCACGCGCCGTTGGCGGGATCAAGCAGTGGCCCCAAAGGCGGCAACGGTCCCGCTCCCCGAAATCCCAGCACCAGCAGCGCCCCGAGGATTACCGCGGAGACGAAAAGCTGTAGCTTGGGAGCGCGCATCACTGACCTTCGTCCCGGAGCCCCAGCTTGTCAAGCAGTCATGGAGAGAGGACCCACAGATTACACCGATGACACAGATTTCTCAGAATGGTCCGCGGATAGCTTTTCAATCTGCGTAATCGGTGTAATCTGTGGGCCATTCGTTGAGGAGAACCGGAATGACGCGCCGACTCTGCTTGCTGTTGTTCCTCGTGCTCGGTGGGGCGTGCGCGAGGAGCGGTCCGGTCCCCACGCCGGCCCCAGCGCCCGGGCCGTACGATCTCGTGATCGAGGGGGGGCGGATCGTTGACGGCACCGGCGCAGCCTGGTTCTGGGGCGATCTGGCGATCCGGGGAGACCGCATCGCCCGGATTGCGCCGCGCGGCGGGTTAGCACGCGAGCCCGCCAAAGAGCGGATCTCGGCCGCCGGACTCGTGGTGGCTCCGGGGTTCATCGACATCCAGGGCCAATCCACGGCGGAGTTCACGGTCGGCGACGGCCGGGTCATCAGCAAGATCACGCAAGGTATCACCACCGAGATCCTCGGCGAAGGCGGCACGCCGGCTCCGGCGAATTCCAACACCAACCCGCGCGGTCCATGGAGCGGACGGGCCGATCTCGACTTCAGCGGGCCACACGGCTTCGATGCCTGGCTCCGTGCCATGGAGAGGCACGGCAACTCGGTCAACGTGGGATCCTTCCTGGGCGCCGGAACGGTGCGGGTCTATGCCAAGGGTCAGGCCCAGGGACCTGCCACCCCCGCCGAGCTCGATACCATGCGCGCGGTAGTCCGTCGCGCCATGGAGGATGGCGCCTTCGGCCTCGGATCCGCACTGATCTATCCGCCCGGCAACTACGCTTCGACCGAAGAGCTGATCGAGCTTGCCCGCGCGATGGCACCGCTCGGCGGGGTTTACATCACGCATCTCCGCTCGGAAGGGAACGCGTGGCTCGAGGCCATCGACGAAGCGATCCGGATCGGCACGGAAGGCGGGGTGCCGGTCGAGATTTATCACCTCAAAGCCGGCGGCATCCGCAATTGGCCCAAGACCGCGCAGGCCATCGCCAAGATTGACTCGGCACGAGCGGCCGGCCTAGACGTTCAGGCTGACATGTATGCGTATCCCGCCGGCGCCACCGGGTTGAGCGCCTGTGTGCCCCCCTGGGCCAGTGCCGACGGCAAGCTATTCCAGAACCTCGCCGACTCGGCGGTCCGGCCGCGAATCCGCGCCGAAATGGGACAGGTCCAGAGTGGGTGGGAGAACCTCTGCGAGTTAGGCGGTCCGGAGAACGTGCTGTTCGTCGAATTCCGGAACTCCGCCAACGCCCGGTATCAGGGCAAGCGACTCTCCGAGGTCGCCGCCGAGATGAGGAAGGCGTGGGAGGACGCCGCGATGGATCTGCTCCTCGCCGACAGCTCGCGGGTCGAAACGGTCTTCTTCCTCATGAGCGAAGAGAATGTCCGCACCAAGCTCCGGCTCCCCTGGATGAAGTTCGGCACCGATGCGAGCGGTCAGGACCCGGCCAATCCTCGCGGGTTGGTGCATCCACGCTCGTACGGCAATTACCCGCGGATCCTCGGGAGGTATGTTCGCGAGGAACGGGTCCTCCCGCTGGAGGAAGCGATCCGCAAGAGCACCTCGGCGGTCGCGACCAGGTTGTCGATTCGGGATCGGGGATTGTTGCGCGAGGGATTCTATGCTGACGTCGTTCTCTTCGACGCGGCTACGGTCGGCGACCGGGCCACCTTCGAGCAGCCGCACCAGCTCTCGGTCGGCATCCGGCATGTCCTGGTCAATGGCACCCTGGTACTGCGCGACGGCGTCCCAACCGGTGCGAAGCCGGGACGGGCTCTTCGAGGACCGAGTTGGAAGCGCAGCGAATAGCGAATAGCAGGGGAATGGGGAGTGGGGAGTGGGGATTGGGGAGTGGGCAATGCGGTGACGCGGGCGGGACCCGGCACCCGGATCCTCCAGCCCGAAGTACGCCGCGATGGCTTCCTCCAGGTGATCCAAGTCCTCGATCCCGGTGTGAAACTCCTCTGCATAACCCGGCTCGATCAGCACGTAGCCATACGGGAAGTCGAGCCCGCTCAGCATGATCATCCGCTGCCGCCCGCCGGCGAGCTGCACGATGACGGTATCGCTCGTCGTGGTCACAAAGTCGATATCGGTGTCGTCGAGATAGCGTGCGATTGCCCGGCCGGTCCGGGAGAACTCACGTTCGGCGTCCCGCTGCGCGGAGGCGGGGATCGTGTCAGCCGCGGGAAGCCAGAAGCCGACCACCGCGGGCTCCACCACAACCAGCACGGCGGCGGTGTCCGCCGCAGCAGGGTCCGCGCGGCCTCCGGTTTCTCTCGAGGGACGGCTGCGGCACGCAGCCCCGGCAGCGATGACCAGAAGCAGGAAATGCCGGGCGAGCATCGCGGATCGCATGAAGAGCGAAACCTAACCGGACCGAGGAACGCCTTGCATCGCCGTTCCTATCCGGCTAGGTTGGCCACTGCACTGCTTCGCCCGCCGCGCCATCATTCTCGAGCCTACCCCATGACCGGACTGCCGATCCCTCGAGTGCGCGACGGTCTGATCAAGGACCGTCCCGACCATCATGATGCGGAGCTGGTGCTGCGGCTCTACGAGCTGCGGCGTGAACCCATCATGCGCGAATCCCGGCGGTACATGGTCGCCGAGTTCTGGCCGGAGACTCTCGCGGCCGCGGTAGCCATTACCAAAGGCGAGCATCCCGGCAACACCGCCTACCGGCAGGTGACCACCTACTGGGAGATGGCCTATGGCATGGCGCGCCATGGAATCGTGAACCCGGACTATCTCGTCGAAACGACCAGTGAGGGCCTGCTGGTCTTTGCAAAGTTCCAGCCCTGGCTGGCCGAGTTCCGGGCGGCAGTATCGCCGCACGCCTTCCGCCACGCCGAGTGGATCGCCACGAGCTCTGAGGAAGGGCGCGCGGTGTTTGCCAGGTATCGCGAGCGGGTTCAGACCCGGTTGAAGGGGTCAGGGGCCGGGGGCCAGGGGCCAGGGCTGAAGAAGTAGCGCATGACCGAGCTTCCCAAGAAGAAGAAGGTCACGTTCTCCGTCGCATGGCGGGAAGCGCGCGAGCTCATCTGGCGGTACCGGGGCCGGCTCGCGCTGGGCTTTGCCATCATGCTGGTGAGTCGCCTGGCCGGACTGGTCCTGCCGGCGAGCTCCAAATACCTGATCGATGAAGTGATCGTGGCGGGTCAGGTCCATCTGCTGCCACCGATTGCCTTCGCCGTTTTAGGGGCCGCCTTGGTGCAGGCCGCCACCTCGTTCGCCCTGGTGCGCGTGCTCGGGATCGCGGCGCAGCGGGCGATCACCAACCTGCGGCGCGAGGTCCAGGAGCACGTGCTCCGGCTTCCCATCCGGTTCTTCGATCAGACCCAGACCGGCATCCTGCTGTCACGGGTTATGAACGACGCCGAAGGCATCCGGAACCTGGTGGGCACCGGCCTGGTGCAGCTCGCCGGTGGCCTGCTCACCGGCGTGATCGCGATGAGCGTGCTGTTCTGGCTGAACTGGAAGCTCACCGCCGTGACGCTCGCGGTCTTGATCGGGTTCGGCGGCGGGATGACCTATGCCTTCAAGAAACTCCGCCCGATCTTCCGGGAACGCCAGAAGCTCACCGCGGCGGTGAGCGGCCGGCTCACCGAATCGCTGGGCGGCATCCGCATCGTCAAGTCCTACGTCGCCGAGCGGCGGGAGGACTACGTCTTCACCAAGGGAGTCCACCAGCTGTTCCGCAACATCGCCACCACCATGACGGGCGTCGGCGCGGTCACCGCGCTCTCCAGCGTCGTGGTCGGCGGCATCGGCGCGATCATGATCTGGGTTGGCGGCCGCGACATCATTGCGGGGCAGATGACGCTCGGCGATTTCGTTATGTATGTGTTCTTTACCGGGCTCATGGCGGCCCCCCTCATCCAGATCGCCTCGATCGGCACCCAGATCACCGAGGCATTCGCGGGTCTGGACCGGATCCGCGAAATCCGCCAGATGGCTACCGAGGACGATGAGGATGCGGGCCGGATTCCTGTCGACGGGGTTCGGGGCGAAGTCGCGTTCGAGAACGTGTGGTTCGAGTACACCCCAGGAGTGCCGGTGCTCCGAAATGTCTCGTTCCGCGCCCCTGCCGGCTCGACCACGGCGCTGGTCGGCTCGAGCGGCTCAGGCAAGAGCACGCTGATGAGTCTGGTAATGGCGTTCAACCGGCCTCAGCAGGGCACCGCGAGGGTCGATGGCCGCGACCTCGTTACGCTCCGGCTGCGCGATTACCGGAGCCGACTCGGCATCGTGCTCCAAGACAACTTCTTGTTCGACGGCACCGTGGCGGAGAACATCAAGTTCAGCCGGCCCGAGGCGACCCGGGATGAGGTCGAGCTGGTGAGCCGGATTGCCCACTGCGATGAATTCGTGCAGGGCTTTCCGCAGGGATACGACACGATCGTGGGGGAACGCGGGGTGAAGCTTTCAGGCGGCCAGCGCCAGCGGGTAGCGATTGCTCGAGCGATTCTGGCCGACCCGGCCATCCTGCTGCTCGATGAAGCCACCTCGAGTCTCGACAGCGAGAGTGAAGGCCTGATTCAGGACGGATTGCGGGCGCTCCGAAAAGGCCGGACCACGTTCGTCATCGCCCACCGGCTTTCGACTATTCTGAGCGCGGACCAGATCCTGGTGCTGGAAGCCGGCGAGATCGTGGAGCGCGGCACCCACCGAGAGCTCCTGGCCAACGGCGGCCGGTACAAGCAGCTCTACGACAAACAGTTCAAGCTGGAGCGGGACCGGTTCATTAACCCGGGAGAAGACTTCACCCCGGAACCGGAGCCCGTGGTGTCCGCGCCGCCGCCTGAATCGGCGGGTGCGCCGATTGTCCCGGGGCGGCGAGACTAGCTGGCAGCGGCTATTGGCTATTGGCTATTGGAAACTGCCCTAACCCGGCGGGGCTCGTGTCCAATAGCCAATAGCTATTAGCCAATAGCCACACTCATCGCGCCGGCGGCGGAGGCGGAGGAGCCAGATCGCTGTTCCAGATATCGTCCGCGATCATCCACTTCCCGTCCACCATGTGCCAGTGCACCAGGTATTTCCCGGTGTCGGTCATCGGAGCAGTCGCGCCCGGCGGCGTGAAGGTGACCGAGTATACCCCGCGCTCGATGGCCAGGGGTCCGTTGGCCACCACTGCCTGCGGGGTGAGGGTGAGCTGGGCTTTCATGTCGACAAAGCCCTGCAGCACCGCCTGAATCGCCGCCCGGCCGCTGGCCATCGGCGCGTTAGGCGGCATAGCCGTGGCATTCTCCATGTAGAAGCCGGCGACGATGTCCGCATGGCCCGCGTTGAAGTGGGTGGCAAACTCCCCGGCCATTGAATCGATCGCCATCTTGGCGGCGGCCGACTCGGTATCCATGCGAGCCTGGGCCTGATCGGGTGTCTCGGCGCTCGGCTGGCAGGCAGCAACAGCGAGGAGCATCACAACAGGTGACAGCGCGGATTTCATGTTCCCTCCTGAGATGGTATGGGGCAAACCGACCGGACCCGCTGATGGAATTGGCAACGAAGGTACCGCCCGCCTCACGATCTGCAACCCCCGGAGCCTGCTTCCCGTATAATGCAGGCATGTCACGCACCCTGGCCATCCTACTGGCTGGCATGGTGGCTTGCCGGCCCCCCGGGCCCAACGGACCGGCACTCCGATCCCCCAATCCATCGGCGCAGCGGAACGCGCTCAAAGTCGAAACGGTCGCCAGGGGGCTCGAGCACCCGTGGGCACTCGCGTTCCTGCCCGACGGCCGCATTCTGGTGACGGAACGCCCCGGCCGCCTGCGCATCGTCGAGCCGGATGGCCGGCTCAGTTCACCGCTGGCGGGAGTACCCGCGGTCCATGCCCGAGGACAGGGGGGCCTCCTGGATGTCGCCCTCGACCCCGACTTCTCCAGCAACCAGACGATCTACCTCTCTTACGCCGAGCCGGGTGCGGGTGGATTGGCCGGCACGGCCGTCGCACAGGCGCGGCTCGGCGCGGCCGGGCTCGAGGACCTTCGCGTCATCTATCGCCAGGAACCCAAGGTCGCCGGCGGAGGCCACTTCGGATCCCGGCTGGTGTTCGACCGGAGCGGCGCCCTTTTCGTTACCCAGGGCGATCGATTCGACTACCGCGACCAGGCCCAGAACCTCTCGAGCGGGCTCGGGAAGATGGTTCGGATCATGCCCGACGGATCGATTCCCCGGGACAATCCCTTCGCCGGCCAAAGCGGTACCAGGCGGGAGATCTGGTCCTACGGTCATCGAAACATTCAGGCGGCTGCGCTCGATCCCGCGACCGGGCAGCTCTGGACGGTGGAGCATGGGGCTCGGGGAGGGGACGAGCTCAACCATCCCGAGGCGGGCAAGAACTACGGCTGGCCGGTGATCACCTACGGACGTGATTACAGCGGCCTGGCCATCGGGGAGGGCACCGCGAAGGAAGGCATGGAGCAGCCGGTCTATTACTGGGACCCCATCATCGCGCCATCGGGCATGGTGTTCTACTCGGGTGACGCATTCCCGGACTGGAAAGGGAACATCCTGGTCGGAGGGCTCGCCTCTCAGGTCCTAGTACGCCTGGTCCTCGAGAACGGCGCGGTGGTCCGCGAGGAGCGGTATCTCGGCGAGCTGGGCTGGCGCATCCGGGACGTTCAGGAAGGCCCGGATGGGGCCCTGTACGTAGTAACGGACGAAGCCGACGGACGGGTCCTGCGGATTCTGCCGGGATCCCGCTAGTTTTGTAGCCTGCGGCCGCAACGCTCTGCCGGATTCAAGCGTCTGCCATTTGGTTCTCTCGGAGCTTCGTATGCGCTGGCTTCGCTTCTCCCCTGTCGTTCCACTGCTCGTTCCTCTCCTGCTGGTTCCGTCGGGGCCGGGATCGTCGCCCCGCCGGCCACCGCCGGCCGATACCGTCAACGCGGGGCTGCCGCTCGTGCCGGCCCGGTGGGCCAGGTTCACGACCAGCAAGGGAACCTGGATCTCCCTGGACCTGAGTCCAGACGGCCAGGCGATCGCGTTCGACCTACTCGGCGATCTCTATACGATGCCGATCAGTGGGGGAATCGCGACCCGGCTCACCAGCGGCATCGCGCATGACATGCAGCCGCGGTGGAGCCCGGACGGCAAACAGATCGTCTTCGTGTCCGACCGGAGCGGCGACGAGAACGTCTGGCTGGTGAGCGCAACCGGGGGCGAGCCGCGGCCGCTCACCACCGGCAACGACATGGTCTATCTCTCGCCGGAGTGGAGCCCGGACGGCAACTACGTCGTCGTCTCGAAAGGCACCCCTACTTCGCTCGAGCACCTCTGGCTCTACCACGTGAAGGGCGGCCGCGGTCTCGAGCTGACGGCGGGACCGGGCGGCTTGCGGATGCTGGGCGCCGCCTTCGGTCCCAACGGCCGCTACGTCTGGTTCGCGCAGCGGAACGGAACCTGGCAGTACAACGCGTTGCTCCCCCAGTTCCAGCTCGCGGTCTATGACCGGGAAGCGGGGACTCGCACCACCATGACGTCGCGCTACGGCTCCGCGTTCCGGCCGGCGCTCTCGCCCGACGGCAAGTGGCTTACCTACGGATCGCGCCACGATGCGGAGACCGGCCTGGTGCTCCGCGAGCTCGCGACCGGCGAGGAACGCTGGCTCGCCTTCCCGATTCAGCGCGACGACCAGGAATCGGTGGCCAGCATGGACGTCCTACCGGGTTATGCCTTCACGCCCGACTCGCGGGCCGTCGTGATTTCCTATGGAGGGGAGATCTGGCGGGTCCCGATCGACGGAGCTGCGCCAAGCAAGATCCCCTTCACCGTGAACGCGGAAGTGGCAGTCGGGCCGGAAGTCAGATTCGAGTATCCGGTGGATACCACTCCGACCTTCGTGGCCAGGCAAATCCGTGATGGGGTTCCCTCCCCCGACGGCCGCCGAGTCGCCTTCACCGCGCTCGACCGTCTCTACGTTGCCGACCTGCCGAACGGCGCCCCGCGCCGGCTCACCACCCAGGAGATGGGCGAGTATTTCCCGACCTGGTCGCCCGACGGCACCGCGATCGCGTACGTGGCCTGGGACGACCGGGAGACCCATATCATGCGGGTTAATGCGGCTGGCGGCACGCCGGTCCGGCTCACCCGGATCCCTGGCTACTACCGGCAGCTTGCCTGGTCACCCGATGGCAAACGGATCGTGGCGATTCGCTCGGCCGCGCGGGAGCTCCGGGAAGCCTACGATCCGTTCGTTGCTGGGGTCGGCTCGGAGTTCGTCTGGGTTCCCGCCGCGGGCGGGGAGGTGACGGTCGTCGCGCCGACGGCGGGCCGCACCCGCCCGCACTTCACCACCGATCCCGAGCGGATTTACGTGTATGGCTCACTTCCCGGCGAACCGCCTCCGCCACCCTTCCAGGGACTGCCGGCGGTGGGAGTCAGCTCAATGCGATGGGACGGCACCGATATCAAGCGCCACCTGCGGGTTGTTTGGCGGCTCCCCTTCAGTGCCATGACCTACCGGTTCGCCGCGCCCTCCGATACGTCCGACATCCCGATGCCGCGGGATTTCGAGCGCGAGCCGCAGATCCCTTCGACCCCGGCCGGGCTGGTCATGATGGCCCCCCGGGGCGACCAGGCGCTCGCCGTGGTCCTCCGGGACCTCTATGTGGTCACCGTCCCGATGACCGGCGGAGCGGTTCCCACCGTCCTGGTCACCGTTCCCGACAGCGCCCAGATGCCGGTCCGCCGGCTCACTGATATCGGCGGGGAATTCCCGGTGTGGGGCGCCGACGGGCGGACGGTCCATTGGTCCATCGGGAACGCGTTCGTCACCTACCGGCTCGATCGCGCCGAGGCGGACACGAGCTACCGGCCGGAAGAGGTCCGGCTGCGGGTTATGAGCCCGCGGGATACCCCGCAGGGCACCGCGGTGCTGCGGGGCGCCCGGGTAATCACGATGCGGGGGAACGAGGTGATCGAGCACGCCGACCTGGTGATCCGCAACAACCGGATCGTGGCCGTGGGGGCCCGGGGCAGTGTCCCGGTTCCCGCCGACGCCCGGGTCATTGACGTGAGCGGGAAGACCATCATTCCCGGCTTCGTCGATACCCACTCCCACATGTGGAATCTCTGGGGCCTCCACTGGACCAGACCGTGGATCTACCTCGCCAACCTGGCCTACGGGGTGACGACGACGCGGGATCCCCAGACCGCCACGACCGACGTGCTGGTCTACGCCGATCGGGTGGAAGGGGGGCACATGCCGGGACCACGGGTCTATTCGACCGGACCCGGGGTGTTCTGGACCGAGGGAATCAAGGACCTGGCCCACGCGCGGAACATTCTGCGGCGCTACAGCGAGTACTGGGATACCAAGACGTTCAAGATGTACATGACCGGGAATCGCCGGCAGCGCCAGCTCCTGATCATGGCGGCGCGCGAGCTCAAGCTGATGCCGACCACCGAGGGAGGGTTGGAGTACCGGCTCAACATGACCCACGCGATGGACGGCTATTCGGGCATCGAGCACACCCTCCCGATCATTCCGGCGTATCACGACGTGGTCGAGCTCTTCAAGACGTCGGGCACCACCAACACGCCCACGTTGCTGGTTTCCTATGGGGGACCCTGGGCCGAGCACTTCTACTACACCAACGAGAATGTGGTGGGAGACCGAAAGCTCACCCACTTCACGCCCAAGGAAGAGCTCGACTGGAAGGCGCGCCGGGTGGACTCCCGGCCGGGGCCGGGCTCCTGGTTCCGTCGCGACGAGTACGCCTTCCCGAAGCACGCCGGCTGGCTCAAGGAGCTGGTGGAAGGGGGCGGCAATGTGGGGATCGGCAGCCATGGCCAGCTCCAGGGCCTGGGCTACCACTGGGAACTCTGGTCGGTGCAGAGCGGCGGGATGAGTACCCACGACGCGCTGCGAGTGGCCACGATCCTCGGGGCTCGAGCCATCGGGCTGGGAAAGGATCTCGGCTCCCTCGAGCCCGGGAAACTGGCCGACCTCCAGGTGCTCGATGCGAACCCGCTCGAGAACATCCGCAACACCAACTCTATCAGGTACGTGATGATGAACGGCCGATTGTACGAAGGCGAAACCCTGAACGAGATCTGGCCTCGACAACGGCCTGCCACCGACGAGCTGTGGCGCCACTTCGCGCCGGCGGTCTCGGCAGGGATTCGGGTGGGAGGAGGTGCGCAGTGAGACGGAGAGCTATCAGCGATCAGCTATCAGCTATCAGTCGTCAGTCTTCAGTCGTCAGTCTGGTCCTGCTCCTGGCGATGACCGTCGGAGCGGGCACGCTCGCTGCTCAGCCGCCGGCGGGAGCGCCCGGGGCCCAGCCGCCGGCTCGGCCGCTTCCGCTCGCGGCGGCGCGCAAGGCGACCTTCACGGCGACCAAGGGAACCTGGATGTCGGTGGACGTGAGCCCGGACGGCAAGACGATCGTGTTCGATCTCCTGGGCGATCTCTACACGATGCCGATCGCCGGGGGGAAGGCGACCCGGATCACCGAAGGCATGGGGTACGATGCGCAGCCGCGCTTCAGTCCGGACGGCCAGTCCGTCGTGTTCGTCTCCGACCGAAGCGGCGGAGACAACGTCTGGGTCCTGCGGCTCGACTACACCGATACCCTGCAGGTCACCCAGGGCAACACCAGCGCGTACCAGTCGCCCGAATGGATGCCCGACGGCGAGCATATCGTCGTGGCCCGTTCCGGCGGGTTAGGAGGCGCGGCCAAGCTCCTCCTCTATAACGTGAAGCGCCGGAGCCCGCTCCCGGTCATCCGGGACCCCGCGACCTTCCGGAACGCCGGTCCGGCGCCCACGCCGGACGGGCGCTACATCTGGTTCTCGGGGCGCTTCGGCGAATGGCAGTACAACGCCGGGTTCCCGCAGTACCAGCTGTACGTGTATGACCGGCAGCGGGGCACCTCGGCGCTCATGACGACGCGCTACGGATCCGGCTTCCGGCCCGCCATCTCTCCCGACGGAAAGTGGCTGGTCTACGGAACCCGCTACAACGCCGAGACCGGGCTTCGGATCCGCGAGCTGGCCACCGGGGAAGAGCGCTGGCTGGCGTACCCGATCCAGCGGGACGACATGGAGTCGCGCGCGACTCTCGACGTGCTGCCGGGCTACAGCTTCACGCCCGACTCCAGGGCGCTCGTGATCTCCTATGGAGGCGAGATCTGGAGAGTTCCGACCGACAGCGGCGCCGCGACGAAGATCCCGTTCGAGGCCCCCGTGTCGGTGGACATCGGCCCGGAAGTGAAGTTCCGCTACCGGGTGGATACCGCCGCGCTGGTCACTGCCAGGCAAATCCGGCACCCGGTCGTATCGCCCGACGGGAAGCGAGTCGTCTTCACCGCGTTCGACCGGCTCTGGGTCCGCGATCTGGCAACCGGCACCACCAAGCGCGTGTCCAGCGCGGACGCCGGTGAGTACCATCCGGTTTGGTCGCCGGACGGTCTCTGGGTGGCGTGGGTGACCTGGGACGATTCCGCCGGCGGGCACATCATGCGCGCGCGGGCCGGCGGCAACGGACCACCGCAGCAGTTAACCCGCGACGCGGCGCTGTATTACAACCTCGCGTGGTCGCCCGACGGTCGGCGCCTCGTGGCTACTCGCGGTGCGGCCCGCGATCTCAAGCGCGCGCCCGATGTCTTCTTTGGCCCTCTGGGTGGCGAGTTCGTGTGGGTCCCCGCCGCCGGCGGCGCGGTCACCCTGATCGCTCCCACCGGCAGCCGGGACATGGCCCATTTCCGGGGGGACCAGCCGGAACGCATTTACGCCTACAGTTTCTCGGAAGGACTGGTCTCGTTCCGGTGGGATGGTACCGACGTCAAGCAGCACCTCCAGGTGCGCGGCGCGCCGCCGCCGATCGGAGCGAACCCCCATCCGGAGCCCTGGCAAGTGATGCCCCGGCGGGTGTTCCCGGTCTTTGCCGACGAGCAATCCGGCGCCCAACCCGCCGAGGCGGGCGCTCCGCCGCCGGCGGATCTCGTCATGATTTCGCCCCGGGGCGGCCGCGCGGTGGCGCAGGTCGGCAATCACCTCTATGTGGTCGACATTCCGGAGGTCGGGGGGCCGGTCCCGGTCATCTCGGTCGCGGCTCCGCAGGCTGCGCCGGTCACGGTGCGCCAGCTGACCGACATCGGGGGAGAGTTCCCCTCGTGGAGCGCCGACGGCAACCGGGTTCACTGGGCCATCGGGAATGCGTTCCTGACCTACGATCTGTCCCGGGTGAGGGCGATCGAAGACAGCACCCAGCGCGAGCAGCGCGCCACGGTGGGCCGGGCGTTGCGGGTTAGGCACCTCTTGGACACGCTGCGCACGACCCGGCGGACGGTCGACAGCCTGACCCGCGCCGCTGCGGCGGTTCCCGACTCGCTCCGCGCCCGGCTGGCCCGCCTGCTCGCCGATTCGGTCCAGGCCCGGGCCGATTCCCTGATTCAAGCTGCGGACCGGATCCGGGCGCGGGCCCTGGCCATGCGCAATAATGCGGACTCGGTGCGGGCCGGCCTCGATAGCCTGAGGGCCGACACGACCACCTACAAACCCGCCGAGCAACGGGTCGTGGTGCGGATGCCGCGGGACGTCCCGGGGGGCAGCGTAGTGCTGCGCGGGGCGCGGGTGGTTTCGATGAAAGGCCACCAGGTCATCGAGAATGCCGATGTCGTCATCACCGACGAGCGCATCGTCGGGGTGGGGCCGCGCGATTCGGTCACCGTGCCGGCCGGCGCGCGCATCATCGATGTCTCCGGCAAGACCATTCTCCCGGGCTTCATCGATACGCACTATCACCCCCAGTGGCTGGTGCCGGAAATCCATCCCCGGCAGGCGTGGCAGTATCTCGCCACGCTGGCCTTTGGCGTTACCACGACCCGCGACCCGCAAACCGGCTCCACCGACGTGCTGAGCTATCAGGACCGCGTCGCCATCGGCGAGATGGTCGGCCCTCGCATCTACTCGACCGGGCCCGGCGTGTTCCTGAGTGAGAACATCCGCGACTCGGCCCATGCAGTGAGCGTGCTCAAACGCTACAGCCACTACTACGACACCAAGACGCTCAAGATGTACATGAGCGGCAACCGGCAGCAACGGCAGTGGATCATCCAGGCGGCCCGGCACCTGGGCCTCATGCCGACCACCGAGGGCGGCCTCGACTTCCGGCTCAACCTGACCCACGTGATCGATGGCTACTCGGGCGTCGAGCATGCGCTGCCGGTTGCACCGATCTACGAGGACGTGGTGAAGGTCTTCAAGGCGAGCCAGACGACCAACAGCCCGACCCTGATCGTCTCCTACGGGGGCCCCTTCGCGGAGAACTACTACTACCAGCACGAGGAGGTGCACGACGATCCCAAGCTGCGCCGGTTCGTTCCGGAGGAGAGCATCGACCTGCGAACCCGCCGGCGCGGGTTCTGGGCGCTGGACGAGGAGCAGGTGTTCCCCAAGCACGCCCAGTTCGTGAAGCGCATGCTGGAGGACACCGCCCGGGTAGCGGTGGGAAGCCATGGGCAGATCCAAGGGGTGGGATACCTCTGGGAGCTCTGGGCCATGGGATCGGGCGGGGCGAAACCGCATGACGTGCTGCGCGCTGCAACAATTCTGGGCGCCGAGGCAATCGGTTTGAGCACCGATATCGGCAGCATCGAGGCCGGCAAGCTGGCCGACCTGCTGGTGGTGGACGCCGACCCGCTGGCCGATCTGCGGAACGTCGGGCAGCTCCGATACGTGATGAAGAACGGCCGGCTCTACGAAGGCGGGACGCTCAAGGAGATCTATCCGCGAGAGCGTGCGCTGAGTACCCAGGCCTGGAGCAAGCTGGGGCCCGAGCGAACCCAGGCGGGGGTGAAGCCGTAAGAGGTGAGCGGTGAGAGGTAAGAGGTGAGAGGTGAGAAGTGAGAGGTGAGAGGTCGACGAGGAAGAGTCGGAGATCGTTTCTCTCTCACCTCTTACCTCTTACCTCTTACCTTTTGTGTGCCCAGTCGCCCGCCCCCGACCTCTACACCATCGAGCTCATCGGCACCCCCGAGCTCCGGCGGTTCAGCGGCACCGCCGAGCTCCGGCCGGCGCCCTCGCCGTTCACCGCGGCGGTGACCCGGGAGGGGGTCCACCGGTACACCCTGCTGGTCTCCGCCGATTCCCTGCCTAACCCGGGCTCCCTGGGGCCCTACACGACGTTCGTGGTGTGGGCCGCGCCGCCGGCGCTCGCACCCATGATCCGGCTGGGCGAGCTGCCTCCCGGCAGCCGGGGCGCCGTGCCGGTGGGAGAGATCGCCCTCAACCGCTTCGTGGTATTTGTCTCGGTTGAACCTAACCCGCAGGTGACGCGCCCCTCGGGACGGTACGTCCTGCGCGGGTTCTCCCCGAGCATGCGGCTCGGCGCGCCCCATCTGGTCCAGGCCGCCGTACCGGCCCCGGAGCACCCGATCCACCATGCGAACGGCTGGCCCATTCCGCCCCTGCATCCCCAGGCCTCCACGATGTACATGCCGGCCCTGGCGGGGTTGGGCCCCAACGCTGCGCCGCTGGTTCCGGATTCCGGTGCGGCCGCCCTGGCTCCGCCGGTCCGGGGGCGTTCCCTGCTCCGGCTCCAGGATGGCGACTCCCTGCGGCTCGAAGCCGGCCCGGTGAAGCGCGTGTTAGGAACCAGGGTCCTGTTCCAGTACGGCTTCAACGGGCAGCAGCCGGGTCCCCTGCTCGAGCTCACGCAGGGCGCGACCATCCGGGTGCGCTTCGTGAATCGGACCCCCTGGCCCACCGGCATCCACTGGCACGGCATCCGGCTCGACAACCGGTCGGACGGGGTGCCCCACGTGACCCAGCCGCCGGTCGCGCCGGGCGACTCCTTCCGGTACGAGGTGCATTTCCCCGATCCCGGCATCTACTGGTATCACCCGCACCATCGGGAGGATGTCCAGCAGGACCTCGGCCTGTACGGCAACCTGCTGGTGCGGGAAACCGCGGGCGCGGGTTATGGACCGGCAGACCGGGAAGAAGTCCTCGTGCTGGACGACCTGCTGCTCGATGCCCAGGGAGATGCGTTCCCGCACGGGAGCGAGCGCGCCACCCACGCCCTGATGGGCCGCTTCGGCAACCTCTTCCTCATCAACGGTGAGCCGGCCTCGTCATACCGGCTCCGGGTCCGCCAGGGCGAGGTGGTGCGCTTCTACCTGACCAACGCGGCCAATACCCGCACCTTCAATGTTTCGGTTCCCGGCACCCGGATGAAGCTGGTGGGCGCCGACTTGGGGCGGACGCAACGGGAGGAGTGGGTGGAGAGCGTGGTCCTCGCGCCCGCCGAGCGGTATATCGTAGACGTCGAGTTCGGGCGGCCCGGTCGGACTGCGCTGGTCAATCACGTGCAGGCGATCGACCACACGCTCGGCCGCTTCTTCCCGGAGGTCGATAGCCTCGGGACGGTCGAGGTCGAGCCAAACCCGGCCGCCGGCCCGCCCGGAGATTTCCGCCGGCTGCGATCCCACGACGACGTCCGCCGGGACATCGAGCGTTACCGGCCGCACTACGACCGGGCTCCGGACGCCACGGTCGTGCTGTCGCTTCGGGACCGGGGACTCCCCTTTCCGCTGGTCCAGCTCCTCCGATTCGATACCCTGTTCGTGAACCCGGTGGAGTGGAGTGGGACCATGCCGATGATGGACTGGCTCGCCACCACCGACCAGGTAGGGTGGGTGCTCCGCGACACTGCCACCGGGCGGGAGAACGAGGAGATCGGGTGGCGATTCCGGGTGGGCGATCTGGTCCGCTTGCGGCTGGTGAACGACCGCCATACCCTCCACCCGATGGCGCACCCGATTCATCTGCACGGGCAACGATTCCTGGTCCTTGCCGTGAACGGCCGGCGGACCGAGAATCTCATGTGGAAGGACACGGTGCTGGTCCCGGTGGGCAGCGTGATCGAGCTCCTGGTCGAGCTCACCAACCCGGGCCGCTGGATGCTGCATTGCCACATTGCGGAGCACCTGGAAGCCGGCATGAAGACCGTCGTGACGGTATCACCCTAACCCGCTGTTTGGAGAATCCCCATGCCGTACGCCCTGCGAGCCGTTCCGCTCCTGCTCCTCGGCATCGCCCCGAGCCTGCGGGCCCAGTCGTTCGACCGGCTTGGCACCGGACCCCGAACCATGGTGGCGGTCCCCGAGCCGGTCGTGGCCCTGACCCACGTGCGGGTGATCGATGGCACCGGTGCGCCGGCCCGTGAGGATCAAACGATCGTCATTGCGAACGGCCGCATTGCCCGGGTGGGCCCGGCCGCCTCGACTCCGGCGCCCGCCGGCGCGCGGGTTATGGATTTGTCCGGCCATACCGTGGTCCCCGGGATCATCGGGCTGCACGACCACACGTTCTACACGACTCCGCGCCGCAGCATCCAGGCGAACTTCTCCGCACGCCTCCTGTATCTCGCCAGCGGGGTCACCACGATCCGCACCACCGGCAGCATGTCGCCCTATGCGGAGCTCAACCTCAAGAAGGCGATCGAGGCCGGCGAGGTCGCCGGGCCCCGCCTGCACGTTACCGGTCCTTACATCAGCGGGGAGGGCGCGGGCTCCGGCATGTATCAGGTCGGTACCCCCGACGACGCCCGGCGGGTCGTGGCCTATTGGGCCGGCGAGGGAGCCACCTGGTTCAAGTTCTACACCCTGATCACCCGCGATGAGATGAAGGCGGCGATCGAGGAGGCCCACCAGCGCGGTCTCAAGCTCACCGGCCACCTCTGCTCGGTCGGATACCGTGAGGCGGTGGCACTAGGGATCGACGCGCTCGAGCACGGGCTGTTCGCCAACGCCGAATACGATTCCAGCAAGCAGCCCGATCAGTGTCCGGGTTCTGCGGGCCAGAGCCTCGCCAGCGTGGAGATCGGCGGACCGGCCGTCCGCGCGACCATCGAAGACATGGTCAAGCACAAAGTGGCCATGACCTCGACGCTCGCGGTCTACGAGCTCTTCGTGCCCAATCGGCCGCCGGAGCTCGATTCGCGAATGCTTGAAGCCATGTCCCCCGAGACGCGCGAAGAATACCTCGCCTCGCGCCAGCGAATCGCCGACAACCCGCGCGCCGGGATTGCTCCCGAAGTCTTCCGCAAGGCGATGGAGTTCGAGCGCGCCTTCGTGGCCGCCGGAGGTCTCCTCGGCGCCGGGGTGGACCCGACCGGGAATGGCGGCGCGCTTCCCGGTTTCGGCGATCAGCGTAATCACGAGCTGCTCGTCGAGGCGGGTTTCTCTCCGGTGGAGTCGATCCGGATCATGACCCTGAACGGCGCCCGGATCCTCGGCGTGGACCAGGACCTGGGCTCGATCGAGACCGGCAAGATCGCGGACCTCGCGGTCGTGCGGGGCGATCCGAACGCACGGCCGGCCGACATCCGTAACACGACGCTGGTGTTCAAGGACGGCGTAGGCTACGACTCGCCCAAGCTGCTCGAGGCCGTCAAAGGGAGCGTTGGGGTTCGCTGAGCTCGACGAGCGAAAAGCCTTCGGGTTCGACCAGCTCGACCTGATACAGCGCATCGAATCCTTCATCCAGCGAGGGAGGCTCGAGCCGCTTCGCGGTGCCAAGGACGGCCGGCGGGGGAACCGCCGCCTTGCCAGGCCGCCTGAGGTTCCTTGCGAGGGCGGCCTTCGGGTCGGCAGGAAAGAAATAGCAGACGACCCGAAACCCGGCCGCGTGGGCCGGCTCGACATAGTGGGCCCGATCGGCGCGGGTTACGTTGGTGTTGTCGATCACGAACGACTGCTTGGCGTCCAGGCATGCGGCCACCAGCACCTGTTCGCGCCGGCGGGTCCCCAGCAGGTCGAGACTCAGCCGGACGTGGGTATCGAAGAACCGATCGCGATAGAAGCTGGTCTTCCCGGCGCCCTGAATACCGCAGAAGATCACCGCTTCCGGGCGACCCATCGCTAGCGGGTTAGGCCGAAATCCAGGCTGCGGATCATGCCAAGGTTGATATGCCTGGGCTGGTCGGGAGCGTCCTGGAAGTTGCACCAGAAGACGTAGGTACGGCCCGGCTCCAGGTCCACCAGCAGCCGGCCGACCGCCGTATCGCCCGGATTCACGATCAGAATACCGACGATGCCTTCAAAGAGCGAATCGACGTTTCCACCCCGGCGGTCCAGCTCGAGAACCTGGGCCAGAGTTACCCCAGGCTTGCGGGGGCTGACTCCCATCTCGTGCGGAACCTTGCCGGAGTTGTAGAACCGAAAGGCCACCAGGCCGGGCGGCATGCTGTCGGGCAGCTGGAACGCGTAATCCTGTCCCGTCACCAGCAATTCCTGGGATGGTGTGCTCGTTCCGCAGGCATTGACCAGAAGGAGCAACGCGGCCAGACCGGACGATGCACGGGCACCCGCGGCGGTACGAGGCATGCGATTCATCGGATCCTCCTCACGTCTCCGGGGTCCTGGTCATGCCAAGAAGCCAGCGGATGACGCGATAGCCGACCCAGGTCCACGCGACCAGCCCGGTGAGATACGGTATCGCGCGCTCAAACTGGCGCGGAATTCGGGGTTCGAGAAGCAGTGGAACGCCGATCCCGATCGCCAGCACCACGAGGACGCCGGCAATCTGGCGGAGCGTAGGCGGGCGACTCGGACCGGACTCGAACCCTCCGGATGGGCTCGTCACGGACGGGGGATCTCCTCACCGAACGCCAGGATCAATCCGTTGCAGTCTTGTACGACCAGCTCTCGCTGGCCATAGATACGGTCCTCGGGGCCGTCGAGAATGTCGGCACCGCGGCCGCGCAGCTCGGCAGCCAGCGCGTCCAGACCCTTCACCCGAAGATAGACGTCATACGCGCCTTCGGCGCGACCGGTGCGAACGTCGGGTTGATCGGCACGGTTCAAGTGGATCGAGATCTGGTCCCTCCAGACGATCCCGAATACCGGCGGCGGCTCGGTGTTCAGGCTCACCTGCGCTCCATCCCAGTACCCCGCAATCTGGAAACCCAGGACGTCGCGATAGTACTCGGCGGTGCGGACCACGTCGGCCACCGTGAACTGCGGGATGGCAGCCTCGAACCGAATGGCGGGAGGAGCCGACGGCGTCATGCCAGGCGAGCTCCATGCTCGCGGAGCAGTTCCTGGAGAATCGACCGATGGCAGCGCGTCGGATCCTCGCAATAGCAGCCGACCGAGAAGTCGGCGTGCGGGGAGAACCCGGCCAGAAGGTCCAGGAGCCGCGCCGCCGGCGGTCGCTTCATCTCGGCGCGGTAACCCCATACGAAGCGACTCCATCCCCGTTCGTCCCGGGCGCGCATGGCGAGTTTGACCAGCGCCTCGGAAGGTGCGAGCTCAGGCAACCAGAGGTCATAGAAGTTCCGGCGGGAGTATTCCGTCTTCGGAACACCGCGGGGCGGGCGCCGCACGGTACCGAGCCGGAGCCCCTCGCCCGGGGCGCGAGGACTACCGAGCTGAACTACCCGAATGGACATGGTTATTGGCTATGGACAGAGCTGGCGATACCGAAAACAAGTGACGACGTGATCGTTCACCATGCCCACTGCCTGCATGAAGGCATAGCAGATGGTGGAACCGACGAATCGGAAGCCCCGCTGTCGCAGGTCTTTGCTGAGCTGATCAGATTCCCGGGTGCGGACCGGGATCTGGCGCAGAGACCGCCAGGCGTTCTGCCTGGGCCTCCCGTCCACGAACCGCCAAAGATAGGCATCGAACGAGCCGAACTCGCCCTGGACAGCCAGGAATGCTCTCGCATTCGAGACCGTGCTCTCGAGTTTGAGCCGGTTCCGGACCAGGCCGGGATCGTTCATGAGCCGGGTTAGGCTTCGCGTAGTGAATCTCGCTACGGTGGAGGGATCGAACTCCCCAAAGGCACGCCGGTAGTGGGGCCGCTTCTTGAGGATGGTGGACCAGCTGAGCCCGGCCTGCGCTCCCTCCAGAGTCAGGAACTCGAAGAGCAGCCGGTCGTCATGGACTGGGGTGCCCCACTCGACATCGTGATACGCGATGTCGAGCTCGGTCCGGGGCCAGGCGCACCGCGCGGTCACTGGCGGGTACGCTCGAAGAAGATGCCGTTCCAGACGTTGGACATCCGCAGATTCGGGATGAATCCGTTCGCTAGGCGTTCGAGTTCTTCAGGATTCGAACGATCACCTGGATCGTGTTCCAATTACGGGTCGTGACGGGCGTGCCGAACACCTGCTCGAGCCGGCCAAGGTAGCTAATGGCCTTCATCTCGCGGCGGTACAGGCCGAAGATGAACCGATCCTGGCGGCCGAGAATTTTCAAACCCCACTGTCCATTGGAGGGGAAGCTCAGGGGGACTGCGGTCCGAGGCGGCCGGTCCTTGGCTAATACGCTCACGAATCGCACGATACTCGGCCCGGAGGGCTGACCCGCGAACGGATCGCGGGAAGCCAGCCGGAGGATATCAGAGCCGTCGCAGATCATCACCTCCGTTTCAAACGGGAGTCGACGCATCATTGCGGCGCGGAGCTTCACCCGGCTCACTGTCCTGCGAACCACGAAGGTCCCGGCCGCGCCCACGTTCACGACATCGAAGGGTTCGAGCTCTTTGGCCAGGAGACTCGGGCGAAACGTTCTATACCCGCCGACGTTAACGCCCTTGAGGAGAACGACTAGTGCCATAGGCACCTCCCCGCGTTATGGTCATGTCCCTCGTTACGGTGCACGCCGCCAAGTGAGAATCCGGGATTGGGAGATGAGGCCGTCGGGACCGAAATATATGGCACGGCCGCGTGGCCGAGTATCCAGAGCTGGTCGCCGAAGACGAGAAGGCCTTGGGGATTGAGCGCGGGAAGGCCAGGCGTTGGCCTGCGGTCAGGGAGGCCTCATCTATCCCGTCGAGTCGGTGACGGTGGAACGAGTCTGGTACGGTACCCTGCCGGAAGGGTCGCTGGAGGTGCGCCACGTCAGTTAGGACTGGAGGTTCTTACGCAGAGTGGGCCAGGAACGCCTCATTCCGTGGGCCGGTAGGGCTTGAGGCGTGGGATCCAGCGGCCTACCGCAGCCGCGTAGCGGTCGTACCTGGCCCCGAACCGGCTGCGCAGGTTCGGCTCTTCGTAGCCCATGACGAAGAGGTTCGCGGCCCCGAACCAGATCACCCAATAGAAGAGCAGCGGCGTCGAGCCTGCCAGCAGGGCCTCCCCGAGAACCAGGACCGTCACGCTGAGATACATGGGGTTGCGAACGTACCGGTAGAGACCCCGCACGACCAGCATGCGAGGAGGATCCAGCGGTGAGAGAGTGCCGCGGCCGGTCCGGGCGAATTCAACGATCGCAACTGCCAACAGGATTGCTCCGAGCAGTATGGCAAGGAGAGCGATCCAGTGAAATGGGTTCGCTAGGCTGATATCGGCCGAGCGAAGACCGAAGTAGCGCCAGGGGAGAAAGCCAGCGAAGATCCCTGGCAGCACAACGGCCCAGGCGAGGCTCCGCAAGGCGAGCCACAGCGTGGTGCGAAGCGGTGGGCGTTGGGACACCAGGTCAACGCGCGTCGGGCCTGCTGCGGTCACGGTTGCACGGCCTGCGCCCACTGCTTGGTATCGGTGTACTGCTGAAAGCGAATGACCTTCCCATCCCGGAACTCGAAGACATGGGCAAACTGGGAATCGATGGGCTTTCCAGTCGCCTTCACCTTGCCCCGGTAGCGACCCTCCACGACGATGGTTTGGCCACCAGCGATGAAGATCTGGGGCTTGCCATCGGCGTAGATGAAGCTCTCGGCTTCCATCCATCGAACGGCGGAGTCGAGGGCTGCGATCACACCAGGTACGTCGCCTCGGCCAAAGGCGTCATACATGCCCCTCACGACCTGGGCGTTGGACCCGTTGGCAGCCTGGGGAGGCTCGGAGGGTCGGCACCGCCAGTGGCCCCGGTAAAGCCAGGGAGAGCGCGAGCACATAAGAGGTGTTCAAGGAATCTTCCGGGTGGATGGGTATTCAGCGCGAGATGCGGTGCACTTCCATCGTCCAATAGTCCCTGACCCAGGTCTTGCCCCGATCGAAGGTGGCATCGGCGCGCCACAGAAACTTATCCGGCTCGATGGCGAAATACCTGAAACGGACCAGCATTGGTCCATACCACTCGGTCAGCAATCGGTCGTCGCCGGCGCTCCACATCAGCCCCGGCTGCCATGCGCCGATAGTGGTGTTGATCCCCTGCATCTCCCAGATCTTGCGTTCCGGGTTGTAGGCGCGGTACGTCCACGTGCCGGCGTCCCAGGTCGACGATGCGTCGTCGGGCCGCCAGTGGTCTTCGATCAGCACACCCTGGCCGCCCGTCTGCTTCCTGGTGAAAACCCAATGCCCGGTGAACGGAGGCGTGAATGAACCATCGCGACGCCGCGCTTGGAACGTGAAACGCCACGCGCCAATGAGGAAGTCATAGTCTGCGGGTTCACTTCTGCCGGTAAGCGTGTCCGAGACGGCGAAGTTCGCGCCCACCGTATCCGGCAGCGGGATCGCCCGCGGCACGGCCCCTTGGTTCTGTGCGAATGCGGGAGTCCCGGGGACCATCGCTATGAGCGTAGTGAGATAGAGACGACGCATCATACGGCTTCCTCTCAAATCATCGCACCATGGTCGGATGCGCGGCGCGCGGGAGCGGTGTGATCAACTCGCATTCGAGTCCGCAACGAGTCAGCCCACGTCCGCCTAGCGACGCGCTGCCCGATATCGGCTGAACCCAAGATAGGGACCGCCGGCAACGCCGTCGCCAAGCGCCTCGAATGGGTGCAGTCCCGAGCCGGTGCTGGCCTCCCAGCCTCGAGGAATATCTGCGTCTCGCCAAGGTTGACGCCAGTCATCGTGGGCGGTTTACCCCAAGTGAACGCATGGAATCCCAGGCGTGGCGGGTAGAACTCTATTGCAGCAGGGAGATCCCCCACGCGAAGAGAAGCATGGTGCTGCTCGACCTCGACTTGAGGCGGCGCCGGAGAAGTCATGAGCCTTCCTCGAGGTATGGCTGCGGCCTGACGCTCTGCGCTTGAGCTACCAGGCCCTGGCGAGACCGCCGCACAACTTAACAACCCAAATATATCGCGCGGCGGCCGAGCCGCTTGGGCCCGGTCAGCTCCAGGCGCGGGTTAGGCCGCTGCTTGGGAAGCATGCCGGGGTTTAAGGATGCCCCTCGGTTGGTACCCCAAGCACGGTGCGATTTGACCTGAACCAATCGGCAATAGGTTACCGACCGCCACCCCGCACCTCGATCAGCCACAGCGACTCCCGGCTCACGAAGATCTTCGGGTGGTACTGCTCGCCCCAAGCAATCGGCGTGACGTCGCGGTACTCGCGAAGCGGGCCGCCCCCGTGTCCCTCCTCGAGGCGAGCCCGGAGGGACGCCCGGACATTCGGGTCGGCACCGCGGTCTAGCAGGAGGCGCGTGAAGCGCGCTTCGTCCGGCTGTCCCTTGCCGTAGTTGACCCAGAAGTTACGCTGGGAGACGACCGTCGAGAAGAGCGCGGTGTACCCGCCGAAGCCATCCGCGTCGATCGCCGCCCGCGCGTCAGGATCCGTGCCGCGGTCGAGCAACCACTCCGCGATCTCCAGCTCGTCGAAGTAGGCGGCGATGTGGAGGAGCGTCGTCCCGTGCACCGGCGTCCCCTGGGCGGTGTACGGGTCCCGGGCGCAGGCCGGCGCGAGCGGGAAGACCTCGGCGATGCCGAACGTGCGCGTGAGGAGATCCGGGTCGCGCGCGAGGTGGGCCTCGAGCAGGTCGATGCGGCCGCGATGGAGCGCCATCACTGGCGTGTCGGGAGGCTCAAAGCTGTGCTCAACGTACAGCTCCAGGATGCGGTGCTTGGCGGGCGGGTTGCGGCTATCCGTCCCGAGGAGGTGTTCCATCGTGTTCCGGTCCACCCCCTCGGGTCCGACGATGCGGGCACCGAGCGTGAAGAGGACGGCGGTTCCTTCTACGCTGAGCGTGTACGCGGGCCCGGCGAGCGTCCACTTGTCGAGCGACGGTCGTCCCGCCAAATCGTAGATCATGCGCACCGTGTCGGCCTTGCCCTGGAGCGCGGCCCGTCCAGCCGCAGATTCGAGGTCGCTGGCGCCGTAGCTGTGAAGGAGACGGATGATGCGGTCGCGACCAAGGTTTGCTGCGTACGTCATCGGTGGTCCCCAGCCGCTATCGGTGCGAATCAGGACGTGCTCATGAATGAGCGCTGGATCTCGCGTGATGAGAGCGCGGACCTCGTCGGGGTCATCGCGCCAGATCGCGTCCGCGAGCTGCACCGCGCGGACGAGCCTCGGCCAGCTCGACGTTTGGTAGCTCCGTGCGAGCACGAGCTGCGCGTCGGCCAGCTTCGCAGCGGAGGGGTCGATCGATTCGGGGTGATACTCACCCAGTTCGGCGATCGCATCCGCATCGCCGGCGTGAATTGCGCGAAGGAGTTCCTTGGCTTGACGATGAAGCTGATCGAGGTCGGGCCGGACGGGCAAGCGGCGGACGGGCATGACGACCCTCCTTGAATGAGCCCGTGGTCCGCTGGCGCCGGGCAAAGGAGGTTCGGCAATCACGTCCGAACGTCTGGCGACCTATTCAGGTGGACTCGGTCCTGTCCGCGGACGGGAGGCGTCCTGCACGCCTGGCCTCAAGCTACCGCCGGGCGGCGACGCAAACAAGCGCGGTTCCGGAACTCAGAATGTCGTCACTGTCGGTGGGGACCGTGGGTGCGGTCCAACGCCATGCCCTTGCGTTGGTCAGCTGCCAATGCGGGTTAGGTCGCTCCGCCGGACCAGCTAGCGCCTCAAGGTGGCGACATAGGCGATGAGGACCTGGAAGACGAAGTCCTGACATGCTTCCCCCGTCTTGGGGTCGTAGGCACCGCCGGAGGTGATATTGTTGGACACCACGCGAATGCCGAGAAACGGCACCTTGAAAGGACCCGCGATCTGTCCTGCTGAGGCTGTCTCCATCTCCTCCACCGAAGTTCCCGATGCAGCGCGGAGCCGTGCTATTCGATCGATCTCCTCATTCCAAATGTCGCTTGATCCAATCACGCCTTCAACAATCCGTCCCTTGGTGTACCGGTGCTTGGCGCTTCGAGCCGCCGCCAAAAGTGCGCTGTCACCTTGGAAGCGGGCAACCTGGTGTTCGTTCGGATCGTTGCCGGCACTGCCTTCCGACACCAGCAGGTCGAGTGGGACCCAATCCAGTGCGTTACTTCCTGTTCCGGCCCCTCGGTGAGGGGTCTTGAACGCGCCCAGGTTCACCGCACTGGTGCCGAGTACGATATGGTAGACATGGAGCGTAGAATCGTGACCGCCGGCGGTTCCCTGATTGACAATCGCTATGGGATGGTACCGCTCGATCGCAAGTGCCGTGGCGGCCGCCGCGTTAGCCGTTCCTTTAAGCGTCTTCGACACAATGACGGGGTAACCTTCCAGAGTGCCCCGCCAGAAGGTCCAGGCGGCGACCTTGTCGACCTTGACCTCCTCAAGCCGGCTGACCAACAGGGCGGTTTCTAACTGCATGGCACCTTGTACTAAGACGGGGCGGGGGCCGGCCGGTGGGCCTTGGGCGGCAGCCGAAGCCGTGATGGTGACAACGGCGGTGAGGACCAGCATCGGGAATCGTGCCACGGATTATTCCTCCAGGCGGATCTGCGACGAAAGGAGCGACCTAACGCTCTCCATTTGAGCTGCTGGGGCCGCGCTTACGACCACGCAGCTCCAAATGCGGGTTAGGTGGCGCCGCCCTGCGTCGGGTACACGGCCAGCCCTTCCGCCAGTGGCGAGATTGGCCCTCAGCTCACGGCTTTTTTCACGAGGGCGCTGATTCTTGCCACTTCGGTGGCAGTCAACTCCTTCAGCGCGAAGGCGGTCGGCCACAAGGCGCCTTCGTCGAGGTTCGCCTGGTCGGTGAAGCCGAACGTCGGGTACCTCGATTTGAATTTCTGCGCGCTCTGGAAGAAGCAGACGACCTTGCCGTCCTTGGCGTACGCGGGCATCCCGTACCAGGTTTTGGGCGAGAGGGCTGGCGCGCTGGTCTTGATGAGCGCATGGAGCCGCTCGGCCATGGCGCGATCCGGTTCCGGCATCTCGGCGATCTTCGCGAGCACGTCGCTCTCCCCGTCCGTCTGGTCCGCGCGCGTGCTGCGGCGCGCTTCCGCCTTGAGCTCTTGAGCGCGCTCCTTCATCGCAGCTCTTTCCTCGTCCGTGAATCCCTTGGACTGGTTGGTCGCGGTGGTGCGCTTGGCGGACTTTTGGGTGTCCTTCCTGGGGCTCATGGAAACCTCGCCATTCTGACTTGTTGGCAACCGCGCCGCCGTGCGAATGCGGGACGTGCTATCAACCGCGCGTCGGCTGGCTGTGCGCTCACAGCACACGTGGCTCCGGGAATGATACCTGCGGTCCAGAGCACGGATACAGCCAAGTGCCCAAAGCTGGCCATGAGCGTCTCCCTGGGTGAGGCCTAACGAGCTGCGCTTCCGCTGCCAGACGGTGAGGGCCCGGTCAGCTGCAGACGCGGGTTATGTTGCTGCTCACCGACGCCGAATGAAGCCTAACCGTTCAAGAAGCAAGCGATGCCGCTCCATCCCATCAGCCCGAGCCCGGGGGTCCGGATCGAAATGCGACTCCTGATCCATCAGGTCGCGGGTCAGGAGGTGGCCGAGCCCAGGATATACATGCAAGTCGCAGACTTGGCCATGCTGCTTGAGGCGGGCGCAATAGCGTTCAGCCCCGGCCAGCGGAGTCAGGACATCCGCCGCACCTTGAACGATCGAGGTGGGTGGCGTAGAGGGGCGGACATGCTCGACGGGGGACATGCTGGAGACATTCGCGCGGCCCTTCAGCAGGCTGGCGAACCAGCGGTCTCTGGCCAAGTCGAGAGCAGGCGAGAGGAGAAGCAGCGCCCCAGGACCAGGATCTCCACTCTTGCAGCCGATGGTAGCCGTGGCCGCAATCAGGTGGCCCCCGGCCGAGACCCCATATCCGACTAGCCGCTCGGTGAGTCCCAACTCTGGGGCATGGGCTCGGACCCATCCGAGGGCGGCGCAGACGTCATCCAGCGCGTCGAGCGGCGTAAGGTCGCCGGCGGCCAGGCGATATTGAACGGCTATCGCGACGAGACCCCAGGCAGAAAACAGACGAGCCGCCTCGTAGGTCCGTGAGGGCGCCCCAGCACTTCACCCTCCTCCGTGCAGGAGAAGTATGGCATGACGGCGATCCGAAGTTCGCGGTCCACTTGGCCGGAACAGGTAGAGATGCAGCGACTGGCCTGCGATCGTTCGATAGACGAGCGAGTCCGGGACCTGGCTGGAGCCAGGTTGGGAACCGGCGGCTGGGAACCCGAGCAGGAAGATCGTCGCGATCGCGGGGAACACCCGACGCCCCGGTCTGCTGCAAGCGCGGGTTATACGGCCCGCTGGGGCCATGGCTCTGCGACTGTGATGTCGATGAACTCCGCGATGGCCTCGAAATCTCGCGTGTTCAAGGTGATCACGGTCGCCCCGAGTTCCCGGGCGGAAGTGGCAATCAGGATATCCTGAAAAAAGGAGCGCCGATCGAGTCGGCTGTGGAACGCCGGCCGTCGGCGCATGCGGCGATCAACGGAGCTGGCCCGATCCCAGGTACTCCACGTCGGGACATGGAGCCGTCGTCGGGCTTGAAACGGATCCAGGATCCCCCGGCGGAAGGCACGCTCACGCTCGGGAGTCAACGCCCCAATGAGAACCTCGGATGCGACGACTGCGCTCAGGACGAGGCCTGGCAACGCCGTCCGATGAAAAGTGCGAAACTCTTCCCCGAAGGCCGGCTCGCGGAAGGCGCGGATGTAGAGGCTCGAATCGATGAGCTGCACGGACCCGGTCTATTCGCGAGCGCTGAACGGATCGCGGAATCCGCCCTTCCCAACGAGCGTGGCCAAGCCGCGATCCACCTGGGCTTGAAACGCGGTGAAGTCCTCGGCCAGAGCGAGGGCCCGTTCGATGGTCTCGGTTTCGGTTTCCGCGTGGAGCAAGGCCTTGACGCGGTCGATCCGACGCTGATCGATGTAGAGGTTCTTGCGACGTCTTCGGGTCGTGGTCATGCCGGAATCCGGCCGGGAATGGCTGTATAAATAGCATTAGGGGCTGTATAAGGCAAGGGAGGCGCGGAACTGCGTGGATCGGGGCGGTATGACGTCTGCAATTCTGCTGCGGGGGCCTGCCGAGGCTGCCGCGCAACCTTGACCCACTAACATACCGCGCGGCGGCCGAAGCGTTTAGGGCCTCGTCAGCTCCAAATGCGGGTTAGGCCGCAGGCGCTGTTACGCTAACGCGGAGGAGGGATACTTGGTGACTATGCGCGGCGCGGTGGAGCCAGGCCCAGGCGGACTCGAGACTCGCTCCAGCAGGAGAAGGTGAAGCTGACTTGCTTAGGAGCGGTTTCCGTGCGTGCGGTGCGTAGCCGTTGCCAGGCTCGGAGGGCGCTAGAGAGTGATCCTGCGGCGCGGGGGTCCTGATATTCAGTTTCCGGCGCCTAGACATGGTGAAAGATACTCGGGTCAGCGCAAACAACCTAGGCCCAGTGCCAGATAGGGGCTGAGGCCCGAGCGGTTAATCGTCGGTCAGATCCGTGACCGAATCACGAGGCCAGCGGCTGTCGATGAGTTCCCGTGCGAAATGGAAGCAGCTCGAGATGGCGGCCCCTTGAGTGCTGTACGTTTGAGCCCCAGTGAAGGCACGTAGCGAGTCGCGCTTCCCGATCAGCAAATCAAGCGTCCAACGCCCGCTACCGCGGATCTGGTAGGTCCGGGCAGTAACGTTGAAACCTCTATACTGCAGTGTGTTCGGCGGGTCCACACTGACCAATTGGTGCTTCAACTATTCTCTCCTTCCTGTCACCATTGCCGCGGCCTAACGCTCTGCATTTGAGCTGCGAGGGCGTGCGGCGCAGCCGCGCGACCTAGCAGATCAAAGATACCACGCGCGGCTGCGCCGCGCTGACGCCCTCGTCAGCTCCAAATGCGGGTTAGGCGTCAATTGAGCACGCCATGGTTCTCCCGGAGCACGTACGCCAAGGCCAAGCCAGCGTGGTCCCGAGGAAGCGTGCCGCTGTCTTCCAGCGTCCAGATCCCTGACAGTACCCCTTGCGCGAAGGCCCAGCGCAGGGTGCGGGATGGCTGGATCGGCAGAAGGGTCCGGAGGCACTGCAGCCGCTGGTCAACGGCCGCAGGTTGCGCAAAGAGTTCCGGATGGCCCACCGGGTTTCGCAGCCAGGCCCCAAGCTCAAACTCAAGCTCGGCGACCACGCCCTTCGGATCGACGGCGAGCCAGCCACGCCACGAATCCACGAGAATGTTGTAGTGATGTAGGTCGCCGTGCAGGAGCTTTGGCGCCGTCTGAGTTCCAACGAGTGAAGTATAGACGTCGTGTGCTTGAGCGAGTAGATCAGGGGGTATCCTACCGTCCCTGCTCGCGGCATAGCGTTCAAACCCACGGCCCCAGTCAGCGGCGGTGGGGACGTGGCTCGGCGCCGGCCCCGGGGTCATCGAAGCAATGACTCGAGCGCAAATGGCGGAGGCCTCGGAGTCACGGCCTGCCCGCGCGAGGTTCACGAGGGGATCAGCTGGTCGGATTTCCTCGAGGAGGACGGCGCCATCGGTCCATTCCATGGCGCGCACCATGCCGTGGCCGTCGAAGGCGGCAATGACGCTGCCAGCGAGCCATTCGTCGCCCGGCTCCCGCGCAACCTTGAGTACGACGCGCTGGCTGAGACGTTTCCCGAAGACGAGCCATGCGGACTGGGTTTCAGTCAAGCGCTCCGGCCGGACACCCCAGCTGCTGAGGTATTCTTGGACCCTTCGAGGAAGATGACGAATGCGTTGGTCCTCGTGCCGACACTCAATTGACGCCTAACGCATGTTGAGAGCACGCCCCTTGGCGCTACCATGCAGTCACCCCTGACTCATGGACCCCAACCCCAAGGAGCGGCTCTCATGACCAGCGCTACCAAGTATGTCGCCCTCGATGTGCATCAGGCAACTACGAGCACGTCGGTCCGCACC
>JBQTHV010000013.1:0-30138 GCA_052389555.1 Gemmatimonadales bacterium | reverse complement strand
ACGCTCTTCACGGCAATCTCTGCCGCTGTACCGGGTACTCGCACATCACCGACGCAATCGAGTGGGCCGCGCGCAAGCTGGCCGGCCAGGAGAGCCGCTAGGCATGGCCAAAGCCTATGTCGGCCGGCCGATCCGGCGGGTCGAAGACCATCGGCTGATCACCGGGGCTGCCACCTACGTCGATGACCTCCGGCTTCCGGGACTCCTCCATGCCGCGTTCGTGCGGAGCCCGCACGCCCACGCGCGGGTTCGGTCCGTGCGGACGGACGCGGCGACCGGGCTTCCCGGCGTCGTCGCCGTCCTCACCGGTCGCGACCTCAATCAGGCAGTCGGGCCGGTGCCCTGTGCGGCGGTCCAACCGGATCAGAACTCCCCCACCCACACCGTACTCGCCGGGGATCGCGTCTATTTCGTGGGCCATCCCGTGGCGGTCGGTGTCGCGAGGGATGCCGCAGTCTCTCAGGATGCCGTCGAGCTCGTCGAGGTCGACTACGACCCGCTGCCGGCGGTGATCGATCCGGAGAAAGCCCTCGAGCCCGGCGCCCCGCTCGCGCACCCGGACCTCCGCAGCAACGTTGCCTTCCGGTGGACCACGAGCGGCGGTGACGTCGAGCGCGAGTTCGCCCAGGCCGATCGGACCATCAAGGTCCGCCTCCGACACCAGCGTCTCACCCCCATGGCGATGGAGCCGCGAGGGTGCGTGGCTTTGTGGCATCCGGGAGAGGAGTCCCTCACGCTCTGGACCTCGACCCAAATCCCGCACCTGGTCCGCACCCTCCTCCCCGGCCTGGTTCACGTGCCCGAGAACAAGCTGCGCATCGTGGCGCCCGAGGTCGGCGGGGGGTTCGGCTCCAAGCTCAATCTCTACGCCGAGGAGATTCTGGTAAGCCACCTGGCCAGGCGACTGGGCGCTCCGGTCAAGTGGATCGAGTCACGGAGCGAGAACGCCGCGGCCACGATTCACGGCCGCGACCAGATCGGCGATTACGAGATCGCGGTGAAACGGGACGGCATGGTGCTGGCTCTCAAGGCGCACACGTTGGCGGATCTCGGGGCCTATCTCCAGCTCCTCACCCCGGCGATTCCGACGCTCACCGGCCAGATGATCTGCGGCTGCTACAGGTTCCGGGCGATGCGGATGGATGGCACTGCCGTCCACACCAACAAGATGGCAACCGACGCCTATCGCGGCGCAGGCCGTCCTGAGGCGACCTATGCTATCGAGCGCCTCATGGACATCGTGGCCGACGAATTGGGCCTCGATCCGGTCGAAGTGCGGCGCAAGAATTTCCCGAAGCCGCGCGATTTCCCGTTTCGGACGGCCAGCGGGCAGACCTACGACAGTGGGAACTATGAAGGGGCCCTCCGGAAAGCCATGGACCTCGCGAAGTGGAAGACCATGCTCCGGCGCCGGGATGCGGCGCGGCGCGAGGGCGGGCTCTTTGGCATCGGCATCTCGACGTACGTGGAGATCTGCGCGTTAGGCCCGTCGAAGGCCATGTCCGCCGGTGGCTGGGAGTGGGGCTGCGTGCGGATCGAGATCTCGGGTAAAGTGACCGTCATTACCGGCTCGACGCCACACGGCCAGGGACAGGAGACCAGCTTCGCCCAGATCACAGCCGACCGCCTGGGCGTGCCGATCGAGGACGTGGTCGTCCTCCGGGGCGATACCAATGTCGCGCACTACGGCCGCGATACCTACGGCAGTAGGGCGACGGCCCTGGGGGGGACCGCCATTGCGATGTCGATCGACAAGATCATTGCCAAGGCCAAGCTGCTCGCCGCGGCACTCCTCAAGGCGAATCCGAAACGGGTCAGGTTCGAGGCCGGCAAATTCTTCGTCAGTGGAAAGCCACGAAACGCCGTCGGCTGGAATCAGCTGGCAAGCGAAGCCTACGTCGCCAAGAATCTGCCTCCCGGGCTCGAGCCGGGGCTCGAAGCGTCGAGCTTCTTCGAGCCGCCCAACTGCACCTACCCCTTCGGCACCCACCTCGCCGCGGTCGAAATCGACCGGGAGACCGGCGAGGTGCGGATCGTCGAATACGTCGCGGTGGACGATTGCGGGAACCAGGTGAACCCGCTCCTCATCGAGGGACAGGTTCAGGGCGGGATCGCTCACTCCATCGGCCAGGCTCTCTTCGAGCAGACCGTATATGACGAGAACGGCCAGCTCCTGACCGGCGAGTTCATGGACTACGCGATCCCCCGCGCCGGCGACATCCCCGCGTATCGGCTGGGCAGCACCATCACGCCGTCGCCGTCCAATCCGCTCGGCGTGAAGGGTGTGGGCGAAGCAGGGACGATTGCCGCCACCCCGGCTATCGCCAACGCGGTGATCGATGCGCTGTCCCCGCTCGGCGTACGTCATCTCGACCTCCCGCTTACGCCGGAAAAGGTCTGGCGCGCCATTCAAAACCCCCGGGAAACCCCGAAGGTCGTGAGCGTGGCGGCGGGGGCTGTCCCGGCCGGAAAGCGGGCCAAGCGATGATTCCCGCGGCGTTCGACTACCGGCGGCCCGGCACCCTCGAGGAGGCCTTCGGGCTGCTCGCCGAGCACGGTGAAGGGGCCAAGTTGCTCGCCGGCGGACACAGTCTGTTGCCCGCGATGAAGACTCGATTGGCCCAACCCGGAGTGTTGCTCGACCTCGGCCGGATCGCCGAACTGCGAGGGATACGGGACGAGGGCGGCCGGGTTGCGATCGGGGCCATGACGACCCACCACGAGATCGAGTCTTCCGATCTGCTGCGTCGCACCTGCCCGCTCCTGCCGGAGGTCGCGGGGTGCATTGGTGATGTGCAGGTCCGCAACCGAGGCACGATCGGCGGGAGTCTCGCCCATGCTGACCCGGCGGCCGATTGGCCCGCCGCAATGTTGGCCCTCGAGGCGGAGGTCGAGTTGGTGGCCAGGGCCGGGAGGCGCACCGTCACGGCGGCCGACTTCTTCCTCGACCTCTTTCAGACCGCCCTGCAACCGGGTGAGATCCTCGCGATCATCCGGGTGCCGGCGACCGCGAAGAGTATTGCCTACCGGAAGTTTGCCCAAAAGGCGAGCGGGTTCGCGCTATGCGGGGTCGCGGCGGTGATCGGTCCTAACACGGTGCGGGTCGGGATCACCGGGGTCGCCGCCAAGCCGTATCGAGCCCGGGCTGTCGAATCGGCCCTGCGAGGACGCCGGTCTTCCGCCGCGATCGCCAGAGCCGCCGAGGGAGCGGCCGAGGGGGTGGAGCCGCTGAGCGATCTCCACGCGTCGGCGGAGTACCGTGCCCACCTGGCCCGGGTCCTAACCCGGCGCGCGCTGGAGCAGGCGGTAAGCCGGGGCTAGATGCGCTACCGTCCTCCGCTGATCGCCATGTAAGCGCCCAGGGTGATCAGGAGGATTGCGAGAATCCGCCGGAAGAGCTGCGGCGGCAGCCGCTCCAGGATCGGCGTGCCCGCCGCGGTCCCCACGACGACACCCGCGCTGGCGGCCAGGATGAGCGGCCACTCGCTCCAGATCTCCCGTCGCGAGGTAGACCGGCAGCCGGGCCCCGTCCACGAAAAGACCGATCGCGGTGGCCGTAGCGACGAAGGCTTCCTTGGGGACCCGGAGCGCCCCCGCCGCCCAGGCGGAGCCGGAGCCCCACCTAACCCGCTGCATCCAACCGGTCAGCTCGGAGACCCCGGCCAGGATCAGGAGCCCACCGAACACCACCGCGAGGGCCGCGCTGGATACTTGGGTATGCAGGAGCGCACCGCCCAGTCCGCCCACAGCGCTCGCAACTCCGAACCCCAGCAGCACCTCGCGGTCCACGTGCCGGCGCAGGAGCCAGAACCGCTGGGCGGTCGCGATGAAATGCGGAATGGCGATTGCCGCCACCGCGAGCTTGGTCCCGGTTTTGAGCGCGAGCGCGGGAGTGAGCAAACTGCCAATCCCGAAGCCGGTGACCGCCGCGATCCCGCCGGCTACCACGGCAACGGTCGCGAGGAGAATCCCGAAGCCCATGGAGGCGGAAGCTGACCCGTGGCTCGGGCGCGAGTAAATTGGGAGACCTGTTCCTGCAGCGCTCTATGACGATTGGCCAGCGGTTGCTCCCCGAGTTCGATCAGGAGATGGCAACGACCCGCCGGTTGCTCGAACGGGTGCCGAGTGACCAGGGAGCGTGGAAGCCTCATGCCAAGTCCTTTCCGCTCGGGCACCTTGCCCAGTTGGTAGCGCGGATGCCCGGCTGGATCGTCATGGCCATTCAGCGATCGGAGCTTGATCTGGGTGGCGGGAACGTGCCGGGCTATTCGCTGGAGACGACCGACACGCTACTGCGCGAATTCGATCAGCATGTGAAGGCCGCTCGAGAGGCATTGTCCGCGGCTCCCGATGAGGATTTCGGCAAGCCGTGGGCGCTCAAGTTCGGCGGGCAAGTCCTGTTCAGCTCGACCCGGGGCGCCACGGTTCGCCAGACTATCAGTCACCTGGTCCACCATCGGGGCCAGCTCACCGTGTACCTCCGGCTGCTCGACGTGCCGATCCCGTCCATCTATGGTCCGACCGCCGATGAGCGGGCCTGGTGAACGACGGTACAACGAGGCTCGTGACGGTCGGCTCGCCGGGCATTATCTTCCCCCCGAACAGCCGGTTCTCCCTTACAACCAGGACTGAACGCATGGCTACCAAGCTCGAGAAAACCCTGAAGCGCGAGCTGAACATCGATGGCGCGCCGTACATCGTCGCCATTTCGCCGGAAGGCTTGAAGATCACCGAGAAGGGCCGGCGGAAGGGCCTCGAGCTCACCTGGAAGGACCTGATCAGTGGCGACGCGGCCCTCGCTTCAGCGCTTCGTGCCTCGGTCACGGAATCCCCGCCGCCCGGACCCGAGAGCTAGCCCTTTCTTACGGGGTCAGAGCATTTAAGAATCGCGCTGGTCGCCGGCCCGGCTGTTGCTCGTGGTGGTGGACGGCCGCCAGCTTCCCTACAGCGATGGGATGACCTTGCGCGAGCTCGCCGAGCTCTTGCGCGGGTTAGGAGCGCGGGAGGCGATCAATCTCGACGGCGGCGGCTCGTCCACCCTGGTCTATGCCGATCCCGATTCGGCCGGCCAGTTGCGAGTAGCGAACCGGCCATCGGATGCAACCGGCGAACGGCCGGTTGGGAATGCCCTCGCGGTGGTGCAGGGATGCCGGAGGTAGAACGGTCCGACCGCCTGAACGCCTGACCGCCTTATCTCGCCGCAGTCCGCTCCCCATTCAGAAACGTCACCAGCGCAGCGATCTCTTCCGAGCCCAGCCCCAGGTTCGGCATCCGGAAGGTACCGGTGCGAGTCGGATTTGCCGCCGGGTCGGAGAGGAACCGACCCAGGAATTCCGGTTGATAGCGCTTGCCGGTGAGCTCGGGCGCGATCTCCTCGCCCTTCCCGAGCCCGTCCTCGTTCCGGGTATGACAACCGATGCATCCCTTCGCGACGAAAAGCCGGCGGCCTCGCTCGGCGGCAGCGAGGGTCACCGGGGCGGTGGTCCCATGGCGAATGGCGGGAATCGGGAGCAGGGTAAGCTTGCTGTTCCCGAAACCACTGTGGATCGTCACGGTCCACTCACCCGGAGCGGGAAGCGTGAACGTAACGGCGTATTGACCGGCGGCCCGGCCTGCCGGCTGCCGGGCAGTCGCCAGGACCCTTGGCTGACCGTTGTCTGACTTTGCCTCGATCCGCGGGATGAGACCAGCAAGTGGACTCACGCCGTGCTGGCGTACTGTAAACCGAAGCGTGAGGGGTTGGCCGGCAACGGCATACTCCGGCAAATCCTCGACCGTAACAATCGCCCAGCCTCCCAGGCTCCCGGCAAAGAGCGGGACCAGGAGCAGGGCAGGGCTGAACCACCAGGCGCGGCGCGGCATGACAATCTCCTGTCTGGACGTCTCGATTGGGATGCCGCGATGGTCCTTTGGGTTTGAACCGGGGCGCTAGGCGTCCCGCAGCTCGAGCTCCGCCTGTTCGGCGCCGGGCTCCCGGCCGGTCTTCCTGAGGAGGACGTCCGCGAGCGGCTCATCCTGGGCCGCCACGTGCAGGGCGCCCTGAAACCCTTTCGCTCGAAGCACTGGCTCCACCGTCCCTCGGGCCACCTCCGGCGCATTGCACTGCTGGCTCAAGTGGGCCAGTACCACAGTGCCGAGGGCGGGCTGGTACAGCTCTTCGAGAAACTGCGCGGTGGCGCGATTGGAAAGATGCCCGCCGCTCCCCGCAATCCGGTGCTGCACCGCTACCGGATACGGGCTGGTTCGCAGCAGCACCTCGTCGTAATTCGACTCGACTACGACCGCGTGCAGAGCACGGAAGTGGTACCGGAGCGCCTGGGTCGGCCGTCCGAAGTCGAAGGCGATCCCCACGGTGAGGCCGTCGGTGGTCGTCACCGTCAGCGCGAGCGGCTCCCGCGCATCGTGAAGGATGCTGCAGCCCGCGACGGTGAAGGGCCCGCACTCGGCCCGCCCGCCCGGACGCACGGGCACCAGGCCATCGCCTAACCCGCGCAACGCCGAGGCTGTACCCGGAGACGCCAGCACGGGCACGCCGAAGTGGCGGGCCAGGCGGACCGCGCCCCGGGCGTGATCGTGGTGCTCGTGGGTGAGCGCGATCCCGCACAAGGCGCCCAGGTCCACTCCGGCCAGCTCGGCCCGGCGGCGCACCTCCTTCGCGCTGAATCCGGCTTCGATGAGCAAGACCCGGCCATCCGCAATCAGCGCGATCGCGTTGCCTCGCGACCCGGAGCCTAACACGGTCAGCGTCGTCATCGGGTAAGCCGCGCATGCATGGCCCGGAGCGAGGCTTCCAGCGCCGGGGTGACCTCGATCTGCCGCCTCGGCATAACCCGCCTGGCGACCTTCACGAACCCGTCAGCATCGAGGAACGCCCCACCCTCCGTCCCCCACGCAAACGGAGGGACCCACCGGGATGGCCTCGGGCCCAGCACATTGGCCCCGGCGCCAAGGACGGTTCCAGTCGAAAGCAGGGTACCGATGGCCGTCTTCACGTGGTCTCCGAACAGGGTGCCCAGGAACATCCGCCCGGTTTCGATCCGGCTGCCGGGCAAGTCGAGCCGCACCTCCCCATAGGTGTTCTTCAGGTTGGAAGTAATCGTCCCGGCGCCGAGGTTCACCCAGTGGCCGATCACGCTGTGGCCCACGAAGCCATCGTGACTCTTGTTCGCATAGCCCAGAAAAACGGACGCCGTCACTTCGCCATGCACCCGGCACACCGGACCGATCACCGAATGGCGGATAACGCCGCCGACCAGCATACTGCCCGGCCCCGCGAACAGCGGCCCTTCGAGCCGGGTCCCGCCCAGGACTTGCACGCCGTCCTCCAGTACGATCGGCCCGCCGCGCACATCGAAGATGACACCGGGTTCGACGGCGGCGCCGAAGCACCCCACGTCCCCGGGATCCCCCAGGACGATCGAGCCGTCCGGGACCGGATCGGGCGCCGCAGGCGGCGCGAGGGCGTCGGTGCAGTCGGGAGGAAGGAAGTGCTCCAGCGCGGTCACCAGGTCCCAAGCTCCCCGGAGCGCAAGACCTTCGACCGGCTCCGCGGGGCCGCTCGCTTCTTCGCCCTGCCAGGTCGTTCCTTCGGGTACCATCCAGGCAACAGTGTCGTCTTCGTGGACCAGGCGCCGCACGCTCGGGTCGAGCTCCAGCGCCTGAGCGCCCGGCGCGAAGGTCGAGCGAACGATCATCGCTGGGCCCTGGACCGGCCCGAAGGGGATGAGGGGAGCCGAATCCGCATCGGTGAAATCCGGGCAGTGGCCTCCCATGACGGCCACCGCGCTGTCGTCGAGCCCTAACACGCCAGCCCAGCGATCCCGGATCCGCCACGCCCCGGCACGGAGCTCCGCGAGCGGGCGCGCCCCCGTGAACGGATGCCAGGCCGGACCGGGATCGGTCGGTTCGAGGCAGATCAGTCGCGTCATTCCGGAAGCGCTCGAATGGCGGGCGGGAGCTGTTCGAGAATCCGCTTGAGATCGGCGGCCTGGGCACGCGGCATGACTAACACGCGATCATTGGCGCTCACCACGACCAGGTCGCTGACCCCGCTGACGACCACCGGCGTCCCCTCACTCCATACCACGCAACCCGACGACTCGACCAGCGCGGCGGGGCCGACGACCACGTTGCCGCTCGCGTCTCGCGAGCGGACCCGGGCGAGCGCGTCCCAGGTTCCGACGTCGTCCCACTCGAACCGCCCCCGCACCATGCCGACTCGCCGGCTCCGCCCCAGGACTCCGAAATCAATCGAGACCGGGGTTACTGCCGCGAAGAACCCATCGAGGTCGCCGCGATCCAGTAGCTCCGCCGCGGGAGCGATCTCCGGAGTGTGAGCGGCCACTTCCGCCAGCAACCGGTCGGCGGTCCAGGCAAAGAGACCGCTGTTCCAGAGCGCTCCTTTGGCAATGAGGTCCCGGGCGACTGGCTCGTCCGGCTTTTCGATGAATGCGGACACCGTCTGCGCCTCCTGATCGAGGCGGTCGCCGGGGACGATGTACCCATAGCCGGGTTCCGGGCGGGAAGGCACCAGGCCGACGGTAATCAGGCGATCGTGACGGCGCGCGGCATCCAGTGCGGACTTGGCGGCCCGGCCGAATGCCTCGGCGTCACCGACAACCCAGTCCGCATGCATCGCGAGTACAGTGGAAGTGCCGCCCTCCCGGCGCCGGATCTCCTGAGTGGCCCACACCAGTGCCGGGCCGGTCGAGGCGGGCCGTGGTTCGACCAGCAGATTCTCGAAGGGGAGATGGAGTCGCTCGGCGAGCGGTTTGGCCGCCGCCGCTCCGGTTACCGCCAGGACTCGTTCCGGCGGAACGATTCCCGCGAGCCGGTCGAGGGTCTCTTCCGCCGTGGATCGTGACCCCGCCAGCGGGAGTAGCTGCTTTGGCCGTGTCGGCGAGGACAGGGGCCAGAACCGAGTCCCGGACCCTCCCGCCAGGATGACGGCCCAGTCCATTGCTACACCAGTCGAGTGAGCAAGTCGCGCCGGGTCCGCAACTCGTAGAGCAACGGTCCGATGTCTCGATCGGGCTTGGCGAGCACTACCAGCGTGGCGTCCGGACTGAGCGCGGACAGAATGGCGGGCCCTCCGCCGAACTCGAGTACCGCCGTGCGGAGTTCACCCGATCCGCTTGCGCCGCCAAGCTGCTCGGCATGCCGCCGCGTGGTGACCGCCAGCGCGGCTACGGCCTCGTCGTCCGCGCCGGGTGCGAGCGCGTTGTGGATGACGAGTCCGTCCTCGCCGACGATGACCCCCCCGCGGACCGAATCGCGGGCTTCGAGACCGTGCAGGATCTCAGCCAGGCTCGCCATAGCTCGTTCTGAAAGCGTCCCCAAATAAATCAGCGAAGTGACGAAAAGACTATGGGTTGACCCCGTTCCGAGCCGTCCTTAACCTTCCAATCCTGCCCATGCGACTGCCTGGTTCCCGTCCCGCCTCGTGCTTGGTGGTTGGTGCTCTTGCCCTCTCCGCCATCGGCGGTGCCTGCTCCGACCCGGTGCTGCTTCCCGCCTTCTTCGAGAACCGGGTCGACACCATCCAGCTTTGGGCCGCCACGGGCACGCCGGTTTTTCGCCCGAGCGCGTACCAGGTGAGCAGCCGTTCAGCGGTTCGTCTCGACCAGGTGAACTACTTCGATTTTCTCTATGACATCACCCCGGCGGGAGAGCACATCTTTCTGCCCCTGGCGGCGGTTGCCAAGACCGGATCGACGACGGGGAACCCGGGGCTCAAGCCTACCACCACGCCGTTCGACTCGATCACGGTGGCCGAACAAACCGACTACGTCACGGCGGACACGGTCCGGTTGCGGGTGAGCGACATCTTCTATGCGCGGTCCCGTCCGCAGCCCTCGTGCATCCTGGGGATCCCGAACTACGGCAAGCTCCAGATCGTGGCGATGAGCGACAGCGCCCGGTACATCTGGATCAAGGTCCTCTCGAATATCAACTGCGGCTATCGCGGTCTCGAGCCGGGCCTCCCGGAGCGGTGATCGACTTGCGAGCGCTCCGGCAGGATCCTGCCGGGGTCCGGGCTGCGCTCATGCGGCGGGGAGACGTGGACCTGGGTTTCTGGGTGGACTCCATCGCGGAACTCGATCGGACCTGGCGCAGGCTGGTGACCGAGGTCGAGCAGCTGAAGGCGCAACGCAACGCCCAGAGCGAGGAGGTGGCGTGTCGCAAGCGGGCCAAGGAGCCGGTGGACGATCTCCTCGCCTCGCTCAAGGAGTCGGGAGAGCGGGTTAGGGCCCTCGAGGCCGAGACCCAAGCGGCGGAGCACCAGCTGCAGGACCTGCTCTTGCGGACTCCCAATCTGCCGCATCCGGCCGTCCCGACCGGCACCGTCGCGGCCAACCGGGTGGTGCGCACCTGGGGTGAACCCCCGCAGTTCGACTTCGCTGCTCGCCCGCACTGGGACATCGGTGAATCCCTGGGTCTCCTCGATCTCCCTCGCGGGGCGAAGGTGTCGGGCTCGGGGTTTCCGGTGTTCACCGGGCCGGGGGCGCGCCTGGTCCGGGCGCTGGCGGGCCTGATGCTCGATCTGCACACCCGCGAGCACGGCTACCGCGAGATCGCCCCGCCGTACCTCGTCAATCGCGCCACGATGACCGGTACCGGCCAGCTCCCCAAGTTTGCGGAAGAGCTCTATGTCGGGCGCGACGACGACCTCTACCTCATTCCCACGGCCGAAGTACCGCTGACCAACCTCTACCGGGACGAGATTCTCGAAGGGAGCAGGCTTCCGATCGCGCTGGTGGCGTTCACGCCATGCTTCCGCCGGGAGGCCGGCGCGGCCGGCAAGGACACCCGCGGGCTGCTGCGGGTGCATCAATTCGACAAGGTCGAGCTGGTGCGGTTCTGCCGCCCCCACGAGAGCGATGCCGAGCACGAGCTGCTGACCGGTCACGCGGAAGCCGTACTGCGCCGGCTGGAGCTGCCGTATCGGGTCGTGGAGCTCGCCACCGGCGACCTGGGCTTCAGCGCGGCGCGCACCTATGACCTCGAGGTGTGGTCGGCTGGGGTGGAAACGTGGCTGGAGTGCTCCAGCTCGAGCACCTTCACCGACTTTCAGGCCCGGCGCGCCAGCATCCGGTTCCGGCCGGCTCCGGGGGCCAAACCGGAGTTCGTCCACACGCTGAACGCGTCGGGGGTAGCGTTCGCCCGTACCATCGCGGCCCTGCTCGAGAACTTCCAGCAGGCCGACGGCTCGGTCCGCCTCCCCCAGGCCCTCATCCCCTACCTGGGAGCCGAGCGGCTGGTTGCGGGTTAACATGACGGCAAGCGCGGCGGGGCGGGACTGGACCCGGATGCTCAATCCGGAGCAGCGCGAGGCGGTGGCCCATCTCTTCGGGCCCTTGCTGGTGCTGGCCGGTGCCGGATCCGGAAAGACCCGCGTGTTAACGACCCGGATCGCCGTGTTACTCGAAGAGCATGGCGTGCCGGCGTATCGGATCTTCGCGGTCACCTTCACCAACAAGGCTGCCGGCGAGATGCGCCAGCGGGTCGGCACGTTGCTGGAGCATGATCCTACCGGTCTCTGGATCGGCACCTTCCACAGTCTCTCCGCCCGCCTGCTCCGGCGCGAAGCCGAGCGACTCGGATTCTCCCGCGAGTTCACCATCTACGACGAGGATGACCAGCTCGCCGTGATCAGGCGGCTCCTGGAAGAACGGAACATCCCTGCCAAGATCTTCCCGCCCCGAGCGGTCCAGGCGGTCATCTCCTCCGCCAAGAACCGGATGCTGCCCGCCGAGCAGCTCGCGGCCCAGGCCGGCTTCGATCGGCTGGTGCAGATCGCCGCCGAGCTCATGGATCCGCTCGCGGCGGAGCTCAAGCGGCTGAACGCGATGGACTTCGACGACCTCATGCTCCATCCGCTGACTCTCTTTCGCGAGTATCCGGACCGGCTGGCGTGGTGGCGCGACCGCTTCTCGTTCCTGCTCGTGGATGAGTTTCAGGACACCAACCGGGCCCAGTACGAGCTGGTCCGGCTGCTCGGCGCCCACGGCAACCTGTTCGTGGTCGGCGACGACGATCAGTCCATTTACGGCTGGCGCGGTGCCGTGGTGAAGAACATGGTGGACTTCACCCGCGACTTCCCCGGAGCGCGGATCGTGCGGCTCGAGGAGAACTACCGATCGACCCAGCTCATCCTCGAGGCCGCCAACGCGGCGATTGCCCGCAATGTCGGCCGGCTGGGCAAGACGCTGCGCACCCGGCGCGAGGGTGGGGAATCGGTCACCGTGGTGGCCGCCGCCGACGAGCGGGACGAGGCGGAGTGGATCGCGGGCGAGCTGGCCCGGCGCGCGGCGGCCGGAGAGTGGCTGCTCGAGGACATGGCCGTGCTCTACCGTACCAACGCGCAGTCCCGGGCGCTGGAAGAGGCGATGCGCCGGGCCGGCGTGGCGTATCGGATCGTGGGAGCGATCAGCTTCTATGAGCGGCGCGAAATCAAGGAACTACTGGCGTATCTCCGCCTGGTGGCGAACCCCGCAGATGACGAGGCGTTCCTCCGGGCGATCGCCGTGCCGCGGCGCGGTATCGGGGAAGCGAGCCTCGCGACGTTCCGGACCGCCGCGATCGGCTGGAGCAAACCGCTCCTGGACGCGGCCCGGGTGGCGGATCGGATCACCGGACTCCGGCCCAACGTGCGCGAGGCACTCCAGCGCTTCGCCGCTATGGTGGACGACTGGCGCGCGAAGAGCGCCAACTGGCCGCCGGTCATGCTGCTCGAGCAGGTGATCGAGGCGATCGGCTACGAGGCGTTGTTGCTCGCCGACGGTCCCGAAGGCATCGACCGTTGGGAAAACGTGCGCGAGCTGGTCGCGGCTGCGGCCGAATGGTCCGAAGTGATTTCCGAAGCGGACGACGGCACGCCGCTGGAGCGGTTCCTTGCCGAGGCGGCCCTGGTCACCGCGGCCGATTCGGCGCAGGGCGACACCGGGGTGACCCTGATGACGCTTCACACCGCCAAGGGCCTCGAATGGCCGGTCGTGGTGATCTCCGGTCTCGAAGAAGGGCTGTTCCCGCTGGCCCGCTCGCTGGAGACCCAGGAGGGCCTCGAAGAGGAACGGCGGCTCTTCTACGTTGGCCTAACCCGCGCGAAGGACAAACTGTACCTGACCTGGGCCCGGGCCCGCCGGCGGGGCGGGGAGTTCCGGCCCGGGATGGTGTCCCGCTTCCTCCAGTCCGTTCCGGTCGATCTCCTCGAGGAGAAGAGCACCGCCTCGCTGTGGGCCCCCCGCCGCACCTCGGGGGGATGGCTCGCCCCCTGGGAGATTACCACGGTGCCGCGGGCCACCCCCACCCGGCTCTATGCCATCGACGAGGACCTCCAAAACCAGGACGCGCCCCGGCTGATCAAAGGCGAGCGGGTTCGGCATCGGCGGTTCGGCAGCGGGACGGTGCAGGGGCTGACCGGCGCCGGCAAGGACCTCAAGGTGAGCGTGTTGTTCGACGACGGGCAGGTCGGCCTCAAGCACCTGCTGGTCGGCGCCGCGGGTCTGGAGCGAGATTGGGGGGACCCGGCATGAGCGTCACCCCCGAGGAGGTCCGCCATATCGCCCAGCTCGCCGAGCTGGCCGTCGAGCCGGCCGAGCTGCCCGAGCTGACCGCCCAGATGGACCGGATCGTCGGATTCGTGGCCCAGCTCCCCGATCCCGGCGAATTGGGCGAGCGGTTTGTCCCGGGCCCGCCCGCCGCGCCGCTCCGGGAGGACGAGGTCCGCCGGGCCGATCTGGCCCGCCCGCCCTCGGCGTTCGCCCCCGAATTTGTCGAGGGGTTCTTCGTGGTGCCGCGGCTCGGCGGGTTAGGGGAAAGCGGGTTAGGGGAAGGAGGCGCGGAGCTCTGACCCCGCGCGAGAGCGCCCGGGCGGCGGCCGACCGGCTCGCCGAGGCGGAGCGCCGCGGGCTCAATGCGACGCTGGCCTGGTCGCGCGAGGCGCTCGAGGCCGAGGCGGCGCAGGTCGAGGCGCTCCCCCGGCCGGGGCCGCTCCAGGGCGTCCCGATCGCCGTAAAGGACAACATCGTCACGACCGAGCAGCCCACCACCTGCGCGTCCCGGATTCTGGAGGGCTACCGCTCCCCCTACAATGCCACCGTCGTCGAACGGCTCCGGGGGGCCGGGGCCCTGGTGGCGTGCAAGACCAACCTGGACGAATTCGCCATGGGCTCGTCCACCGAGCACTCCGCATTCGGGCGGGTTAGGCATCCGCTCGATCCGGATCGGGTACCGGGCGGGTCGTCCGGCGGATCCGCGGCGCTCGTGGCGGCGGGCGTGGTCCCCGCGGCGCTCGGGTCGGAGACCGGCGGTTCGGTCCGCCAGCCGGCCAGCTTCTGCGGGGTGGTGGGGGTGAAGCCGACCTATGGCAGGGTGAGCCGCTACGGCCTGGTGGCCTTCGGGTCTTCGCTGGATTGCATCTCGGCGTTCGGCCGGACCGTTGCCGATGCCGCGGCGGTGCTCTCGGTCATGTCGGGGCTCGATCCCCACGATGCCACCACCGTGGATCGTCCGGCCCTACCTATCGTGCCGGAATCGCGGGAATCGCTGCGGGGGCTGACCATCGGGCTGCCCGCCGAGTACTTCCCGCCCGATCTCGATCCCGGGGTCCGGGCGGGTTGCAGCGTCGCCATCGCACGGCTGCGCGAGCTCGGTGCCCAGGTGGCCGAGATCTCGCTGCCCCACTCGCGCCTCGCGGTCCCCACCTACTACATCATCGCGCCGGCCGAGGCGGCCGCAAATCTCGCGCGCTACGACGGTGCCCGTTATGGCCCGCGCTTCGCTCCCGACGAGGAGGGCGATGTTCGGGCGCTCTATCGGGCCACCCGCGGAAAGGGCTTCGGTCCCGAGGTGCGGCGCCGGATTCTCGTGGGAACCTATGTCTTGAGCGCGGGTTACTACCAGGCCTACTACGGCCGCGCCCAGGCCACCCGGGCCCGCATCGCGGCGGATTTCACCGGCGCATTCGGGTCGGGGATCGATCTCGTGTTGACCCCAACGACGCCGACCCCTGCGTTCCAGGCCGGCGAGAAGACCGCCGATCCCGTGGCGATGTACTTGGCCGACATCTTCGTGTGCCCGGTGAATCTGGCCGGCCTGCCGGCTATGAGCCTGCCCGTCGGGCGGAGCGAAGGGCTGCCGCTGGGCGGCCAGCTCATCGCGCCGCCCTTCGAAGAAGCGAAGATGCTCTCCGTGGCCGCCGTGCTGGAGCGACACCTCGACGCCAAGGCCGAAGTGCGATGACCTGGGAGACCGTCATCGGCCTCGAGGTGCACGTGCAGCTGGCCACCCGCTCCAAGATGTTCTGCTCGTGCGCGACGACGTTCGGAGATCCCCCCAACACCAACGTGTGTCCGGTGTGCCTCGGTCTCCCGGGCGCCCTGCCGGTGCCCAACCGGGAAGCGATTCGGCTCGCCGGGCGGGCGGCCCACGCCCTGGGGGCGCGGGTTAGGGAGCGCAGCATCTTCGCCCGAAAGAACTATTTCTATCCCGACCTGCCCAAGGGCTATCAGATCTCTCAGTATGACGAGCCTCTCGCCACCGGGGGGCAGGTGGCCGTGGAGACGCCGAGCCGGGGCAGCGTGGAGGTCCGGATCGAGCGGCTGCACGTCGAGGAGGATGCCGGCAAGTCGCTCCACGACCGGATCCCCGGCACGACCGCCGTCGATCTCAACCGGGCCGGCGTCCCCCTGGCCGAGATCGTGAGCGGGCCCGATCTGCGGTCGCCCGCCGAAGCACGGGCGTATCTCGTGGCGCTCCGCCAGCTCCTCGTCTATGCCGGGGTGAGCGAGTGCAGCATGGAGAAGGGAAGCCTCCGGGTCGATGCCAACATTTCGATCCGGCGGGAAGGAACCGCACCCTTCGGGACCAAGACCGAGATCAAGAACCTGAACAGCTTTGCCAACGTCGAACGGGCTCTCGAAGCCGAGCGGGTTAGGCAGCAGGGGTTACTGGAAGCGGGCGGCTCGGTCGAGCAGGTCACTCTCCTGTTCAGTGCCGCCACCGGTCAGGTTCGGCCGATGCGTTCTAAGGAGGAGAGCCACGACTATCGCTACTTCCCCGATCCCGATCTGCCGCCGCTGGTGCTCGCATCCGAATGGATCGAGGCCATCCGGAACGAGCTGCCCGAGCTGCCCGCGGCCAAGCGGGCTCGCCTGATGACGACGTACGGGCTCTCCGCGTATGATGCCGGCGTGCTGGCGAGTGAGCGCGCCATTGCCGACTACTTCGAGGCCGTCGTAGCCGCCGGGGCGCCGGCCAAGCCCGGAGCGAACTGGGTGCTCGGCGAAGGCATGACCGGGTTCAATGAAGCCGGCCGCTTCCAGGTTCCCGCGGGGGACCTGGCCGAGCTGCTCGCCCTGGTAGAGCAGGGAACGGTGAGCCATCAGGCTGCGAAGAAGGTATACGCCCAGTTGCGGGGGTCCGGTGGCGCTCCGAGGGCAGTGGCCGAACGGCTGGGACTGGTTCAGGTGCGTGACCAGGCGAGCCTCGAGGGTTGGGTGGACGAGGTGCTCGCCGCGCATCCGCAGGAAGTGGCTCGCTACCGCGGAGGTGAAGCCAAACTCCTCGGCTTCCTCACCGGCCAGGTGATGAAGCGAAGTCAGGGAAAGGCGGATCCCAAAGGCGTGCAACCGGTGCTCCGGCGGAAGCTGGAACAGCAGTGAAGGGTGAAAAGTGATAAGTGAACAGGTGAGAGGTGAGAAGTGGAACCGGCGAATAGCGAAAAACGAATAGCGAATAGCGAAGGCGGGGTACCGGCCCGGGCGCGGCTCAGCGTGCTCGGCGTCGAGGCAATCCGCCAGGAGTTCCCCGCGCTCCAGCGCCTGCATCGGGACCGCCCGGTGGCCTACTTCGACGGACCCGGCGGGACTCAGACGCCGATGCCGGTGATCGAGGCCATGGGCGACTATCTCGCCAAGCACAACGCCAACACCCACTGGGCCTATCCGACCAGCGCCGAGACCGACGCCGTGATCGAATCGGCGCGGCGAGCGTTCGCCGACTTCTTCCACTGCCGCGCGAGCGAAGTGGTCTTCGGTCTCAACATGACCACGCTCACGTTCCATCTGGCTCGCGCCCTCGGTCGCGGCTGGTCGGCCGGAGACGAAGTGATCGTGACCGAGCTCGAGCACCACGGCAACGTGGCCCCCTGGGAGGCGCTGGCTCGCGAGCGGGGGATTGTGCTCCGCTGGCTGCCCATGCGGATCGAGGACGGAACCCTCGACCTCTCTCAGCTCACCCGATTGCTCTCGCCGCATACCCGGCTGGTGGCGGTGACCGCTGCGTCGAATAGTATCGGCACGGTCGTCGATGCCGCCGCGGTCTGCGGGCTCGCGCGGCAGGCCGGCGTGCTCTCGTTCGTGGATGCCGTGCACGCCGCGGCGCACTCGCTGCTCGACGTCCAGGCGATCGGCTGCGATTTCCTGGTTTGCTCGGCGTACAAGTTCTATGGCCCCCACCTTGGGATTCTGTTCGGCCGCCAGGGGCTGCTCGAGAGGCTGGATGTGCCCAAGGTGGGGCCGGCGCCGGACACGGCGCCCGAGCGGCTGGAGACCGGCACGCAGAATCATGAAGGCATCGCCGGCGCGCTCGCCGCCATCGACTTCCTGGGCGACTTCGCGCGGGGACCCTCCCGGCGGGCTCGCCTGGCGGTGGCCTTCTCGGAGCTGCACCGCCGCAGCGCCGCGCTGTTCGAGCAGCTCTGGGAAGGGCTAGGTGGGATAGCGCGGGTTAGGCGCTACGGCCCGCCCCCGGGACGGCCTCGGGCGCCCACCCTCGGCTTCACCGTCCGCGGGATTGACGCGGCGGACGTGGCTCGGCAACTGGCCGATCGGGCTTTCTTCCTGAGCCATGGAGATTTCTACGCCAAGACTGTGACCGAGCGGCTGGGCCTCGGCTCCGACGGTCTGGTACGGGCCGGGTGTGCGTGCTATACCACCGAGGACGAGATCGACCGGCTGATCGGCGCGGTTGGGGAAATCGCTTCTCGCTGAGGCTCAGGGGTTCCCCCGGCGGCCCGGCGGCTAGCTACCGAGCCGTTCCGCCACCGCCCTCGCGATTTCCGCCTCCAGCACGCCGGTCGAGGTACACGTGGCGCGGTCGGTGCTCGTCCCTTCAACGCTCCGCGATTCGCCCCGGAGCGCGGTTTCGAGCTCCGAGCCTCCCTTGCCATCCGGATGCACCGTCGTGATCACCGACGGCGTGACCCGGTCAGCATCCGCGCGGGGTCCGGTGATGGTCGACCCGCAGTTGATGAAGCGTGAAAGCGGGGCCTTTCCCAGCTGATGGATGAGCGTCAGCGAGGGGTGTCCCACCCGACCCCCCGCGGAATCGACGAGTCGCTGCGGCAACCCGAGCTCCGGGTACACGGTCGCGACCGCGGAGAGCACCTTCGCAGGCGGTGCCGCGACGGGAATCCGCGTGTTAGGCAGCACGTTGGTCATGTGCGCCCCCTGCTCGTCGGTGGCCAGCACGCGCTGGGTAACGGGAACCGGGGTGGGAGATCCGCTCGAGGACGCGCAAGCGGCCGTCACGCCGATCAGCCCGAGTGCGAGGAACCGACGCATCGATCTCCTCCGCTACTCCCCGGCCAAGGTGACCAACGGTCCGCTCGCCGGGGCGTGCATTACCCCCGGCCGCTCTTCCCAGGGCCGCTCCACCGCGGAGCGGGCCCAGTAGCTCTCCTCCCGCGGTCGCGCTCCGAAGCGCGATTCGGCCAGCTCCAGCAGACGGGAAGGGGAACCCAACGCCCCCAACCCGAGCTCTTTCCGGCGGAGCCGCTTGGCGGCCCGAAGCGCCTGCGCCCCGTTCGGATCGAGCCGAAATGCCTCGGCACCGATCAGGCCGTGCTCGGACGAGGCCAGAAGCTCGACCGTCACGTCATAGGCGATCTGGAGATGCCGCTCCACATCCTGCTCGTTCAAGAGCCAGCGGCTCCGCTCATGGGCCGCCTGGAGGGCTCGCTGAAACCCGCGGGTATGGGAAAGCCGCACCATCCCGTGGAAGATCCGGCGATTGGTCCGCACGCTGAAGATCGTGGGCGAGATGATGTGCTCCAGGTGCCGGTGCGCTGCCTGCTGATCCAGCCGGATGATCTCCCGCGCCTTTCTCGCCCAACCGCCGCCGAGCTGGGCCTCGGCTCGTTGCTCCCAGTAGGTGTGCCCCATGGAGCGGGTGGTCGGAGTGAGCACGAGTTGCCGCGGCACGAAGTAGTTGTGCGCGATGGCGTCGGCGGCGAGGTGGGAGAGGTACCCTAACCCGAAGGCCCGGAGCCGGTCCGTCGGCGCCAGGTCGAAGGTCTCCCGGCCCACGGTCCAGAAATGCGAGTGGCGGCCCGGCGGGACGTATTTCTTGGCGATGGAGGTATCCGGCGCGATGGTCCCATAGAGGAAGTCGTAGGGAAACGCCTGCACGAGCGACGCAATGGCCGGCGGCACCAGCCGCAGGTTTGCCAGGATCGCTTCGCCGAGGTAGATGTGGGTGCCGGGCGTCCAGGCGTGCGCGTCGCTCGGCAGGAGCAGCAGCACGCAACCAACGATGACGAAACCGGCCAGGAACCGCTTGAGCGTCACGCGCGTCTCCTGCCGGTTCGGACCATTCGCCGGAGCCGGCCGACCACACCCGCGCCACGCCGGATGGCGCGGACCCGCGCGGCCACGTCGAGCGCGGTGTCCTGGACCTCCGCGTGCACCACTTCATACAGGGCGTCGAGCTCGGCCAGTCGCGCCTTAACCCGCCGGACCCCGCGCTCCAGGTCCTGCCGGATGGCCCGGCTCGTGGTCAGATAGTGCTGGGCCTCATCCGCCGCGCCCTCGGTTACCCGGCGCGCTGATTCTAACACGCGCTGGAATTCGGCCCGGAGGGTTTCCAGCTTGGCGCCCAGCTCGGTAAGCTGGCGCCGCGCGGTCCACGCAGTGAGGCCCAGCGCCGCGGCAATCACGATGAACGAGAGGGCGATCACGACCAGCGAAATCGCGGCCGTGGGACCGACCCACCCCGGGAACGCGTCAGGCATGGCCTCCCAAGATAACCCGTTCCGCTTGACGGGCCTACGCGCACGGGGCGAGGTTTTCCCGCCATGCCGGCCCGATTCCGAGTCGAGGGAGGTCATCCGCTGAGCGGAACGGTCCGCCCGGCCGGAAACAAGAACGCCACACTCCCGATTCTCGCGGCAACGCTCCTGGCCGATGGGCCGGTCACCCTCGTCAATGTTCCGCGCATTCGCGACGTCGAATCGATGGCGGGGCTGTTGGCCCACCTCGGGGCCAGTATCGAATGGACCGGGCCCAACACGCTGGTGGTTGATACCGCGAGCGTGACCGCCCGCCCGCTCGATCCGGCGCTCTGTCATAAGATCCGCGCCTCTATTCTCTTCGCGGCTCCGCTGCTGGCGCGGTTCGGACGGGTCTCGCTGCCGCCTCCCGGGGGAGACGTGATCGGGCGGCGCCGCGTCGATACCCATGTGCTGGCCCTCGAGGCGCTCGGTGCGTCGGTGGGGCTGGGTGACAACTACGAGATCGAAGGTCGCAAGCTCACCGGCGCCGACATCTTCCTCGACGAACCGAGCGTGACGGGAACCGAGAACGCGCTCATGGCGGCGGTGGCCGCGAAGGGCCGCACCGTGCTGCGGAACGCAGCACTCGAGCCGCACGTGCAGGACCTGGCCCGATGTCTGGTGGCGATGGGCGCGAGCATCGAGGGGATCGGCACGAATCAGTATGTGATCGAGGGGGGCCGCCCGCTCAAGGGGAGCAGCTTCGAGATCGGGCCTGATCACGTCGAGATCGCAAGCTTCATCGGGCTGGCGGCGGTCACCAATGGTGCCTTCACCATCGAGCCAGTTCGGGGGGACGATCTCCGCAACATCCTGCTTGGATTCGAACGCCTCGGCGTCAAGCCGCGGCTCTTGGGCAACCGGCTGGTCGTCGACCGCGATCAGGAGCGCCGGATCCGGCCTGATCTCGGTGGACACATCCCGAAGCTCGAAGACGGTCCCTGGCCGGCGTTTCCGGCGGATCTCATGTCCATCGCCATCGTCACCGCCACCCAGTGTGAGGGAATCTTGCTCATCTTCGAGAAGATGTTCGAGTCGCGGCTGTTCTTCGTCGATAAGCTGATTGGCATGGGGGCGCGCATCATCCTGTGCGACCCTCATCGCGCCGTGATCGCAGGCCCTTCCAAGCTCAAGGGAAGCACGGTGGATTCACCCGATATCAGAGCGGGGATGGCCATGTTGCTCGCGGCCTGCGCTGCCGAAGGTACCAGCACGATTCACAACATCCAGCAGATCGAACGAGGGTACGAGCAGATTCACGCCCGGCTCCGGGACCTGGGCGCCGTGATCGAACGCTTTGATGACTGAGTTACCGGTCCAAGGACCGGTGCCCCGGTTCGAGCTTGCTCCCTGGGGCGAGCTCGGGATCGTGGCGGGCATCACCGGACGGGGGGGAGGGGAGCCGCCTTTTGATCTTGGCCTCGGCGGCTCCTCTACGCCGGTGGGGCGGGTGATGGACAATTGGCGGCGATTCCAGGCGAGTCTGACCGGTTTCGCCGGCGTGGTCGTTTCCCGCCAGGTCCATGGAACCCAAATCCGCTGGCATGAGCAGATCAACGGTTTCCTGATTCAGTACCGCGCCGATGGTCATGGGACCGGCACAGCAGGGGTTCTGCTCGCGGTGACCGTGGCGGACTGTATACCGATCTACCTAGCCGATCCAAGCCACCGCGTGGCAGTGCTGGTTCATGCGGGTTGGCGAGGCGTTGCCGGGGGCATTCTTGGTCGTGCTCTGGAGCTCCTCGAGCTTAAGGGATCGCGTGCAGAGGATTTGCTAGTTCATTGTGGAGTAGGGATTTGCGGAGCCTGCTATGAAGTTGGACCGGAGGTCTTCACCAGGTGCGGGATAACGGTACCGCCAACCGGCAAGGGGCCGCTCGATTTGCGGGCTTGTCTGGCCGAGCAAGCCCGGGCGAAGGGAGCTGGTAAGGTCTCCACATCACCGTTCTGCTCAAGACACGACTCGACGCTCTTCTTCAGTCACCGGGGCTCCGGGGGCCGCGACGGACGGATGGTGGCCTATCTTGGTTTCCTGCGGTAGCCGATCAGGGCGTACCAGGCCTGTTCGCCCTGCGATTTGACGCACCGTCCTGTCACGGCTATCATTGGAGCGCTGGAGCGGAGGGGGGAGAGGGCGGTCCGCAGGACTCGTGATGTGGGGTGCTCCCCCACATTTTTGTTTTTCAGCTCATTCGACTCCCCGATCGCTTCAGGAACCCAGGGAGAAAGTACGACACGCATGGCAGGCTCAGCCGAGATGTTGGCCGCGTTTCGCGAGCTGACTACCACAAAACAACTCGATCGGGGCGACTTGCTAGAGCTTCTGCGGGACGGGATCCACGCAGCGCTCGTCAAGAAGTTCGGCCCGAATGTCCGCTTTGATTTGGACGTGGATGAGCTCCAGGGCACTGTGCGGGTGATGCGGCTCCGGACCGTCGTAGAGCAGGTCGAGGATCCCGGCTCGCAGATCTCCCTGGAAGAAGCGCGCTACGAGGATCCCGATTTCCAGGTCGGGGACGTCCTGGAGGAAGAGATCCCCTTCAGCGATTTCGGGCGACTGGCGGTGCAGGCGGCCAAACAGCGCATCATCCAGCGGGTCCGGGAGGGAGAACGCACCAAGATCCGCGAGGAATTCGGGGACAAGGTGGGCGAGCTGCTCTCGGGCGAGGTGCAGCAGATCGAGCGCGGGAAGCTGGTGTTGATGCTGAGCAAGTTCCGCGAGGCGGAGGCGATCATCCCGTACCGCGAGCAGAATCACCGGGAGCATTTCCATCAGGGGGACACGATCCGTGCGGTCCTGAAGAAGCTGGAAGAGACGCCCAAGGGTCCTCGTCTGGTGCTGTCTCGGGGGGACCCGATGTTCGTCGCTGCGCTCTTCAAGTTGGAGGTTCCCGAGATCGCGCAGGGCGTGGTGGAGATCCGGGCGATTGCCCGCGAGGTCGGAAGCCGGACCAAGGTGGCGGTCATCTCCCGGGACGATGCCATCGACCCGGTCGGCGCCTGCGTGGGACTCAAGGGCTCGCGGGTGCAGGCGGTGGTGAACGAGCTGGGCGGCGAGCGCATCGACATCGTACCGTGGTCCCCGGATCCGGAGCGGTTTGCCCGGCTCGCGCTGGCGCCGGCCCGGGTAGCGAAAGTGTTCTCCGATCCCGAGAGCAAGACCATTCAGGCCGTCGTGGACGAAGACCAGTTGTCACTCGCGATCGGACGGAACGGCCAGAATGTGCGGCTGGCCTCCGAGCTCACCGGGTGGAAGATCGATCTCTACTCCAGCCGGGAGTGGATGGAGCGGGGCGGCGAAGGGCCGCTGTTCGGACCGGCGCCGCTGCCGGAGGAAGAAGCCGCCGCGCGGGTTAGGCTCTCCGAGCTCAAGGGGCTCTCGCCCGAGCTCCTGGGGATTCTGGAGGGCGCCGGCTTCAAAACCCTCAACGACATTCTCGACCTGGAGCGCGAGGATGTCGAGAAGCTCTCCGGCATGACCCCGCCCGCCGCGGATGAGCTGATGGGGTTCCTCTCGGACTTGACTGCGGAAGAACCGGCTGCCGGTTCTGAGGCCGAGCCGTCCAGCCGTCCGGCCGCCGAGCCGCCTGACGCTGCCGAGCCGCCGAGCGCCGAGCCACTGGGCGGTGGCACGGGAGGAAGGGAAGGAGAGCCGCCTCCCACTGCATGAACGGAGTCTTGCGGTACCTCGGCCTCGGGATCCGGGCTGGGAGCGTAGTTGTGGGCGTCGATGCGGTGCGGCGCAGTCTCCAGGCGCAGGAGATTCGTTGCATCGTCGTGGCGAAGGATGCCAGCCAGCGAGCCCGTGAGAAGGTCGTCCGGCTGGCCAATGCCCTTGGAGTTCCCCAGGTGGCCGGGCCCAATGCTCAGGAACTCGGCGCTGGCCTGGGCAAACCGCCGGTCATGGTGGCCGGGGTTCGCGATCCTACGCTGGCGGAAGGAATTGTCCGGGCCGGTGAGGCTGGGTTGTCAAATGGAGGAGTAAGTGGTTAAGACGAAAGTTCAGGATCTGGCCGGCGAGCTGGAGATCCCCGCCGAGGCGCTCATGAAGCTCCTCAGGGACATGAACGTTGCTGCCCGGGGACCCCAGTCGTCGCTCGACGACGACCAGGTCGCCCAGGTTCGGGTGCGCTGGGAGCGGGAAAAGCGAAAGAAGCGCGCCGCGGCCCCGGCCGCGCCGAAGAGGCGGGTCACCAAGAAGGCCCAGGCCGCCGAGCCTGAACCCGCCGTCACTGCGAAACCGACTAAGCGACGCCGTACCGCGGCCGAGATGGCGGAGGCCACCGCCCAGCTCGAAGCGGAGCGACAGGCGGAGGCAGCTGCAGCGGCCGCCGCCTTCGATTTGGAGCGCCCGATTCTCGAGAAGCCGGAGCCGGTAGAGGCGCCCGGGACCCCGATGCTCACGATTGAGGAACGAGCCCGGGCCCTCTTCAAGGATCTTCCCCCTCTTCCGGTTGAGGCCGAAGGACCGGCCGCACCGCCGGGGGCAACTCCAGGATCACAGCCGCCCCCGCCTCCCGCTACGGGACCCGTTGTGCATCGGGCTCCTTTCATCCCGCCGCGGGTCCAGCGTCCCATGCCCGGAACGGAATCGGGACGGGCGCCTCGAGGTCCTCGCCCGGTGTTCAGTTCGAGTCCGGGCGGCGCTGCGGGCGCGGTCACTGGTCCTCCTACCCAGCGGCCTGGACGTCCCGACGGGCGCTTCGCCGGGGCGGGAGCGCCGACTCGCACCTTCGGTCCGGATGCCAAGCCGCAGGTAGGTGATGGGCGACGGAAAGGAAAGAAGGGACGCAAGAGCTACGTCGACCAGGAAGCGGTCCAGGCCAACATCTTGAAGACCCTGGCCGGCATGAAGGGCGGGATCCGCAAGCGTCGCAGCGACGAGCCTAGTTATCGCGACCTCATCGCCAGCCGGACTGCCGAGGAGCAGGAAAAGGAAAAGACCCGGATTCGCGTCAACGAGTTCATCTCGGTTGCCGAGCTTGCCGAGATCATGAAAGTCCCGGCGACCCAGATCGTCCAGTTCGCGTTCAAGGAACTGGGCCTCATGGTCACGGTGAACCAACGGCTGGACTTCGATCAGATCGAATTGATTGCCTCGGAGTTCGGCTTCCAGGCGGTTCGCGAGGATGAATACGCCGCCGCGATATCCGCCCCGGTTGCCGAAAAGGAGGGGGATCTCCAGCCGCGGCCGCCCGTGGTCACCATCATGGGTCACGTCGATCATGGGAAGACCTCGCTGCTCGACCACATCCGCAAGACCAACGTGGTCGCCGGCGAGGCGGGCGGCATCACCCAGCACATCGGGGCGTACCTCGTTTCGCTGCCCGCGGGTCAGGCGCTCACCTTCCTCGACACGCCGGGTCACGAAGCGTTCACCGCGATGCGGGCCCGGGGCGCGCAGGTCACCGACATCGTGATCCTGGTCATCGCCGCCGACGACCAAGTCATGCCTCAGACGGTCGAGGCGATCAGCCATGCGCGCAACGCCGGCGTACCGATCGTGGTCGCGATCAACAAGATCGATCTGCCCACTGCGAATATCGCCAAGGTGAAACAGGACCTGCTCCAGCACAATGTGGTGCTGGAAGAGTTCGGCGGCACGGTACTGTCGGCGCAGATCTCGGCCAAGAAGGGGACCGGGATCGACGAGCTGCTGGAGAAGGTGCTGCTCCAGGCGGAGATCCTCGACCTCAAGGCCAATCCGTCGGGGGCGGCCCACGGCACGGTCCTCGAGGCGACCCTGGACCCCGGCAAAGGGCCGCTCGCGACCATTCTGGTCCAGCGTGGCACCCTGCACCAGGGTGACAGCTTCATCTGCGGGAAATACTCCGGCCGGGTTAGGGCGCTGAGCGACGAGCGCGGGAAGCCGGTGAAGGAGGCGGGGCCCTCGATTCCGGTTCAGGTCCTCGGGTTCGAAGGCGTCCCCGCTGCGGGCGATACGTTCCTCGTGGTGGCCGATGCCAACGAGGCGCGCGAGATCGCCCAGAAGCGACAGCGGCTCGAGCGAGAGGCCCAGAATCGCCGCACCGGCCGGGCCGCGACTCTCGAAGACTTCAGCCGAGCACTCCAGGAAGGCCAGGTCAGCCAGCTCAAGATCATCATCAAGGCGGACCAGGGTGGTCCCGCCGAGGCGCTGGCCGACGCGCTGGCCCAGCTCTCGACGTCTGAGGTACGGGTCGAAGTGGTCCACCGCGGCGTGGGGGCGATCACCGAGAGCGACGTGCTGCTGGCCAAGGCCGCGGGCGCGATCGTGCTCGGCTTCCACGTTCGGCCGGACGCCAACGCCCGCTCCACCGCGGAACGCGAGGGAGTGGATGTGCGGACCTACCGGATCATCTACGAGGCGGTCGAGGACGTGCGGGCCGCGCTGGAGGGGCTGCTCAAGCCGGAGGAACGCGAGCAGGTGCTCGGCGAAGCCGAGGTGCTCCAGCTCTTCAAGGTGAGCAAGGTGGGCACGGTGGCGGGGTGCGTGGTGCGCTCGGGTACCATTCAGCGAACTGCGAAGGTCCGGGTGGTGCGCGATGGCACGCTGGTCTACACCGGAAACCTAGCGAGCCTCAAGCGCTTCAAGGACGACGTCAAGGAGGTGAAGGAAGGCCTCGAGTGCGGCATCGGGATCGAGAACTTCAACGACCTCAAGGTGGGCGACCGGATCGAGGCGTTCCGGATCGAGGAGGTGAAGCGGACCCTTCAGCCTGCCTCCGGCGTGGCGGGTTAGGAGCGGACCGTGCGGGACCGCGGGGCCGGCGGCGCCGGGCGCCGTCCGGAGCAGGTGGCGGAGCTGGTGCGGCAGGTGGTGGCCGAGGCGTTGACCCGGGAGGTCCGGGACCCGCGGATCGGCCCGGTGACCCTAACCCGCGTCGAGGTCAGCGGCGATCTCTCCCACGCCCGGATCTCCGTCGCAGTCCACGCTGAGGAGGAGGGCGACGAGACGGCCCGCCGGACTCTGGAAGGGCTTCGGAGCGCGGCCGGGTTCCTTCGGGGCCGGGTTGCCCGCGCGCTCGCCACCCGCACGACCCCCGAGCTGCATTTCGAGATCGACGAAGGGTTCCGCCACGCTGCCCGGATCAATGCGATGCTGACCGAGCTGCGACAGGCGGAGCAAGGGAAGGAGTGAGCGCCGTGCGCGCCGGCGCCCTGCTGGTCGATAAACCGGCCGGACCAACGTCGCACGATGTCGTCGCGCGGGTGCGGCGGCTGTTCGGGACGCGCGCGGTCGGACACACCGGGAGCCTCGACCCATTCGCCACCGGGTTGCTGGTGCTGGTGCTCGGCGCGGCAACCCGGCTGGCCCGATGGGCCGAGCGGCGCCGGAAGGTCTATCGGGCGACCGTGCGGCTTGGTCAGACGACCACGACCGACGATCCGACGGGAGAACTCATCGCGGAGCGGCTGCCGATCGACTGGCCGTCCCGGGAGGAGGTTGAGGGCGCGCTCGCCGGGTTAACCGGGACGCAGCGGCAACAGCCGCCGGTGTACTCGGCCAAGTCGATCGGCGGGGTGCGGAGTTATCGCTTCGCGCGGCGGGGAGGCAAGACCGGAGAGCTGGCGGCAGCGCGGCCCGCGCCGGTCGCAGTCACCGTCCATCGGCTGGATCTGCTCGAGTATCAGCCGCCGCTGGCCGAGGTGCGGGCCGAAGTGAGCGCGGGTACCTATGTCCGGGCGCTGGGCCGCGATCTGGGGGAGGCACTCGGCACCGGAGCGCACCTCACTGCGCTCCGGCGGGAACAAGTCGGCTCCTGGCGCGTCGAGTCAGCTCACCCGCTGGCGACCCTCACAGGTCGGGAGCCCTTGCTTCCGCCTGAGGACTTGGTTGCCGGGCTTCCCCGGGTTATGCTCTCGCCCGCGGAAGTGCCGGCGGTCCGCCAGGGACGCGACCTGGCGAGACCCGGTCCGGAGAGCGAAGACGACGAAGTGGCACTGTTCGAAGGGGATCGACTGATCGGGATCGGGCGCCGGGTTCCGGGCGGCTGGCATCCCGGCGTGGTGCTCCCCGAGCCGGTCGGAGCGGCGCGATGACGGCACCTGGGGAGAGCGTGGTCACCGTCGGCACCTTCGACGGAGTTCACCTCGGCCACCAGGCGCTGGTGCGCGAGGCCTGCCGGCGCGCCGCGCGGCGCCGGGCGGCAGCCGTGACGGTGACCTTCGAGCCGCATCCCGCCGCCGTGTTAGGGCGGAGGCCGGACCCCGACGGTCCGCTTCGGCTTACCACCCGGACTGAGCGGACCGAGGCGCTGGCCGAGCTCGGGCTCGATCGGCTCTTCGTCCTGCAGTTCGACGAGTCCCTGGCCGCGATGAGCGCGGAAGCGTTCGTGGAACGGGTCCTGATTGAGCGGTGCGGGATGCGAGAGCTGGTGATGGGACCAGATGCGGCCTTCGGCCGCGGCCGGCGGGGTGACGCCAGTACCCTGACGGTGCTCGGCGCGCGGCTCGGGTTCGAGGTGGCCGTGGTCGAACCGGTGCGGGACGAATCGGGCGAAGCGATCTCCAGCTCGAGAATCCGGGAGGCGGTCGCGGCGGGAGGTCTGGAGCGCGCAGCGGAATGGCTGGGACGGCCGTATCGGCTGAGCGGGACGGTTGTTCGGGGGGCGGGACGGGGTCGCCAGCTTGGGATCCATACCATTAACCTCGCCGGCCCCCCGCCCGAGAAGGCGCTGCCTCCCGATGGCGTTTATGCGGCGCGGATCGAGTGGGGCGGTGGAGTAGCAGGCGCCATGCTGAACCAGGGTCCTCGGCCCACGGTGGGTGATGGGCGCCGCTCGATCGAGGCCCATCTCTTCGGGTTCGAGGGAGAGTTGTACGGGCGGACCGTCCGGATCGAGTGGGTAGCGCGCCTGCGGGAAATCCGTCGGTTCGATTCGCTCGACGAGTTGCGGGAGCAACTAACCCGCGACCGGGAACAGGCGCTGGCCGTATTGAGCCGGCGCCCGGTGACTTCAACAGCGCGCCCGATCGGCGCGCGGTGAATAGGCGATGTTCGCAACGATTCGCAGTCGGCTGATTCTGATCGGTGTGCTGGTGGCCGTGGCGGGGTTCAACCTGCTCCCCCGCGAGATCACCATTCGGGAGCGCGGCGCGGATGGCGTCATGCGCGACGTCAACGTCAAGCGGGTCCCCATCAAGTACGGACTCGACCTCCAGGGCGGCATGCACCTCGCTCTGGAACTCGATCAGTCTCGCAAAGTCTCGGCGAATCCGGCCGCCGACGTCGAGCGCGCCCTGCAGGTGCTCCGCAAGCGCACCGACGAGTTCGGGGTGACCGAGCCGAACATCTACCAGGCGGGAAGCGATCGGATTGTCGTCGAGCTCGCCGGCATCACCGATCCGGATCGGGCCAAGAGCGTCGTTCAGCGGGCTGCCTTCCTGGAGTTCCGGATCACCGATGAGACCCAGGCGCTGGACCGTAGCCTCCCGGCCATGGACCGCGCCTTACGGCAGCTCGGGATCAGTGCGCCAGGCGGAGCGCCGTCGCAGCCCTCGGCGGTGCAGCGGCTGCTAGGCGGCGATACCACCAAGACGCAGGCGGATACGGCGGCCGTGGCCGGGGGAGCACTGAGCTCGCTCATCCAGTCGGCGGTGTCCGTTATCCCGGGCAATCTGCCGATTCCCGGCGAGTACGCGGTGGCCGAGACTGCGGTCCCCCGAGTCGATAGCCTACTCAATCTGCCTCAGGTCGATGCGCTCTGGCCGAGGAACGTGGAGTACTTCTGGTCTGCCGATCCCACCGCAGTGGGGGTAACCCAGTACCGCCTGCTTTACGTCCTCGAGGACCGCCCGATCATCACGGGCCAGAATCTCGTGAACGCGCAAGCGGAGATTGATCCGCTCACCAACGGACCGATCGTTCGCTTCGAGCTGGATCGCTCGGGGGGGCGGCGGTTTGGCGCGGAAACTTCGCGGCACGTCAACGACTACATGGCAATCATCCTGGACGACCAGGTGCAGGGGCGCCCTCCGGTCATTCAGAGCCGGATTGATCGAAGCGGGCAAATCACCCTGGGCAACCGGTCGCTCGTGGAAGCGGAGGATCTGGCCCGTACGCTCCGGGCCGGCGCGTTGCCGGTACCGCTCAAGATCGTCGA
>JBQTHV010000012.1:0-6911 GCA_052389555.1 Gemmatimonadales bacterium | reverse complement strand
GCAGCGTGCGCGGCGCGAGATCGCGCACGATCGTCCGCGCGATGGCCGGGGCGGACCTTCCTGAGGTCATTTCGACGTCGCGGTAATACGCGGCGTCGTAGGTATCGTCGTGGAGATCGCGCTTGGTCGGGCGGATGACGCGCTTCGCGAGCCTGACCGGCCCGAGGCGGCCGAGCCGGTCTCGGACCGAATCCGGAAGAAGGTGCCACGCCCGCCGAAGCACGCTGAATGCGCTCATGGCCAGTTCAACTTAGCCGCAACTCGGATCGGAACCCGGTGCCAGGCGTTGTTGCAGTATCCCTTGACGTTCCAAGTGTCATCGATTCGCGCCGGCATTTGAGCGCCTGAGATATCCATCGCGCGGGCCACCAGCATGTGATCGCCGGGACTCAACTCGAGCCGAATCGTCCAGAGTGACCAGGTGGGTCCACCGCCACCCCCAACGAGCTGCGCCGGGCGCCAGTCCGACTCCCCTTCGACGCACAGTTCTACCGCAGTAAGCGGCCGGCCGCCTGAGCCAATGGCCCATCCCTGGATCAAGCAGGTGCCGGCCGGGACTTCGCCTCCGGGAGCGGGATCCAGGATCGCGGCGTTCAGGGGAACTTCACCCAAGGGCACGCCCGCCCGGACGTCCCGAGGATCGCGCGGGTTAACGGTCCGCTGCACCCGATAGGCTTCGGTCTGGAAATAGTTGCTGGAGGGTTCAGCCCGCAGAACGATCCGCCCCAGCCACTTGATGCTTCGAGCGCCAATCCAACCAAGGACGACGGCCCGCACCGGGAATCCGTGGCGAGGCGGCAACGGCCCCCCATTCAAACCGGTCGCCAGCAGGACATCGTCCAGCGCTTTCCCCAGCGGTATGGAACCGCCGAATCCAAACTGCACTCCGTGACGTTCGACGCAATCGAGGCCGATGAGCTCTACATAACCCGCCTGGTCTTTCACGCCAGCGGCACGCAGGATTTCGGCGAGGCGCACCCCACTCCACTCCCCCGTGCTCACGGCCTCGGGACCCCAGGGCAGCTCACCGGGAAGCGGACCGAGCGCCAGGAACTCGGAACGGCGGAGCCCGGCACACACCAGAGTGGCGGTCAGGCGTCGTTGAGGAAATCGGTGCAGGTCGTCGAGGCGGTAACGAGCGGGCCGCTCGACGAGCCCATTCACCTCGAGCTGCCAGGTGGTCGGATCGATTGGTGGAACTGCCGCATGACTCCGGGTGAAGAATCGCTCGATGGGCGTGAGGAAATGCTCGACCAACCGAGCGGAGCGGCAGCCGCCATTGAGCCCCTCGAGATCGTGGACAATTCTCATAGATCTTGATGGGGTCGAGACCTGCAAGTTGCAGGCCGCAAGCTATATTCCAAACCCCGTGAACAAAGTCTATCCCGACGCCCGATCCGCCTGCGCCGACATTGCCGACGGGGCCACCATCCTGGTCGGCGGATTCGGCCTCGCCGGGATCCCGGAAGAGTGCATCTTCGCGCTCCATGAGCTCGGCCCCAAGACCCTCACCGTCGTCTCGAACAACGCCGGCACCACCGAGCATGGGTTGGTGCATCTCCTGAAGAATCGCCAGGTCAAGAAGATGATCTCCAGCTACGTAGGCGAGAACGAAGTGTTCGAAGCCCAGATGCTCGCCGGCGAGCTGGAGGTGGAGCTCACTCCGCAGGGGACCATGTCGGAGCGGATCCGGGCCGGCGGCGCAGGGATTCCGGCGTTTTACACGCCGACCGGAGTGGGAACCCAAATCGCCGAGGGAAAGGAAGTCCGCCAGTTCGAGGGCCGGCGCTATCTCCTGGAACGCGCCATTACGGGAGACTTCGCGCTGGTCCACGCCTGGAAGGGCGATCGGTACGGCAATCTGGTCTATCGCAAGACCGCCCGGAACTTCAACCCGATGATGGCGATGGCGGGCCGGATCACGATCGCCGAGGTCGAGCACCTGGTCGAGCCGGGAGAGATCGATCCTGATCTGGTGCATACTCCGGCGATCTTCGTGCAACGGGTCTTTCAGGTGCAGGCGCTCCGCAAGCACATCGAGCGGCACACCGTCCGCAAGCGCGCATGAGCGGCGACATCCGCCAGGTCATCGTGCAGCGCGCGGCGGAGGAGCTGCGCACGCTCAGCGATGCCACCGGCTACTACGTGAACCTGGGGATCGGTATGCCCACGATGATCGCGGACCGCGCTCCCCCCAACGTGCCGTTCGTGCTCCATTCGGAAAACGGCATGCTCGGCGTGGGGCCCTACCCGCTCGAGGGCGAGGAGGACCCTGATCTCATCAACGCGGGCAAGGAAACAGTTACCGAACTCCCAGGCACGAGCTACTTCGACAGCGCGACCTCATTCGCCATGATCCGGGGCGGGCACGTGGCGCTCAGCATCCTCGGCGCCATGCAGGTCTCGGAGCAAGGCGACCTGGCCAACTGGATGATCCCCGGGAAGATGGTGAAAGGCATGGGCGGTGCGATGGACCTGGTGGCGGGGGCACGCCGCCTGGTCGTGATCATGGAGCACACGACCCGCGACGGATCGCCCAAGATCCTCAAGCGTTGTAGCCTCCCACTTACCGGGGAGCGCTGTGTGCATCGGGTCATCACCGAGCGCTGCGTGCTCGACGTGACGCCGGCGGGTCTCCAGGTGGTGGAAGTCCTGCCCGGGTGGTCCCAGGATCAGATCGTGGCGAGCACGGAGGTGACGCTGATTTGGTAAAAGGTGAAAGGTGAAAAGTGAGAAGTGAAAGGTGAAAAGTGAAAGGAGAAGAGCGGGTTAGGTCCTGATGAGGCGGTCCAGTTGTTGGCGATACCGTCGGGCGGCGGCTTCGGGATCCGGGTCCGCCAGAATCCCTGAGACGACCGCAACGCCTGCCCCTCCCGCCGCGAGAACATCGGGAATGTCCTCCGGTCGGACGCCGCCAATCGCCACGCAGGGAATCCCGCGAGCGGACCGTACGATTCCTCGGAAACTATCGGACCCGATCGCCGCTCCAGCATCCGCTTTCGTGTCGGTGGCCCTCCAAGGGCCCACTCCCCAATAGTCGGCTCCTCGCCCGCCCTCGACCTCCTCTGGGCTGCCAACCGACGCGCCGATAATGAATCCGGGTGGAGCAGCTCGGCGCGCCAGGGAAACCGGCAGATCATCAGGGCCGAGATGCACGCCGGCCGCACCGGCCGCCAAGGCGACATCGAGCCGGTCGTTGACCAGCACCGGTACGGGCAATTCTGCCGCCAACTGACGCGCGAGCTCCACGAGCTCACGCGCCGAGATATCCTTCAGCCGCAGCTCGACGCAGGTCACCCCACCGCGCACGGCCACCCGACAGACGGCTAGGAGATCCCGGCCGGCCACGAGGGCATCGTCGGTCACCAGGAGCAGGCCGAGGGTCTGGGCTAGATTCTGCGCCACGGAGTGAATGATAGAGAGTGGGACTATGTCCGATCATGCCACCGTTACCCGCGGAGGCGCCGAGCGCTGGGACCAGGGGCATCCCTGGATCTATGCCAGCGATGTCCTCAAGGGACCCGATGAACCTGGACTGGTTCGGGTCCAGGACCGGCGCGGCCGGTTCCTGGGGCAGGCGCTGTATTCGCCTCGCTCGGAGATCCGGCTTCGGTTCCTCGAGCGTTCGGCCCGGCCGCTGGACGTCGCCTGGTGGGAAATGCGGGTTAGGGAAGCCCTGGCCCGACGCACCGGGATCGACGCCACTGCGTATCGGGTGGTGCACGCCGAGGGCGACGGCCTCCCCGCCCTCATCGTGGACCGCTACGATCGCTGGGTAGTCGCGCAGCTCCTCTCGGCGGCGCTGGAGACCGTCCGCGAGGAGGTGCTCGAGGCGATTCGCAGGGTGCTGGCCCCGGAGGGGATCCTGCTCCGGAACGACACCCCGGTCCGACGTCACGAAGGGCTGGCACTCACCGTGGAACTGGTCGAGGGCTCGGTGCCCGACGAGATCGAGATCCGGGAAAACCGGATCCGCTACCTGGCGGCGCCCTGGACCGGGCAGAAGACCGGCGCCTTCCTCGATCAGCGGCCCCACCGGATTAGGGTCGGTGAACTCGCCATCGAAGGCGGCCGGGCGCTGGATTGTTTTGCCTATCACGGCTCGTTCGCTCTTCACCTGGCGCGCCGCAGTGCACAGGTCCTGGCCCTCGACACCAGCGCCGAGGCGCTCGAGCGCGGTGCCCGGAGCGCCGCTCGCAACGCGTTCACCAACATCGACTGGCGCGAGGGCGACGCGTTCGAGGTCTTGCGGGAGCTGGTGCGCTCGAAGCAGCGGTTCGATACCGTCGTGGTCGATCCGCCGGCATTCGCCAAATCGAAATCCGCGGTGCCCAGTGCCCTGCGCGGTTACAAGGAGATCAACCTCCGGGCGATGCAGCTCCTCGCGCCCGGCGGGGTTCTCCTCTCGGCATCGTGCTCGTACCACGTCGGACGGGGCGACTTCCTCCAAGCCATTGCCGAGGCGGCGAAGGATAGCGGCCGTACCCTCGCCGTGCTCGAGCACCTTGGCCAGGGAGTGGATCACCCCGAGATTGTCACGATTCCGGAAACCGGCTACTTGAAGGGAGTAATCCTCCGGGCCGCTCAGGGAGTAGGGCTTGGTTAGGGAACCAAGTACCCCATGCGAGTTAGCCTGTCACGAGTTCGCTGTGCGAGCGGTCCTCAACAGACCATCGAGTACAGCATGCGTAGGTCCCAGTTCTCCGGCGCGAAGGACGCGGTGCCGCGGAGGGCCCACTCGGTCTCGTTCGCACCGTTGCGCAACGGTAAAGCCAAGGCGCAGCGTGCCCCGCGACCGGTACGGGCCTGCTCGGCCGGGACGAACCCCTTCTCCTTCAAGACCTGACCCATCTCCCTCGGGAGCGCGGCGATCCAGGCAGCGACTGCCGGGAACTCACCCGTCAGCGCGGCATCGAACAATGCGCGCGCCACCTCCGGAGTCCGCGCTTCCCAATCCGCCACCTGGACCGGAGGGTTCAGGTCTCGATCGGATAAGGACCGACTCAGGACCAGATAGCCATCGAGGCGGGGGCCGCCCGCATACAGAAAGCGATACTCGCGAAGCGGGTTCCGAAACCGCCACCCGAAATACCGGGCATCCCGCACGTGGCGGACTCGCCCATCGTGAGCCAAACTCGTCAACAGCTCGGCCATAGCACCAACTTCGGCTACGGCGGTGACCCGGACCCCCCCGAGCCGGCCCGCTGCCGCATGGAGATCCAGACGGTCGAAGCGGCATGGCAGGTTAAGCCACCTGGACCTCGAGAATCGCCATAGAAAACGCACCTGGCTGAGTCGATACCGCCAGCGCCGGATCCGGCGATACCGCGGGGAGCGCAGCGCGACGGGCTCGAGGGACCCCAGGCTGTTCCAGCCCATTGCACGCTGGCCGACCACGGTGATCGGCCCCCCGCTCAGGCTGAGGGCGAGCCCGACTTCCGGGCGTCGCGCGGCGACGTCCGCGAGCGAAGCACGCATCAGCGCGGTGAACAGCCCTCGGTCGCGGTGGGCGGGCGCGATCACCAGGTCCTCGGCGCACACCACCGCGAATTCACGCCTGGGAATCCCAGCCTCCCACCGGCTGCCGGGGAATCCCCGCGTGCCTACCACGCGCCCCCGGTGGGCCGCCACGTAGACCTCAACCTCAGAATCGTAGGGATTGCTCTCGTATTCCCACCGGAAATAGGCGTCGTTGAGCGCGAGATCGGAACTCCACAACTCCCTATGCAGCTGCAGCAGGCCATCGCGGTGCTCGGGACGGTACCGCAGGATCTCATACTTGCCCATCAGGACGACGGGCGGCCGTTGCGCTGCTTCTCGACAAAGCGGAGGATGCCGGCGACCGTGTTCCATTCGTTGGCGAGGTCGACTGCCGACACGTCGACCGGCATTCCGATCTGCTCCTCGACCCACATGACGACATTGAAGAGTGCCAGGGAATCGAGCAACCCGGACTGAATGAGCGGCGTCTCGGGCCCGAGCGAGTCTACCACGGGCAACCACTCGTTCAGCCGACCCAGCAGTTCCCGCTCGAGCTGCTCATTCATCTATCTTTGTCTCCCCAGGCTTCCTTCTTAGCTTATAGGAACATGCTCACCCAGGCCGAGCTGGAGCAACGGTCCGGATCGCAGCCGACCCGGAGGCCCAGGCCGCCTCTCTCGCCGAAGCAGCGCTACCAGCAATATCTGCTCCAGCGGATCGAGGACTACAAGAACTCCCTGCCCCGCGCGGAGCTCCTCCGACTCGCCGAGGAAGCCATCGCCGAGGAGCACGACGATCCGACCGGCCAGTATGTCCTGACCGACGTCCTGGTTCAGGACATCGTCGACAAATACTTCATGAAGCGCCTGCACTTGCCAGGCTTCAACCGCTGGCGCCAGAAATTCGCCAAGCTTCGTCAAGCCCAGCGGGAGCCGACCCACTGGGGGCTCGAGCGTCGCGGCGCACTCGCCGCCCTCCTGCAGCGGATCGAGCCGGATGACCACGCAGTGATGATCGGGAGCGGCGCCGAGGCAATGGTGTACCTCCTGGCTGCCCACGACGTGCGGCTCACCTGCCTCTTCGAAGACAATCCTGCGTGTTCCCGGATCGAGACCCGTATGGCGGCTGAATCGCTGACCGGTGACTTCGTTGCCTATGTCGCAATGCTGGGCACGTGGTTTCCGGAAGTCGAGGCGCCCGTCCATCTCGTTGTGGTAGACAGCGGAATTCTGGCAGAAGTCTCGGCGCAGCGGCGCTTTTCACTCATGGCGTGGTTGCAGGATCTCACTATGCCTGGCGGACTGCACGCCGTGATGGCGCGAGCGGGGGAGGGATCGGCAGCCGCAGAAACCTGGCTTTCCCTCTACCCCGATTGGGAGCGGATCCCCCTCAAACCCGAACCGGGCCGGCGGGGAACCAAGCGGGGTGGG
>JBQTHV010000011.1:0-3316 GCA_052389555.1 Gemmatimonadales bacterium | reverse complement strand
CAGCGCCACCAGCAGGTTCTCGGCGAGGAGCTGGCGGACCAGCCGGCCGCGTCCCGCGCCGATCGCCGCGCGCACCGCGAGCTCCCGCCGCCGCCGCACCGACTCGGCGAGCTGGAGCGCAGTCACGTTGACGCAGGCGATCAAAAGCACGAACGACACCGCACCGAAGAGCACCAGCAGCATGCCGCGGGCGTCGCCGGCGATGGCGTCGCGGAGCGACTTAGCCGTGAGGCCGAGGTTGCCGGCCTGGGCCGGCCACTCCGCCGTAAGCTGCCCGGCGATGTTCGTGAGCTCGGCCTGGGCCTGCGCCGGCGTCACGCCGGGCGCCAGGCGGCCCATGACGGTCCAGTAGGCCGTGGTGCGGGAGCGGCTGTCGTCCGGGCGCAAGATCTTGGGAAGCCAGACCCGGGCGCCGTAAGGTTGCAGCGCATCTTCCGGCATCACCCCGATCACCGTGCGCGGAATGCTGTCGAGCACCAGGGTGCTGCCGATGAGTGACTCGTTCGCGCCGAAGCGGGTGCGCCAGAGCGACTCGCTCAGGAGGACGACGTTGTCCTGGCCTGCGACAAACTCGGAAGGGAGAAAGGCGCGGCCGCGCAGCGGCGTGAGCCCCTGGATCGGGAAGGCGTCGACGGTGACGAGCGCGGCATCGAAGCGCTCGGGGCCTTCGGGACCGATCCAGTCCACGCTCCATGGCTCGGCGGCGGCGAGCAGGTCGAAGGAGCGGGAGCGCTCTTTCAGGTCGAGATAGTTAGCCGGGGCAAACTCGCCTAACGCGCTGGTCCGCTGGTCCACCTGGTAGACCGCGACGATCCGGCCGGCCTCGGCGAACGGGTAGGGCTGGAGCAGCACGCGGTAGACCGCGGTCCCCAGCGCGGTCGTGGGTCCGATGCCGATGGCGAGAGTGAGGATCGCGACCGCGGCGTACGAGCGCCGTTTGCCAAGCGTGCGCCCGGCGACCCGGAGGTCCTGGAGGAAGTCGGCCACGGGGCGAACTCCGCGGGCGTCGCGCGCCTCGTCGCGGTGGCGCGAATCGCCCAGGCTCTTGCGGGCGAGCCTGCGCGCTTGAGCCTCGGGCATGCCGCTCCGGACCAGGCGCGCGGTCTCCATTTCGAGATGAAAGCGGAGCTCCTCGGCGAGCTCCCGGTCCAGGCGCCGGGTGAAGAGCAGCGAGCCGAGACGGCGGAGCAGGCGGATGGGACTCAGCATGGGGCGGTCAGGCGGGCGCGCAGACAGGCGGTCAGGCCGTTCCGAGGACGCGGGAGACTGCGAGGACGAACTGCTCCCAGGAAGCGGTCTCCTGGGCAAGCTGTCTCTTCCCCAGGGCGGTGAGCTCGTAGTAACGCGCGCGGCGGTTGTTCTCGGAGGTGCCCCAGTCGGCGCGGATCCAGCCCCGCTCCTCCAGGCGGCGGAGCGCGGGATAGAGCGAGCCCTGCTGCACCTGGAGCACGTCGCGGGAGATCTGCTGGATGTGCTGGGCGATTCCCCAGCCGTGCTTCCGCTCCTGGCGGAGGACCCGGAGAATCAGAAGATCGAGGGTGCCCTGGAGGCGGTCGGTGGGTGGTGGCTGGGCCGGCATCGCGCTCTCCTAGACTGGCTACAAGAAGATAGGACGCTCCTGTAGACTGTCAAGGGGAGGATGAGGCATCCCCCGCGACCATCCCGCCCGCGCTCTTCTCCGGACGCCCAACGTATCAGTGGGCTATGCCGCCGCGCCACGTCACACCTGACTCCCTAACGGTTCGCCGTCTGCATTGACTTTACACCATCCAGCCGTCCCGGAGCTGCACGATTCGCCGGCTGTACCGCGCGTTCTCTTCCGAGTGGGTCACCTGGATGATCGTGGTGCCTTCCCGGTTGAGCCGGCTGAAGAGATCCATGATCTCGCGGGCCTGGGTGGAGTGCAGGTTGCCGGTGGGCTCGTCGGCCAGGATGAGCTTCGGTCGGGCCACCACCGCACGCGCCACTCCGACGAGCTGCTGCTGTCCGCCCGAAAGTTGACTGGGATAGAGGTCCTTCTTGCCCACGATCTGGAACCGGTCGAGCGTGTCGGCCACCATGGCCTCACGCTCGCTCTTCCGAATGTCCCGGTAGGAAAGCGGGGTCTCGATGTTCTCGTAAACCGTCAGATCGTCGATCAGATGATACTGCTGGAAGACGAAGCCGATGTTACGCCGGTTGAGCTCGGCGCGCTGCTTGGGCTTGAGATCGTGGACCGGCTGGCCCAGGAATTCGTAGCCCCCGCTCCAGCCGGCATCCAACATGCCGAGAATCCCGAGCAGAGTGGATTTGCCGGCGCCGCTCGGTCCCATGATGGTGACGAACTCGCCCTCCTCGATCCGGAGGTTGATCTGCCGCAGCACCCAGGTCCGGGTGGGGCCGTTCTGATAGAACTTTTCGACGTTGCGGAGGTGGAGCATGGTTAGTGGAGAGTGGTTAGTGGGTAGTGGTTAGTGGCGGTTTTTGGATCCATTCCGGGCTTTTTTGCCTCCCACCTTCGAGCCGATCCTTGCAGTATAGGCGAATGGTACCATCGCGGAACCCCAGAATACTTTCCCACCGGGATCTTCTGGTGTGGCAGCGGGGGCTCGATCTCGTCGATGAGGCATACCGGGTCAGTGAAAAGCTTCCGCGATCCGAACAATTCGGTCTTATCGCTCAAATGCGAGCGGCGGCGGTTTCGATTCCGGCGAACATCGCCGAAGGGCAAGGCCGCGCTTCCACCCGTGACTTCCTCCGGTTCCTCGCGATTGCGAAGGGCTCGCTCCACGAGCTGGACACGTATTGCGCGGTGTGCAGTCGCAGGAAGTACGTAACCGGTCCCGAGCTTTGTCTTACCTTGAACCTCGTTGAAGAGATCGGCCGAATGCTGGCGGGTCTGCGCTCGGCACTCAAGCGAAAGCTCGGGGCACGCTCTTCCCACTAACCACTATCCACTAACGACTGACCACTATTCACTCCTCAACACCACGGCTGGATCGGTGCTGGCCGCCCGCCGCGCGGGAATCCAGCTCGCCACCAGGGTCACCAGGCCGAGGAGCAGGATCGCCGCGGCGAGCGCCAGCGGATCGCCGGGGGAGGTGCCGTAGAGCAGGCTCCGGAGCACCCGGGTGGTGGCGAGCGCCCCGAGCACCCCTAACCCGCTGCCGAAGAGCGCGAGCCGCACGCCCTGCCCCAGCACCAGCGAACGGACCTTGCGGCGGTCGGCGCCGAGGGCCATCCGGATTCCCAGCTCGCGGGTGCGCTGGGCCACGGAGTAGCTCAACAGACCGTGGACTCCCACGACCCCGAGCAGCAGAGTGACCGCCGCGAATAC
>JBQTHV010000010.1:0-2876 GCA_052389555.1 Gemmatimonadales bacterium | reverse complement strand
GTTGCCGGCTGATGAAAGCACAGGGGAAGGACCGCGCTGGCATCCCAGAATGGCACCTCAGTCTCCTTCCCGATCGGCCGCGACCGCGGCGGCGGCGCGCTTGATCGAGACCCGAGGCGCGGGCATCGACCAAAACGACGCCGGGAGGGGAATCTCGGGAGGGCGGAGCTGCCCGGAGGCCACCAGCGCGAGGTCCTCGGGATCGATTTCACTGGCGGCCGAGATGGGCACAATCTTCGCAAACGGCAGGTTCCGGTCGCGAACCACCAGCTCCTGGCCCTCCCGAACCTCCTGGAGGTACCGGCTGAGGTGATTCTTCAGGTCGGCGATGTTCACGCTCCGCATGAGAGCAGCAACATGGCTATTATAGCCATATTCGAGCGATCCGCACAAGCCCGGGCGCTGCCGGGTAGTGGGTCACTCTCATGAAACGCGCAACGGCCCGGATCGCGCACAGGGTCGTAGTGCGCCTACGCGCCAGAGTCCAAGGGTCCGGCGCGGTCCGGGGCGGTACTCGGTTTGAACCGAGTAGAGCGCATGCGGTTCCCTTACGGCTGCCGGCTGGCGCCGGCGGAAATACCGCTCGGCCTCATGCTCATGTAGGGTAAGGCGCTGGCGCGGTACGCCACACAGCGCCCGTCTCCAGCGCCTCCCCATCGAACCGTGCGTGAAGTTCTCCCTCACACGGCTCACCTTCACTGTTCACCGAACGGCAGACGCAGACGGATAGCGCACGGTCCCAGCCAACCGGATGAGCCCCAGGCGGGTACGCGACTCCAGCAGCACATAAAGCCCGTGTCCCCTGTTCCGCCGTCCGTGTTTGCGAGCAATGAAACGGCAGAGACATTCGGCGACATACTGATCTAAGGCTCGGAACTGCCTGGTCGAGTTTCCCCAGCGAAAATACGCTCCCCATCCGAGCAGAAACCGATTGACAACCTGGACGACCATAACTTCCGGCCGCCCTATCTGGCTCCGCGTCGTGAGGTCGCGAATTCGCTGCCGGGCCGCAGCCATGGCTGACCTGGACGGCCAGAGCATGGCCACCTGTCGGCGCCGGTTCCATCGGCTCGGGACCAGGTGGAAATGGAATCCGAGGAAGTCGAACCCCTCGCCAGCCTGCAGGTGCACCAGCCGAGTCTTCGCCCGCCCGAGCGTGAGACGCAGCTTCTGGAGAAGCTCCTCCAGTGCCCGTAGCGCACGTTCGGCCTGGCTCCTCTGCCGAGTCACGATGACGAGATCATCGGCATAGCGGGTGAGTACCCCTATGGCCCTATACTGCGCCTGCCAGAGCCGGTCCAGCTCGTGCAGGTAAATGTTGGCCAGCAGGGGCGACAACACTCCACCCTGCGGTGTGCCCGCGACCGGGTGGCGAAGCACCTCCCCGTCGAGAGCCCCAGCCCGCAGCCACCCCCAGATGAGCTTCAAGACCCGCCGATCACTGATCCGCCGTCGCACCAGACGGAGGAGTATCTTGTGATCAACGAGATCGAAGAAACTCTGTATGTCGGCGTCGACAACCCAGTGGCGGCGCTCGCGCTGGAGCCCGGCCCGGACCCGTTCGCGCGCCTGCAGGGCGCTCCGGCGTGGTCGGAATCCAAACGAGACATCGAGAAAGTCCGCCTCAAAGAGCGGCTCAATCACGAGTTTCACCGCTGCCTGCACCACACGGTCCCGAAGCGACGGAACCCCCAATGGGCGCTCTCCGCCCTGAGGCTTGGGAATCATCACCCGTCGCACAGGCTGAGCGTGGTATCGGCCCTCCCGGAGGTCTTGCGCAATCCCCGAGAGCCAGGAGTCCACACCGAAGGCTTCGACGGCCTCAATGGTCAGCCCGTCGGGCCCAGGCGCGCCGTGGTTCTTTCTTACCTCGGTCCATGCGCGCTCAAGGATATCGTTGCGGTAGACCTTGTCATACAGCGCGTGGAACCGCCGCGTGTCACTCCGCTTAGCCGCACGGTACAGCGTCCGCTGGAGAGCGCGAGTCTTATCGTTACCTGCGTCATTAGCCCCGATGGGCATTCGCGTACCCCGCTTCCAGTAGCCGCATCAGTGAAGCAGGGGCCCTTCCCTCCGACCGGGTTCTGCTGTCCCAGCCCTCATCAGTACTACAGCCCCGTCCGCCACTCTCCCTACCTGACGTCGATTTCCCGGGGGCTTCCCGGTTATACGGCGTCACTTGCCGTCTTTACCGCAACTAGACGGGCCGGGAGAGCTTCCCCAGTTCCGGCGCCTACCTTCTGACCGTTCCGTTCCCTATACCCCGGGAGGTTCATGGGCGCTGCATCTCCAGGTGCTTCACGCCGTCCATGGCCTTCGCCGTGACACACGCGGCTCAGCTCCTCCTTGTCCCTTGCGGGCTGCCCTAACGGGGCGGCAGGATTCGCGTCATGCTGCGGACCGATCAGTCGCTCCCTCCATAGAGGCTTTTGACGCTGGGCTTCGACACCGGGGTTCCCCGGTATCGCCAGCCTGCTGCCAGGCTCCCTGGTGATTACCTGGGCCGGACTCGCACCGGCAGGCAGACGCCAGCTTACGACACACCGCAGCACGTCAGGTCATGCCACCACCTCCTCAACGTACTCGGCGTGCCTCCTGGGCACGCTGTGCGCGCGGCACCGGAGCTGGATGTTCTCTGCCGTCGGCTCGCCACCCGCGCTATAGGGCGCGACGTGATGGAACTCGAGGAAGCCCTGCTCGGTGCAACGTCGGCCTGTGTGGCTCACGAAAGCGCACCGGTCGCCGTCGCGCTTGGACACCGCGCGCTTGACCTCGGCCGGGATGTGACGCGAGCCGGGGGCAGTGCCGCGGTTTCCGCGGGGGCGGTCCGTGGCGGCGAGCTTCCTCTTGGCAAGGTCCTGTAAGAGCGCCGTTAG
>JBQTHV010000009.1:0-20528 GCA_052389555.1 Gemmatimonadales bacterium | reverse complement strand
AGGAGACTGGCCGCAATGGCCGACCGCGTGCCGACCTGACAGTGTACCGCCACCGGCTGGTTAGCGGGGATCTCCTCCAACCGTTCGGGGAGCTCGGCGAGGGGAATGAGTTGGGCGCCCGGGATGTGTCCCGAGTCCCACTCGCTCCGTCCCCGCACATCCACGATCACGAGCCCGTTGCGCTTGCTGGAGAGATCCCGAGCCGAGAGCTGCTCCACTTGACCGAGTTTGCCACCCTGGCCGGTCCACAGCGCGATCGTCTCACCGGCGAAGTAGCCCCCCACCCGGTCGAGCCCGATGAGGCTCAGGGTCTGCACCATCCTGAGCAGCCGATCGATTCCGGCCTCATCAACCAGCAGGTAGAGATCGCGATCGTACGGGAGTAAGGAGCCCGCCCAGGTCGCGAAGCTCGACCCGAAGGGGATGTTGAGGGTTCCCGGAATGTGGCCCGAGGCATAATCCGGGGAAGGACGGATATCGACGACCACCGCGCCCGAGGCCAGGACGCCCTCTAGCCGATGCTCGGCGACTCGTTCCGGCACGACGATGGCGCCGAGAATCCGAGGGCCCTCCCGGTTGATCCGCTTCATCTCGGCGAAATAGCGAGGCGGCTCGGGCTGGCCCTCGAGCACCATGCTCACGAACTCGTTCTCTTCATTCACTGAGAAGGCCCAGTTGAATCGGCGCTCGTAGCCCACGGTCGACTGGGGAACCGCACCAAGCCCCTTGCCGCACGCGCTTCCCGCGCCATGGCCAGGCCAGATCTGGAGATGGTCAGGGAGCGTCTTGAACCAGGTGAGGCTCCGGAAGAGCTGCCTCGCTCCTTCTTCCGCGGTACCCTGGAGATTCGCCGCTTTCTCCAGGAGATCGGGCCGGCCCACGTCGTTCACGAAGACGAAATCGCCGGTGACGATCCCCATCGGCTCGTGGGCGGTGGCGGTGTCGGTCACCAGGAACGAGAGGTGCTCGGGCGTGTGCCCGGGGGTGTGTACCGCCCGAAGTTCCACTCGCCCCACCGAGATCGTATCGCGATCCCGAAGCAGGACGACTCCGCGCTCGCCGCCGAACTCATACTGCCACTCCGCGGTTCCGCATCCGGAGAGATACATGGTGGCACCGGTGCGTGCGGCGAGCTCGCGAGTCCCCGACACAAAATCGGCGTGGATATGGGTTTCGGTGATGGCGGTGATCCGGAGACCCTGTTGCTCGGCTGCAGCGATGTACTGATCGGCAAGCCGGTTGGGATCGATCACGACGGCGGCGCCCGTGGTACCGCAGCCGATCAGGTAGCTGGCCTGGGCGAGGAAATCGTCATAGAAGCGCTGGAAGTACATACTACCTCGCGATGAGTACGACCACGCCTAACACGAGCAGGAACCCGGCGAATCCGCGGCGCAGGTGCCGCTGGGACACTGAGTGCACCAACCGGCTTCCGATCGCCGCGCCCACCAGGGCGATGGCGGTGAACAGCCCGATGGCCCGCCAATCCAGCCCACCCAATTCCGGATTGCCAAGATAGCGCGCCAGCCCGGCGGCACAACTCAGGATGATGAGCACGAGCGAGGTCCCGACAGCGTGCTTAATGGGAAGGCCGGCCAAGACGGTCAGGGTCGGAACATAGAGAAATCCACCACCCACCCCGACAAAGCCGGTCAGCAGGCCGACGCCTGCGCCGATCACGCCTACGAGCGCCACGGCTGGACGGCTCGGCGGCTCGGCGGCTCCCCGCTCGGCACTCGGCACTCGGCTCCCGACCGCCTCGTTCGCCCCGCTCGCCTGGTTCGCCCGGTCCGCCCTGACCGTCCCGCGAAACATCACGGCCGCCGCGATCAGCAACACGATCCCGAAAACCACGAGCCGGAATTCGTCGCTGGTCCGGGGACCCAGGTCGGCTCCCAGCACCGCACCCAGCATCGCGGGCACCCCGTAGGCGAACGCGGTCCGAGGCTGGACGTGCCCCTCCCGCCAGTGCGAGACCGCTCCTAACCCGCTGGTCACGCCCACGACCACCAGGCTCATGGGCACCGCGTCTGGTACACTGTAGCCCATCACGTGGTGCAAGGTCGGGATGGTGAGGATCGCCCCGCCGCCGCCGAGTAATCCCAGCGACATCCCGATGAGCAGCGCGAGGCCGTAGCCCAGGACGATCACGACGGTAAGAGGTGAGAGGTACGAGGTGAGAGGTGGGAAGTGAGAGGGCGGCAGCAGCACTCAGGAAAACCTCTCACCTCGTTACCTCTCACTTCTCACGTACAGCTCCCCGCCCCGTTCACGAAACTCCCGGGATTTCTGCTCCATCCCCGCGGCAATCTCCCGCAGGTCTTGGGTGATCTTCATCGAGCAGAACCGGGGACCGCACATCGAGCAGAAGTGCGCCAGCTTGGCGCCTTCGGCCGGCAGGGTCTCGTCGTGGAAGCTCCGCGCGGTGACCGGATCGAGCGAGAGGTTGAACTGGTCCTCCCAGCGGAACTCGAACCGCGCCTTCGACATCGCATCGTCCCACTCCTGCGCCCGCGGATGACCCTTGGCGAGATCGGCCGCGTGGGCCGCGATCCGGTAGGCAATGACCCCGGCCTTCACGTCGTCCCGGTCGGGCAGGCCCAGGTGCTCCTTGGGGGTGACGTAGCAAAGCATCGCGGTGCCGTACCAGCCGATCATCGCCGCGCCGATCGCACTGGTGATGTGATCATAACCCGGCGCGATGTCAGTGGTGAGCGGACCCAGCGTGTAGAACGGCGCCTCGTCGCACCAGGCGAGCTGCTTGTCCATGTTCTCCCGGATGAGATGCATGGGGATATGGCCCGGCCCCTCGTTCATCACCTGGACGTCGAACTCCCAGGCGATGCGGGTTAACTCCGCTTGCGTCTCGAGTTCGGCGAATTGCGCGGCGTCGTTGGCGTCGGCAATCGAGCCGGGGCGCAGCCCGTCACCCAGGGAGAACGAGATGTCGTAGGCCCGCATGATCTCGCAAATCTCGCGGAATTTGGTGTACAGGAACGATTCCTGGTGGTGGGCCAGGCACCACTTGGCCATGATCGAGCCGCCCCGCGACACGATCCCGGTCACCCGATTGGCGGTCAGCGGGATGTAGCGGAGCAGGACGCCCGCGTGCACCGTGAAGTAATCGACCCCCTGCTCGGCCTGCTCGATCAGGGTGTCGCGGTAGATCTCCCAGGTGAGCTCCTCGGGCACCCCGCCCACTTTCTCGAGCGCCTGGTAGATGGGGACCGTACCGATCGGGACCGGCGAGTTGCGGACGATCCACTGACGGGTAGCGTGGATATTCTTGCCGGTCGAAAGATCCATCACGGTATCGGCGCCCCACAGAGTCGCCCACCGGAGCTTCTCGACCTCGTCGTCGATCGAGCTCTTGATCGCCGAGTTGCCGATGTTGGCGTTGATCTTCACCTTGAACGCCCGGCCGATACTCATTGGCTCGAGCTCGGGATGATTGATGTTGGCCGGGATGATGGCTCGGCCCCGGGCAACCTCCTGGCGCACGAATTCGGCGGGGAACCCTTCCCGCAGGGCGATGAACTCCATCTCCGGGGTCACCTCACCGCGCCTGGCGTAATACATCTGGGTGACCGTGCCCCTCCCCCTGAGAACCTGTCGGCGCAAGCCTGCGGGGATGAGTTCCTCCCCTCCCTGGGGAGTAGGCAGTAGGGAATCGGGAGTAGGGACTTCCTCCTTCGATCCCCATTCCCTATTCCCTATTCCCCATTCCCTCGCTGCTATCCACGGAGCTCTGAGAGCCGGCAGTCCTTCGCGGACGTCGAAACCTTCCGGGCCCGACGTGTCATACACCCGAAGCGGGGGCTCTCCGCCGGCCAGGATGATCTCCCGCATCGGCACCCGGATGCCGTGGAGGCCTTCGAGATAGACTTTCCGGGAGTTAGGGAAGACGCCGCGGTACTGGACGGCTTGACGGCTGGACGGCTCGGCGGCTGGTTCGCTTGCGGCTGCGTTCTGCGAGTCAGGCTGACTGACCGCCTGACCGCCTGTCCGCCTGTCCGTCTGTCGAGTGGCCATTATCGCACTCCTCTTTCGGGAGAGCGCCGGCCGCTCACAGAACTGGCCCGCGCTCCCTACGCCGGTATGAACCGGATCAGGTTCCAAGGGTTCCTCTCAACCGGAATTCCCGGTGCCCCTGGCGGTAGCGGCAATCTACAGCGACGAGTCGGATTCAGGAAAGTTTCATGGTTTCTTCACCGGGGCGGGCGTATCACGGGTGGGATCAGCATCCCACCGGAGTCGCCCATGGCATCCAGATCGGAAGCAGCCCCGGCTTCTCAAGTAACCGCGGTCGCCCGCGCGGGCTCAATCATTTCGCCGGTGGTGGATTTTCTCACCGTAGGCGGGCTCTCCATCCTGGTTCTGATCCCGATGCTCTTGAGCGGCATCGATGATCTCACCACCATCGTAAGTCTGGCCGCGGTCGCCTGGGCCCAGATCATCATCAACTACGCCCACTTCATGGCCTCCTACCGGATCGTGTACCGGGATCGCCAGATGATCATGAAGCACAAGTGGGCCACGATCGGCATCCCGCTGATCATGCTGGTCGGCCTGGTGCTCGCGATCGTTGAGGTGAACCAGGGCTCCCGGTTCTTGATTACCGCGTTCTTTGCGATCGGCAGCGGCTACCTGGCCTGGCATTACACCGGGCAGGCCTGGGGGATGCTGGTGTCCTTCGCCCATTTGCAAGGCAGCCGATTCGATCCCGTGGAGTCCTGGCTCATTCGCGGCGGCTTGCGCATCCTCCTCGCGTGGCATCTCGTGTGGTTTCTGCGTTACTGGTCCTCCCGGGAGACCTACGGCGCGGTAGCGGCCCTCGCGCCGCTGGCCGACGTCGCCTACGACGTGGTGACCTACGGAACGGTCCTCGCGTTTCTGCTCGGTGCGGTGGGACTCACCCGGCTCAAGCTGCGAACTGGCCAGGCTCCGCCGTTCGGCGGCGTGGTCGCGTAGGCGGCCATCTTCGTGTGGTACGCTGCGGTCGCGCGATGGGGACTGGCGGGACTGTTCTTTGCGCAATTCGCGCACGCGCTCCAGCACCTCGAGTTTCCGGCTCGGGTCGAGCTCAACCGGGCGATCCGGAAGCCCGGCGGGCACCCGGTCTCCCACATGCTCGGGTATGTGGCGGTGCTCGCCGGCGTGGCATTCCTCCTGACCCTCTTCGTGCCGGGCCCCGCGAAGAGCGTCGCGGCCCATCTGCTCGGCGCCGGACCCAACAGCGTGGCGCCGGTCCTGCTGAGCTATTTCATTTCGATCCACCACTTCTTCACCGACGGCGTCATCTGGAAACTCCGAGAGCCCAAGGTCCAGGAGGATCTCTTCGCGCACGCCCGGCCGGTCGCAGCGACGGTGCCGGTACCGCCGATGTGGTGGGAGAAGCGGTTCTGGCAGCGGGGGCGGGGGCGGGGTCAGCAACCGACCACCCGAGTCGCGTAGCAGAACGGGATCTCGGCAGTAAGGTCCTCGACTGGTGGGGCCGGCTCCGGTCCCTGCCCGGCGGGCCTTGGCTGTTCAGCCGGCTGATTGGGCGGCTGGTGCCTTACTCCGGCAGCATCGGCGCGCGGGTTAGGGAGCTTCGGCCCGGCTTTGCCCGGCTCACCCTGCGTGATCGCCGCCCGGTGCGGCAGCATCTCCGATCGGTGCACGCCGTGGCGCTGGTGAACCTGGGCGAGCTCACCAGCGGACTGGCTCTCGTCACCGCACTCCCCGATCATGTCCGCGCCATCGTGCTCAGCCTGAGCGCGGAATACTTCCGCAAAGCACGCGGCACCCTCACCGCCGAAGCCGTCGTCGCCCCGCCCGAGATTACCGGGCCTACCGAGTTCCCGGTCGAGGCCGAGATCCGGGATGCCGAGGGGATCGTGGTGTGCCGGGTTAGGGTGGTGTGGCGCTTGGATCGGGAATTGGGAATCGGTGCGCACGGTTCTCTGTGAACATGCGGGCATCGAGGTGCCGCTGATCTGCGGCGCCATGTATCCCTGCACCAATCCCGAGCTGGTCGCGGCGGTCTCGGAGGCCGGCGCCATCGGGATCGTGCAGCCGATCTCCCTCACCTATGTCTATGGCCACGACTTCCGGGAGGGGTTGCGCCTGATCCGCCGACTCACGCCCAAGCCCTTCGGCATGAACGCGCTGATCGAGCGGAGCTCGAAGCGCTACCACGAGAAGATGGTCCGCTGGGTGGAGATCGCGCTGGAGGAAGGAGTCCGGTTCTTCATCACCTCACTCGGAAACCCACGCTGGGTGGGTGACCGGGTCCACGCGGCGCGTGGGTTCGTTTATCACGACGTCACCGAGCGAAAGTGGGCGATCAAGGGTCGGGATGCAGGAGTGGATGGACTGATCGGAGTCAACCACCGGGCCGGAGGCCATCCCGGGCCTCGAAGCGCCCAAGCGCTGCTCGAGGAAGTCGGGGACCTCGGCCTACCTGTGGTCTGTGCCGGGGGGATCGGCGATGGGAACGGCTTCGCCGCCGCGCTCCGTATGGGGTACGCCGGCGTGCAGATGGGTACCCGGTTCATCGCGACGGTCGAGTGCGGCGCGAGTGAGGCGTACAAACAGGCCATCCTCCAGGCGAACGCTGAGGACATCGTGCTGAGCGAGCGCATCACCGGCATACCGGTGGCGGTGATCAACACGCCGGAAGTGCAGCGGATGGGGCTCAGGGCGGGGCGGATCGCCAAGTGGATGCTGCGAGGCCGGCGAACCAAACGGTGGATCCGCACCTGGTACGCGCTCAAATCGCTCCATCAGCTCAAGCGTGCCTCGCTCGACCGGCGGGGTGAGCACACGTACTGGCAAGCCGGTAAGAGCGTGGGCGTGATCCGCTCGATCGAGCGGGCGGGGGACGTCGTGCGGGCGGGTCGAGAAGCAGTGAGAGGTGAGAGGTGAGAGGTGAGAGGCGAGAGATAAAAGGTAAGAGGTCGATGACGGCTTCTCGAGGCTTTCTGCGCATGGCTGGTACACTCATTCGGCGAAGTCGCCATGCGGAAGTCTTTCTCCCTGACACTGCTCGCCCTTGCCGCATGTGGCGGAGGGGGGAGCCCCACCGGGCCCTCGGGATCGGGCCAGCTGAGCGCCACCATCGACGGCATGGCCTGGACTAGTGAAGATCGCTACCTCCAGGGAATTACCCTCGCCAACCCCGGCCACTATCCGATGTACGGCGCGACCGGAAGCTCGGCCAGCAACCTCACCGGGATCCAGATCAACCTGGTCAACATCCCCGGCCCCGGCACCTATCCGCTTGGCACCGGTGGCGGGGTGTCCGGGGGCACCGCTTCGGTGAGTGTGGGATCAGTGGTGTGGATGACGGAGCTGAGCGGCGCCGCCGGAACCGTGGCGATCTCGACCCTGACCGCTACCCGGGCCGCCGGCACTTTCTCCTTCGTCGCCAAAGGAGTTGGCGTGACCGGTGCGAGCGGGACCAAGACAGTAACCAATGGGCAGTTCGACTTCCCGATCACCACGACTGGAACTGTGGGCGAGGTGCCGGAGGCAGCGAAGAGCAAAGTGTCCGCTGTGCTCGGCGGCCAGGCTTGGAACGGAGCGACCATCACCGCCGGAGGCTTGGCGAATGGCCTCACCATCCTCGCGGGCAATACTACCTTGACTATCGGCATCACCATGGTCCCGTTCCCGGGCGCGGGGACCTATCAGCTGCTGGCCAACAACTTCAATCGGATTCTCACGACCCCGGGGACCGACCCTAACGCGCTATGCTGCTGGGGTGGCATGACCGGATTGGTGAGCGGCCAGATTGCCCTGCTCGACACCGGCACCATCACGGTCACGAGCTTCGGCAATGGCCGGATCCAGGGAACCTTCTCGGCTACGCTCGTGCCGAAAACCGGTTTCGCCGCGACGACCAATCTGGTGATGACGAGCGGGACCTTCGATGTGGGGCTCCCGTAGGCAGAGTCGTCAGTCGTCAGTCGTCAGTCGTCCCGTGAGAGTTCAGGTCCTCCAGCACGCCCCCTTCGAGGATCTCGGGAGCTTCGCGTCCTGGCTCGGGGAGCACGATGCCGAGGTGCGGTACCAACCAGGCTTTTCAGATCGATCACCACGTCCTTGGGTTTCCTGATCCCGTGTCATGAAGGGCCCTTCCGGAAGGTTTCATTTCTTTTTCATCCAGGCGGACCTACAAAGGGGCGAAGCGTTCAACACCACTCACCTCCCGCCCGGAGGGAGTCCTGATCGCCCTTGGGAAGCTGGCCCTCTCCATCGGAGCGCGGATGGAAGGGTCGACCTATGCCCACACTCGCAAGGCACTGGCTCAGGGGATTGAACCGGACGCCCTGGAACAGGTCGCGCTGTTGGCCTGTCCCACGATCGGGTTCCCCAACATGATGGCCGCCCGAGGGTGGGTTCGGGACGTTCTCCAAGAAGACTCAAATCGAAGGCGAACAAGGAGGAGTGACATGAGCCGGCCTGGTTGCGGTAAGCCCACGCGCCCGGCGTCGTTAGGCCCGCTGCTCGCGGTCGTTCTGGCGGGCCTCCCGCCGTGCTCGCCGGGGCTCCTGGCGCAGGCTCCGCACCCCGACGAAGGAAAACGCGTGTTCCAGTCGATTTGCGTCGCGTGCCATACCGTCGGCGCTGGGGTTCGCATGGGACCCGACCTGAAGGGCGTCACTGAGCGGCGCGAGCGCATGTGGCTCATGCGGTTCATCCGGGATCCGGAACAGTTACGCAGGGAGGGTGACTCCCTCACAATCGCGCTGATGGCGCAGTACGGGGTGCGCATGCCAAGCCTCGGCTTGACCGACCCGCAGCTGGAAGCGGTCATCGGTTACTTGGCTGCCTCCCAAGCGCCGCCTCCAACGCGCCCAGCCTTGTTCCTGCCCACGCTCGTGCTGGCTCTGGTGGCGATTGTGGGCTCACTCTGATCGGGCTGACTGCGGCAACCAAGCGGGTGGAGATACGGCCATGAAGAGCAAGTGGTTTCGCATCAGCCAGGAGTCCCGCTCCTGGGAAGACTTCTACCGGAATCGGTGGTCTTACGACTACAGCGTGCGTAGCTCCCACGGGGTGAGCTGCTCCATGGCGTGCAGCTGGGAGGTCTTCGTCAAGGACGGGCTGATCTGCTGGGAGCTCCAGAAGACCGATTGGCCCCAGATCGATCCCGACATTCCCAACGTGGAGCCGAGGGGATGCCAGCGCGGTGCCACTGCGTCCTGGTATCCGTACAGCCCGCTGCGGCCCAAATACCCGTATATCCGCAAGGTTCTCTGGGACTCCTACCAAGCGGAGCGGCAGCAGGGCAAGGACGCCGTCGAGGCGTGGGCGAGCGTCGTGGAAGACGCGGCCAAGGTGAAGGCCTACCAATCCGCCCGGGGCACCGGGATCCGGTCGACCACCTTGAACGTCGCGAGCGACCATTTCACAATCTCGGACGAGATGAACACCGAGATGTAGGCGTAGCCCTTGCCGTCGAATTCGGTGTGGAGCGGGCCTAACCCGGGATTCTGCACCTCGCCGGCGATGGTCGCTTCATACTTGATGATGGGGAAGCCGTCCACCTCGCCGTCGAACGCCTTGTCCTCGATCGCCTTGAGCATCTTGGAGAAGGAGTGGACCGGAATCACGGTCGCGAGCTTGCCGCCGCCCACGATGAACTCGCCGGTCGGATCGAGGTCGGCCCCGTGGGGCGACTTCGGAGTCGGCAGGTAGTACATCATGTCGGGGCAGGTCCGCGCGTCCAGAACCTGCTGGGCCCGAATCATCTCGGTTCGCGCGATGCCGTCTTCCCCCACCGCGTTGTGGGCGTAGGGAGTCGTCCACTCCTTCGCCTTCCCCTCCGCGACGCACTGCTCGGCCCGCTTCCAGTTGACCGCGGCGATGTAGTCCTTGTCGCGCTGGGAGGCGTTGGCCTCGAGCAGGGTGCGAGCCTGTTCCGTGTTATACGTGGAGAAGAACGACCACCCGTGCGACGGGCCCCGGCCCGCGCGTGACAGATCGTAGTTGTAGCCCGGCACGTGGAGCTGGAAGGCCAGCTGCATGTGGCCGGTCGCCGAATCCACCTTGATGAAGCTGATCATCCCGCCGAACTGGCCCTCCCGGATCGAGACATCGGCCTGGGGGGTCGGGATGGCAAAGCGGGTGGCGCTCACCACGTACTCGCTGTTCTCGGTGAGGTAGGGCGAGCCGTGTCCGCCTGCCGTGTTAGGAATCTCGATGATCTCTTCGGTCTCGAAGGTGGTGAGATCGATCCGGGCGATCCGCGGCGTGTTGTTCCCGTTCACGAACAGCCAGCGCCCGTCGGCGATCCCGCCGGTCATCGAGAGTTGGGGATGGTGGATGTCGTCCCAAGGCAGGAAGCCGTAGCTGGTGTTGAGCATGGCCTTGGTCTGCTCCGAGTAGCCATAGCCCTTCTCGGGATACTGTGAGAAGACCGGGATCTGCTGAAGCAGCCGGCCCGATGGCAGGCCGTAGACGACCACGTTCCCGGAGAATCCTCCCGAGAGAAACGCGTAGAGCTCGTCGTACTGTCCGGGAGCGACATAGACCTTGGATGCTGCGTCCGCCGCGGACCCGATCGGCGTGCCGGCACCGGCGCAGGCGGCCAGGCTGGCCACCAACGCGATGAGGGGGGCGACCCCCCAGGGCCGATTCGTCATGCGGGGCATAGGATCAATCCTCCTTGGGTGGTGCGGTGCCGCCCTTCGATTGGGGGCGCAGGTACTCCAGCACGGCCCGGGCGTCCGCGAGCGTGAGTTGCTGGTTGGGCATGAACGTCATGCGCTCCGCGAGGAGCTGCTTGGCGACGGGATGTTTCTCCACCATCTCCTGCGGGTTAAGGATCATGTTAAGGATGTAGGCCGGCGTGCGCCGCGCAGTGACTTCGCCGATCGGCGGGCCCACATAGGTCGTGTCCATCTTGTGGCACATGGAGCACTTGGTGTCGAAGATCTGTCGGCCTTGCTCGGCCAGGGCCGGGTCCAGGGGACCCAGCGTCACCGCTTCCTTGACCGGCCCGATGCCATTCTCGAGCTCGAATGCTGATAATTCGGCGCCCAGGGCCGATTCTTCCCCGGGCTCTTCTTCCGCGCTCGTGCAGGAACTCAGGGCACCGAGGCCAAGCAGAAGCCCAACAGTCCAACGCTGCATAGTCAAACACTCCCCTTCTGGGGTTGTGGGTGCGGGAAATGTCTGTTCGGGGTGCTCGAGCCCTCGTGAATTCCACATGAATCGTTCTTCATACTTTCTGGCCTATATTTCCTCATGCTTTCGTCACGTTTTGCCCCTCTGCTGTTGCCACTGGTCGTCTTTGGCGATCCGGCACTCGACGCCCGGCACCCCGGGGCTGCCGACCCCGTGCTGGACTTCGCGGGACCGCCGGGGAGCGGGAAGCCGTTCCTGGCGCCCACCCACGCCGGCGGACTGCTGCTCACCTGGTTCGAGCCGCGAGACAGCGGCCGGTTCGCCCTGCGGATTGCCGAGCGGCGCGGCGGTCGGTGGAGCTCCGCGATCACCGTAGCAGAGCGGGACAACTTCTTCGTGAACTGGGCCGATTTCCCTTCGGTCGTGGAGACCTCCGACGGCCGCTGGGTGGTGCACTGGCTCGAGAAGACCGCGGCCAAGACCTACGCCTACCACGTAAGGGTGAGTACCTCGGCCGACCGGGGGAGAACCTGGACTGCGCCCGCCACTCCCCATCGCGATCGGTCCGAAACCGAACATGGCTTTGTCGCGATGCTGCCGCGGTCTGATGGAGGTGCCGACCTGCTGTGGCTCGATGGTCGTCAGGCCGCTCTTGGACCTGGGCCGATGTCGCTCGCCGCCGGGAGCATCGAGCGGGATGGACGGGCCGGCCCGGATCGAATCCTCGATACGCGGGTCTGCGACTGTTGCCAGACGGCCCTGGCCCGGACCAGCGAGGGGCTCATTGCGGTCTATCGCGACCGTACGGTCGAAGAGGTACGCGATATCTACCTGATGCGGCAGGTAAAGGGCGGCTGGACCGATCCGGTGCCGGTGGCGAATGACGGCTGGGTCTACCAGGCCTGCCCGGTGAATGGACCGGCTATCGCGGCTTCGGGGCAAGATGTGGTGGTGGCGTGGTATACCGAGGGTGGCGGATCGCCGCGGGTTAGCCTGGCCCGCTCCGGCGATGCCGGGGCTCGCTTTGCGGCGCCGCTCCGGATGGACGACGGCGCTCCCCTGGGGCGGGCCGAGGTGGAGCTCGCGGCCGACGGCGCGGCGGTCGTCATCTGGCTCGAGCGGGTTAGGGACGCCGCGGCGTGGCGGGTCAAGCGGGTCACCCGGGACGGCCGGGTCACCGGCTCCTGGACGCTGGCCCCGGTCCCGGCGACCCGGGCCGCCGGCTTTGCCCGGGCGGCGCTCTTGGGCCGGACCCTGTTCCTCGCCTCGACCGACTCTCAGCCTGCAGGTGGCGTTCGGATTCATCGGCTGGACCTTTGGTGATCTGGCAGGACGAACCAGGCGAACGGGGCGGACAGGGCGAGCAGGGCGAACGGGTTGGCGAGTTCCGCCTGTTCGCCTGGTTCGTCCCGTTCGTCCGGTTCGCCTCGATCGCCCTGCTCGGCCTGTCCGCCCGGTTCGAGCCGCTCGGTGCCCAGGCTCCCGATTCCGCGCTGGTCCTAACCCGCGAGGACCTTCGCGCCGCCGGCCGGACCGTCCTGGCCGAGGCACTCCAGGTCCTGCTTCCTGAGCTGAACCTGACCCGGCCGAGCGGAGCGGAGGGCACCGATCACCTGCCGCCGCTCACCCGGCGCGGGATGGGCGCCGACCAGCTCCTCATTCTGGTCGACGGCCGGCCCCGGCTTCCGAGCGCCCTCGTGCACGTCAACGCGACCGTCGGGCAGGGACAGGCGGGCATCGATCTGCACGCGATCCCGCTGGCTGCGGTGGAGCGGGTCGAGGTGCTGCGGGGGACGCCGAGCGCCCGATGGGGCCCCGGCTCCCAGGCGGGGGTGATCAACATTGTGCTCGCCACCGATCGGCCCGCCGAGCTCACCGGCGGGTTCGGCCTGGCGACCGCGGGCGACGGCGCCGCTGCCCAGCTCGCGGGCACCCATCGGGTCCGACTGGGCGGTGGCGGTTTCCTCCAGCTCACCGGCGAATATCGGGGCCGGGGCGCGACCAACCGGGCGGAACCGGACCGGCGCGAGCAGTTCTTCCCCGCCGACCCGCGCAACCAGGATCCCCGCTACGCCAACCGGGTCAACCACCGCCTGGGCGACCCCGAGACACACGATCTGACCGCCGTGGCGCGGGCCGGAGGGCCCCTAACCCGCAACCTCGAGTGGACCGCCGCCCTGGCCGCGCATCAGCGCCGGGGACGATCTGCGGCGCTCTGGCGCCGCCCCAGCGAGGATGCCACGGTCCGCTCCCTCTATCCCACCGGCTTCCTCCCCCGGATCGTCGCCACGATCCGGGACTACGCCGCCGACCTGGGGGCCCGGGGCGATCTGGCCGGCGGCCGGTGGCGCTGGGAACTCGCCGCGGGTTATGGGTCCAACACGCTCCGTTTCGACGTGCACAACACCGCCAACGCCTCGCTTGGCCCGCTGAGCCCGACCCGGCTGGACGCGGGCACTCTGGGCGCCACCCGGCTCACGGCTGAGCTCGCCCTCCGAGGCAGGCTCGGCCGGATGGACGTCACGGCCGGGATCGCCGGGGGCAGCGAGGGCTACCGGATCGAGCCCGGCGAGCGCGACAGTTACCGTTTCGGTGCGGTGCCGATCCAGGACGGCCCCGATGCCGGGGGCTTCGCTCCGCTGGGCGCCCAGGGCTTTCCGGGCTTTATGCCGGACGACAGCGGACATTTCCGGCGCGGCAACGTTGCGGGTTATGCCGAGGTCCGGATGGAACCGGCTCCCCGGCTGGTGCTGGGCGGGGCCGCCCGGCTGGAGCAGTTCTTTCCCGACGAGGGAGCGCCCCTTGCCGGCCTGACCGGGAGCGTCGAGGTCCGGCCGGTCGGCGGCCTGCTCCTCCGCGGCTCGGGAGGGACGGGATACCGGCTCCCGTCGCTGCCCCAGCGGTGGTATTCCCGTACTCTGGTGCCGGTCACGGACAATGTCGGATTCTTCGACCTGGTTCGCCCGACCGCCGACTCGGTGGCGATCGAGCTGGGCGGGCCGGCCCTGCGGGCCGAACGGTCGTGGGCATGGGCCGCCGGGTTAGGCATGCGGGCGCTGGGCGGCCGGCTCCGGCTCGATGCCGACTACTATCGCATCGAGGTGCAGCGCCGGATCACGCTGACCGGCAAGTTCGAAGGTCCGGTGGTTCGCAGCCGCCTCGAAGTGGCCGGCTTGATCGGCATCGATGCGGTCCGGCTCTTCGTCAACGCCGCCGATACTCGGACTGCCGGATTCGAGGCCCGTGCGGGTTATGATTTCCAGGCCGCGGGCCTCGGAGTCCGGCTCGAGGCCGCGTGGGATCATCACCGCGTCCGGGTCGTCCGGGTGGATTCGGTGAGCGGGTTCCTGAGCCAGTTCCGGTCCGCCTTCTTCCCGGCGGATGAGCGCGTCCGGATTGAATCCGGCCAGCCGGGCGACCACGCGCTGCTCGCGGCCCGGGTCACCGGCGGGCCGGGCTTCCTGATCCTGCGGGTTAGGTATCACGGCGCGGTGCGGGACTTCGGACCCGCGCCGGACGGCACCCTGGCCCAGACCTACGGCGGCCGCTGGCTCGCCGATCTGGAAGTCGCCTGGGCCCGGACCGGCCGGCTCACCGTCGCGGCCGGCGTCCGGAACCTCCTGGACACCTATCCCGATCGCAACCGATTCGGGGACCCGGCCGTCGAGGGGAATTCGTATTTCGGGATCTTTCCCTATGCCAACGTCTCGCCGTTCGGGTTCACCGGGCGAGCCGTCTATGGACGGATGGAATGGCGCTACTGAGCCGGCAGGGGTGGCGGCGGTATGCCTTGCCGAACACCGGCGGGTTAGGCAAGATCACTCTCCTCACCGCCCCGGCCGGGCGCTGGCCGGACCGGCGTCGGCTCCTGGTGGCGCTCCCGCCCGGAGAGGCCCCCCGGCCGGTGCTGTACCTGCAAGACGGCCAGAACCTGTTCGATCCGGCCACCAGTCATGCCGGCGACTGGGGGCTGGTGGACACCCTCAACGCCCTGGCGCCGCAGGGGATGGCCCCGATCGTCGTCGGGATTCCCCACCGGGGGCGCCGGCGGCGGCACGACTACGACCCGTTCCTCCAGGGCGAGCGCTACCTCCGGTTGGTGACCGGCGTGGTGAAGCCCCTGATCGACCGGTCCTTCCTAACCCGCAGCGACCGCTCCCATACCACGATCGCGGGCTCGTCGCTGGGAGGCCTGATCAGCCTCTACGGGTTCTGGCGATACCCCGGGATATTCGGCGCCGCCTTGGTCCTGAGCCCGGCCCTCTGGGTCTCCCACCGGGCCATCTTCGGCTGGCTCGAGCGGCACCGCGACCGCCCGCCCCCGCCTCCCTCCCGGCTCTACCTGGACATCGGCACCGGCGAGGGCGCCGATGCAGTGCAGGACGTCCGCGCGCTGCGGGACTGGCTGCATACGATCGGGTGGAGCGAAGGCTCGACCTTGCGGTATGTGGAAGATCCCGGAGCGCCCCATCACGAATCGGCGTGGGGACGACGACTGCGCGAGGCGATACCGTTCCTGATGAGGAGGTAGTAAGTAGGAGGTAGTAAGGAGGGACAACCTTGCCGGTCTTACGTTCCTAGGCCGGGAGAGTGTGTCCCTTCTCACTACCTCCCACACACAACCTCCTCTTCCGAGATACCTTTTCCAACTCATGCATAGATCCCACCACTCCTGGCTCTCGCCCGCGCTCGGTCGCGAGATGCATATCGAGGTCTTCGGCCACGCCGGCGCGAGAGTGCTGGTGTTTCCCACCTCGCTCGGCAGTTGCTACGAGTGGGGCGACCGGCGTATGCACGAGGTGCTGGGCGACCATCTCGAGAACGGATGGATCCAGCTCTTCTGCTTCGACCAGGTGCACGACGAGAGCTGGTATCACAAGGGAATGCACCCCGGCGCGCGGGCGTGGCGGCATCTCCAGTACGACCATTACCTCCTGACCGAAGCGCTCCCCTTCACCGAGACGGTCAATCCTAACCCGTTCGTCATTGCCGTCGGCGCAAGCTTCGGCGCCTATCACGCGGCGTGCTTCGGATTTCGACACCCCGAGCAGGTGAACCGCATCATCGGCATGAGCGGGATGTACGACATCAAGCACCTGACGGACGGATTCTCCGACCTCAACGTCTACAGCTGCAACCCGATGGATTTCATACGGCACGAGCATGACCCCGCGCGGCTCGCCGCCTTTCGGCAGCAGGACATCATCCTCGCGATCGGCCAGGACGATCAGTTCTGCGAAAACAATCGAGCGTTCTCGGGAATTCTGTGGGACCAGGGTATCGGCAACGCGCTGCGGATCTGGGATGGCTGGGCCCACGACTGGCCGTATTGGGAGCAAATGATTCGGAGCTACATTCGGGGTCATGACTAGGGCCTAGGGACCAGGGGCCCGGGACCAGGGGGGGTCAGGGCAGGATGAACTTGATCCGTCGACCCTGGCCCCCGGCCCCTGGTCCCGGGCCCCTTGGGAGAGGGGTTTGTGAATGCCAACCAAGATCGGATTGATCGTGGGGAGGGAGTGGAGCTTCCCTCCCGCCTTCATTGAGGAAATAAGCCGCCGCGATGCCGGCGTGGTGGCCGAGCTCGTCAGGCTGGGCACCCCTCGCATGGACGAGCCTGGGGAATACCGGGTCATCATCGACCGGATCTCCCATGAAGTGCCGTTCTATCGCACCTACCTGAAGCACGCCGTATTGCGCGGAACGACCGTGGTGAACAATCCGTTTATGTGGAGCGCGGACGACAAGTTCTTCGGCGCCACGCTCGCCACCTCGCTCGGCATCGCAAGTCCCAAGACCCTCGTGCTGCCCAACAAGGAGTACGTGCCCGGCATCGTGCACACCGAGTCGCTCCGCAATCTCCAGTTCCCGCTCGATTGGCAGGCGGTGGTGGACTACGTGGGACTCCCGTGTGTGCTCAAGGACGCCTACGGCGGGGGCTGGAAGGCGGTGTACGTCTGCCACTCGCTGGAAGAGCTGCTGCACCACTACGATCAGTCGGGACTCCTGACCATGATCGTGCAAGAGTTCATCCAGTGGGACGAGTTCGTGCGGTGCATCTGCCTGGGCCAGGACGACATCCGCCCGATCAAGTACGACCCGAGGGAACGGAGGTACTATCCCGAACCCGAGTTCCTGCCGCCGGCCCTGATGAAGCGCGTGGTGGAGGACTCGCGCAAGCTGGTGCGCGCGTTAGGCTACGACATGAACTCAATGGAATGGGCCATTCGCGGCGGGATTCCCTACGCGATCGACTTCATGAATCCCGCGCCGGACCTGGACGTCTACTCGCTCACGCCGGCGCATTTCGAGTGGGCGGTAAGCGGGATGGCAGACCTCGCGATCAAGCTCGCCAAGGCTCCGCGGCGGCCGGCGCCGCTCACCTGGAGCGGTTTCCTCAAGGGCCGTTCGCTCCGGGCTGCCACCTCGGCCGCGCGATCCCCTCGGGGGACGGGTAAGTGACGGCACGACGCTCGGGGCTCGGCGCTCGGCGCCCGGCAGTCCCCGTTTGGGATGCCGCCGATGCGTGGAATGAGGGTCTCACCGCGGAGCTGGCCGAGGAGTCGGATGCCTGGCTCAGTGCGCAACTCCGGCGCCGGGGTCTCTTTTTCGGAGACCGTCCACTGTGTACCGTCCTCCGCCCCCGGTTTCTCACCCCGGCGGAGTACCAGCTCATCCAAGAACGCAGCGCAATCCTGCTCGGCGCATTCTCCCAAGCCCTCGAGGCGGCGCTCGCCGATCCGGCCCGACTGGCCCAGTTTCACTTGCTCGAATGGGAGCGAACTCTGGTGCTCGAGGAGCCCCGCATGCCGGCGAGTCCGCTCTCACGCCTGGATGCGTTCTTCGAGAGCGGGGCTCATGGCCCGGAATCGGCGGTTCGCTTGCGGGTTACCGAGTACAACGCAGAGACCCCCGCAGGATCGGCCTACCATGACGTACTCACCGAGTTGTTTCTCGCGATTCCGACTGCGCGGCCGTTCCTCGAGCACCACGCGCTTCGACCGCTCCCGGTCCGGCACCGCGCATTGCATGCGCTGCTCGGCGCCTACGAGACGTGGAGCGGCCGGAGGGAGCTGCCCGTCATCGGCATTCTCGACTGGAGCGAGGTGCCGACCAGGAGCGAGTTCCTCCTCTTTCAGGAATACTTCGAGGCGATGGGGATCCGGTGCATCGTGGCCGATGTGCGTGACTGCGAGCTGGTCCACGGACGGCTCGTCGCCGCGGGAACCCCGATCGACCTCATCTACAAGCGGGTGCTCATCTCAGAGCTCGTCAATCGGGAGGCAGTGGATCACCCGATCGTGCGGGCGGTGCGGAGCGGCGCGGTCTGTATGGTGAACCCGTTCCGCTGCAAGATCCTCCACAAGAAGGCCTCGCTGGCGGTGCTGTCGGACGAGCGCAACGCGGATCTCTTCGATGCCCCGCAGCGGGCGGCCATCGCCGAGCACATTCCGTGGACTCGAGTGGTGGAAGAGCGGCGCACCGAATACCGAGGGCAGCGGATCGACCTGGTACCCTGGATCGAGCAGAACCGCGATCGCCTGGTCCTCAAACCCAACGATGAGTACGGTGGCGCGGGAATCGTGCTGGGCTGGGAGGTGGACAGCGCTGCCTGGACCGCCGCGATTCGGCGCGCGCTCGCGGAACCCTACATCGTCCAGGAGCGGATCTTCCTCCCCCAGGAGGCCTTTCCGTCCTGGACGGACGGCGCGCTGCTCTTCTCCGACCGGATCGTGGACACCGCACCATTCGTCTTCGGCGGCACCGCCGTCGAAGGCTGTCTAACCCGCGTCAGCTCGGCGGCACTGGTGAACGTCACCGCGGGCGGTGGAACGACGGTGCCGACCTTCGTGGCGGAGGCGCGGGAACGATGAAGCCGCCTTCGCTCACCATCGGGATCGAGGAAGAGTATCAGATCATCGATCCGGCCACCCGGGAGCTCCGATCGTACATCACCGAGATCCTGAAGGACGACTCGCTGGTGCTGGGCGAGATCAAGCCCGAGCTCCACCAGTCCATGGTCGAGGTCGGAACCAAGGTCTGCCGGAATCCCTCGGAAGTACGGGCCGAACTGGTGCGGCTCCGGCGGATGGTGATGGAGCTCGCGGCCAAGAAGGGGCTCCGGGTGGCGGCGGCCGGTAGTCATCCATTCTCGTCGTGGACCGCCCAGGAAATCACCCCGCTCGATCGCTACCTGGGCGTGAAGGAGGATTTGCAGGACCTGGCCCAGGCGCTCCTCATCTTCGGCACCCACGTGCACATCGGGATCGAGGATAGGGAGTTCCTGATCGACGCGATGAACGTGGCCCGATACTTTCTCCCCCACGTGCTCTGTCTCTCGACCAGCTCGCCGTTCTGGGTCGGGCGGCGCACCGGGCTCAAGTCCTACCGCAGCGTGGTGTTTCGTACCTTCCCGCGCTCCGGCATTCCGCGGAGCCTCGCGTCGTGGAGCGAGTTCGAGGACACGGTGAACGTGCTGGTCGCGACCGGTTCGATTCCCAACGCGAGCAAGATCTGGTGGGACCTGAGGCCCAACTGGAGCTATCCCACGCTGGAGTTCCGGATCTGCGACGTATGCACCCGGGTGGACGAGGCGGTGTGCATCGGTGCAATCTTTCAGGCGCTCATCGCCAAGCTGTGGAAGCTTCGCCGCGACAATCTCTCGTTCCGGCAGTACCCCGCCGTCTTTATCGAGGAGAACAAGTGGCGCGCGTTGCGCTATGGCCTGGACGGCAAGCTGCTCGATCTCGGCAAGCAGAAGGAGCTCCCGGCCCGGGACTTGATTCGGGAGATGCTCGAATGGTTCCTTGATGATGTGGTGGATGAATTGGGCAGCCGAAAAGAAGTCGAGTACGCCTACACCATTCTCGAGCAGGGCACCAGTGCCGACCGGCAGCTCGCGATCTACGAGCGTACCGGCGATCTCAAGGCCGTGGTGGACCAGTTGATCCGCGAGACCGCGGAGGGAGTGATGGATTGAGCAGGCCGCTGATCGGGATACCGGCGCAGACGCTCCAGGCGATCGACGGCATCCCGGAGAATCTCCCCCATTCCTGGGCGATGAATGCGCGATACTACACCGCCATCGCGCACTCCGGCGGCGCGCCGGTGATGGTGCCGCTGCTGGACCATGATCTCGACGCGTTGCGGGCGGTGTATGAGGAGCTTGACGGGATTCTGCTCGCCGGCGGGGTGGACATGGATCCCTGCACCTTCGGCGAATCGCCCCACCCGCAACTCGGCCGGGTCGATCCGGCGCGGGATGCGGTGGAGATTCAACTCGCCCGGTGGGCGGTCGAGGACCGGAAGCCCGTGCTAGGACTCTGCCGGGGCCATCAGGTGCTCAACGTGGCGCTCGGAGGCACGCTGTGGCAGGACATCGCCGCTCAGGTGCCCAGCGCGATCAAACA
>JBQTHV010000008.1:0-14071 GCA_052389555.1 Gemmatimonadales bacterium | reverse complement strand
CTCGCCCCCCATCTTGATGGGGCCGGTGAGCGAGAGCCGGCTCACCGCCCCCGGCGCCACCGGATCGGCCGGGGCGGTGACCATCGAATCCCGGAACTCCCAGTCGAGATCCACCGTCATGCTGTCGAAGAAGCCGCTGGCCCGGAGCGGGCCGCTGAGCCAGCCGTGGAACGGCAGGGTGTCGAGATAGGGGCGGACCGCGTCGAGGTCGAGGTTGGCGAGCTGTACGTCGAGCCCGCGGAATCCTAACCCGCGATACACGTCCACGATCGCGACCATCCGCCCGGTCACCCGGCTGGTGGCGTCGCCCACCGCAAGGTTCCCGATGGCCCACTCGGTCCGCGAGCCTGCGAGCGAGCTACCCCTAACCCGGGCAGAGCCGGTGAAGTCGGGGAACTCGGGCGAGATCCACCGGAGGTCGGCCAGCGCGAGCCGGGGCGCGTCGAACTGGACCCGGTAGAGAATGGTGTCCTTCGGCCAGTCGAGCCGCCCGTCCCCGCCAGCCCGGGTTCCCGGCAGCTCGATCAGATCGGCCTGAAACAGCAAGGAGTCCCCCCTGGTCCGCATAGTGCCGCGCAGATCGCGGACCTCGAGGGGCGGATCGCTGATGAGCGTCGCGAGGCGCTCGACCTGCGCCGTGACCGGCTGGCGGTCCGGGCTGGAGAGTCGGAGCACCGGCAGGAATCCGTTCACCCGCTCCAGGGTGCGAACCAGCTCGAGACCTTCCAGCCCTTCCTCGATCCGCCGCCCGGGCTTCTCGCGCTCGGCGGCCAGGGCGGAATCCACCTGTGCGCGGGTGCGGAGCCGCCCGTCGGGATTCCACGGCAGCCGGATCATCACCCTGCCATCGATGATGGTCAGGTTGCGCGCCTCGATGAGCGGCGGGGGCCGCGCCGGTCCGCGAACCGGCCGGCGGGCCGGCTCGTTGAGCCGGAAGATCTCCTCGAGATTGGTTCGGCCGTTGAGGTCGCCCCGATCACGGTGCTTGAGGATCCGCAGCTCGGGCCGCTCGAGCACGAGTTCGTTGACCACAAACCGGCCCGCCAGCAGGTTGGTGAGCTGATAGGTGAGCCTAACCCGCGGCGCCCGGAGGAACAGCTGGCCCGCGGTGTCGCGGATCTCGACCTCCCCGAGGGTGAACCCCCGGAGCCAGGTCCCGCTCACCGCGCCGATCCGGACCGAGCCCCGGAGGACCCGGCCCGACTGGTCGCTGACCAGGCGAACCAGCAGGCTCCGGCCCGGTACGGTGAACCAGAGCGCCCCGACGACGCCGAGCACGGTCGCCCCGGCGCCGCAGACCAGAATGAAGACCGAGCGCGCGATCCGGCGATGCATCAGAACGGCTGCCCGACCGAGAACTGGATCACGATGCCCTTTCCGGTCCGGACCGTGTCGCGCCGGTACGCGTCCCGGATCCGGATCAGCTCGCCGCCCGGGGTCACCTTGTAGAGCGGCCCCGGGAGCAGCCGCGCCGCGCTGTATGCCGCGTCGATCCGCACCGGGCCGAGCGGCGTCACGAAACGAATTCCGGCGCCGGGCGTAACCCGCAAGGCCGGCCGCGAGCCCGGGCCGGTACCGCCCCGCTCCCACACGGTCCCGACGTCCACGAACAGCGCGAGCCGCATAAGATCGGAATAGACCGGCGAAGGAAAGCGCAGCTCGAGATTGCCGACCGCGATCGAGTTCCCCCCGGTGGCGGCAGTCTCGACCGAGTCCTCGGGAACCTGGAGCTCGCCGGCCACCGTGTCGGTGAGCGCGCTTTCCCGCACGACGTACACGACCGGACCCAGCAGATTCCGGCTGAACCCGCGCACATCGTTGGGCCCGCCGGCGTAGAAGCGCTGCTCGGGCGGCACGAAGTTGCTGGCCCCGCCGCCCAGCGCGAGCCGGGGGGCGAACACGGTCCCCGCTCGCACGTGCAGCGCCGCCACCGTGCCGCCCTCGCCCGCGGCCGCGTCCCGGTCCAGCGGGGCGTACCCCGCGCCGTCGGCGATCAGCCGGGTAAACTCCGACAGGTCCGAGGAGCCGATCACGGTCGAGCTGGTGGTGATCTCACTCGAGAGGTTGGATCCTCGGGTGGGATCGAGCTGGTTGTTTACCCTAACCCGCGACATGCCGAGGGTGAGGGTCGCGAGGGGCCGCCGCTGCCGGAGCTGTTCGACGTCGGTCTCCACGCAGGCGCTGAAGAACGCGCAGAACGAGAGCGCACTCGCCTCGGTGCGCCCGGACGAGAGGCGGTAGGTCAGGGTGACCGGGATGCGGGCCACCGTCTCGCGGTGCAGGGCCGCGCTGCCGCCGACCTCCTCCCGCAGATAGACCAGGTACTCGCTCCGCCGCTCGGCGAAGAGCGACAGGGTGAGCGCGTTGGCGGGCGAAAGGAAAGCCGGCCGCCGGAACGACGCGGTGACGTTGTAGTTGAGCCGGTCGGAGCCGATCGAATCGGTCTTGAGCGCCGAGCACAGGACCGAGTTCTCCAGTCCCGCGGCGAACGGGCGGGCCACCCCGACCTTCGAGACCTGGGCCGAAATGTCGAAGATCTGGCCGTGGCCCAGTGCATTCCGCACCGTCCAGCCGGCGCCGCCCCGGAAGCAGTCGGTCGTGCCATAACCCGCGGCAAGGCCGACCCGGTAGAAGGGCGCTTCGACCACTTGGATCGCGATCGGCACCACACCGGCCCCTGAGACATAGTGCGCCGTATCGAGCGCCACCGTAGCGAACCGGAAGAGCTGGGACCGGTAGAGATTGAGCTGGCTCTGGGCGATATCCCGCTCCCGGAAGTCCTGCCCCGGCTCGGTGGCGAGCAGCGAGCGCACGAAGGCCGAATCGACCTTCTCGGTGCCCTGCACCGTGATCTCGCCGATCACCGCGCCGGGCCCGGATTCCACCAGGAGATCCACCTCGGCAACGCGAGCGCCGCTGTCCACCGCGAACTTCGGCAGTAACACGCGCCCCTCGGGAAACCCGCGGTCGCGGAGCCGGATCCGGATCGTGTCGGCGCTCGCCCTGAGTTCCTCGCGGTCGAACCGGCCGCCTTGGTAGAGCGGTAAGTCGGCGATGAGCTGGGGCCGCTCGGGAAAGCTGTCGAGCCCCGCGATGGTGAGCCGCCTAACCCGCACGGGCTCCCCCTCCACGATCCGAAACGTGATGTACACGTCCTCGGCGGTGCGCCGCACCGTGGTGTCAACCTGGACTTCCAGGAAGCCGCGGTACCGGTAGTACAGCCGGAGCCGCTCGACGTCGCGGCGGAATTCCTGCTCGTTGAGGCGGCGCTTCTCACCCAGTCCGATCCAGCGGACCAGCGGAGCACGCGCGAACCAGCTCGAACGAGTCGTGCTGATCCAGCTGGCCAGGACCCAGTCGGGAAAGGTCGAATTCCCGCTGAAACTGAGCTGGCGGACCACCAGCCCTTCGTCGAGCGCCAGCTGAGCTTCGCCGTCCCCGGGGACCAGGCCCAACAGGGAGAGAGCGAGCGCCACCCGGGAGAGAGAACGGCGAAAGATTGACCGCACCGCGAAAATCTATTTGTCTTTCATAGTGTTACGCTACAGGTTGGACGTTCGACGAAGGGCTCGTCCCCACTCCGTGTGCGGGCTGGTGCTCCTCCCGGCCTTCCTGGCCTGTGGGAGACCGGAGGCGTCACCGGAGCGCCAGGCCGAGGTCGCGGCGCGCGGCGCGCAGGTCATGCCCTTCGATCTCTCGCGGACCACCCACGTCTTCGAGGACCTTCCCGACGGCGGGCTCCAGACCGTCACGGCCAACGACGCCGGTGATACGCTCCAGGTTCGGCTGATTCGCGAGCACCTCGAGCACGAGGTGCGGCGGTTCACCGCGGGAGACTTCTCGGACCCGATGGCGATCCACGGCGCCGACATGCCCGGCGTGGCTGAGCTCAGGGCGGGGGCGGAGGCACGGCAGATTCGGATCGAGTACGCGCCGATCGAGCCGGGCGGGACGATTCGCTACACCGCGCTACAGCCGTCCCTGGTGGCCGGGCTCCACCGGTGGTTCGGGGCCCAGCGAGCAGATCATGGTGCCCACGCGAGGTAGCTATCAGCTATCGGCTATCAGCTATCAGCTATTAGTGATTCTGTGGGCTGATCGTTTCTAGCTGATAGCTGTTAACTGATAGCTGATAGCTGCTACCCCAGCTGCTGACTCGCGAAAATCTTCAACTCCGAGCTATGCCCCGGGTTCATTTTCTTCTTGGGGTCGATGTAGTGGACCGCGTGGTTCACTGCGGTGCAGGCCTCCGCGGCGCCGGTCGCGATGAGCTTGAGCTTGCCGGGATAACTGGCCACGTCGCCCGCGGCATAGATGCCCGGGATATTGGTCGCCATCATCCGATCGACCCGGATGTCGGCCCGGTCAGTGTCCAGCCCCCACTGCTTGATCGGTCCCAGGTCCGAGTGGAAGCCGAGCTGGGGGACCACCGCGTCGAACGGTAGGGTCTCCTCTTCCTGGGTCTTGTTGTTGAGCAGCGTAACCCGCTCGACCCGGTCGCCGCCGTGAATCTCCTTCACCTCGTGGAAGGTCCGCACTTCGCATTTGCCCTGGCGCTGGAGCCGCTCGACCTGCCGCACCGTGGCCATGTGGGCCCGGAATCCGTCCCGGCGATGAACCAGCATCACCGACTTCGCCACCCCTACGAGGTGGACGACCCAGTCGAATGCCGAGTCTCCCCCTCCCACGACCAACACCCGCTGACCGGCGAAGGCCTTGGGATCCTGCACCGTGTAGTCGAGGCCCCGTCCTTCCCAAACCTCGACGCCCTTGGCCGGGAGCCGGCGCGCCTCGAACGCCCCGATCCCGGCACAGATGATCAGCGTGCGCGTGGAGTAGCTCGCCCGATCGGTATCGAGGAGGAAGTGCCCGATGCCGCCGGCCTCATCATCGACCCGCTTGAGACCGGTGACCGTCTCGTTGAGCCGGATCTCGCAGCCGAATTGAAGCGCCTGCTCGGTCATCGCCTTGATCAGATCGCGCGCCAAGACCCGTGAGAATCCGGCCACGTCGAAGATGTACTTCTCGGGATAGAGCGCGGCGAGCTGCCCGCCGAGCGCCGGAAGCGAATCGAGGATTCGGCAGGATGCCCCCCGCATGCCGGCATAGAACGCGCCGAACAGCCCGGTCGGCCCGCCGCCGATAATCGTGATGTCGGTGATGGTTTCTGACACTGAACAAATCTAGCGGGAAGGGGAGTGGGGAGTGGGGAATGGGGACAGCACGTCGAGCCCCATGCCCCACTCCCCGTTCCCCAACCGCTATCTTCCCTAGGCGATGAAGCTCTACACTCGTACGGGTGACGAGGGCGAGACGGGCCTCTTCGGCGGCGGGCGGGTGCCCAAGGATAACCCGCGCGTCGCGGCCTACGGGGACATCGACGAGCTCAACGCTGCCCTTGGCCTGGTCCGCGCGACCCCCCCTGATCTCCGCGACCCCGAGCTCGAGGCGATCCAGCGCGACCTGTTTTCGCTTGGCGGCCAGCTGGCCAGCCCTAACCCGGAAAAGGTGCGCGCCGCACTCGCCAAGGCCGAGCTCACCGATCAACGGGTGACCGATCTTGAGCACGCGATTGATATTGCCGAAGCCGAGCTCCAGCCGCTCCGGGCATTCATCCTGCCGGGCGGATCGCCCAAGGCGGCAACTCTCCACCTCGCGCGCACCATTTGCCGCCGGGCCGAGCGAAGCGTGGTGGCCCTCTCGCATCAGGACGAGGTGCCGCCACTCTTTCTCCGCTACCTCAACCGTCTCTCCGATTACCTGTTCGTGCTCGCGCGGCTCGCCAATCATCGGGCCGGCCGTCCCGATGTGATCTGGTAGCATGAAACCGGTCGTCGAGGTCAGCTACGGGGGCGGCGCGGGCGGCCGCTACCCCGTTCTGGTCGCCGCGGGCCTGCTCACCGACACCGGCCTCGCTCGCCTGGCCGAGCAATTCCTTCCCGGGCGGCGGCTGGCGGTGATCACCGATCGCACCGTAGGCCGCGCGGTGCCGCACGGGCTCGACGTGCCCACCCTGGTCGTGGCGCCGGGCGAAGCGTCCAAGAGCCGGACCCGCTGGAGCGCCCTCACCGATCGCCTGCTCGATCTGGGCTTCGGGCGCGACAGCGGGATCATCGCGCTGGGCGGCGGGGTCGTCGGCGACCTGGCGGGGTTCGTCGCCGCGACCTATCTGCGCGGGGTCCCCTGGCTCATGGTCCCCACGTCGCTCCTGGCGATGGTGGATGCGTCGGTCGGCGGCAAGACCGGCGTAAATACCCGCCAGGGCAAGAACCTGGTGGGCGCCTTCCATCCTCCCGTGGCGGTGGTCGCCGATCCCGCCGTGTTAGGAACGCTGCACGCCGAGCACCTGGGCGCGGGACTGGTCGAGGCGCTCAAGCACGGCATCGTGGCGGACGCTGGGTACTTCGCCTGGATCGAGGAGCACGCCGAGCTGCTGCTGAACCGGAATGCCCAGGCGCTCACCGAGCTCATCACCCGAAGCGTCAAGCTCAAAGCCGCGGTGGTGAGCGAGGACGAGCGGGAGAGCGGCCGCCGCGCCATCCTCAACGCGGGCCACACCGTGGGACACGCCATCGAGCGAGTGAGCGGTTACGCCACTCTTCACGGCGATGCGGTGGGCATCGGCCTGGTCGTCGAGGCGATGCTGGCCCAGCGGCTCGGCGTGGCGGGCGCGGGGGTGTTCCCGGCGATTCGCGCCACCCTCCAGCGGCTGGGCCGGCCATTCGCGCTGGATTCCGCCTGGACCGCCGCCGCGCTGCTCGAGGCGATGCAGTACGACAAGAAGGGCCGCGGGGGAACCATCCGGTTCGCGCTCCCGACTGCGATCGGCACCATGGCCCGGGACAAGGGCCAGTGGACGGTGCCGGCCGAGGCGGAGCAGGTTCGGCGGGTGCTCAGCTCGGCCGCGAGCGGGGCAGCGCGCTAGCTCGGCACTCGGCGCTCGGCGCTCGGCACTCGGCACTCGGCGCAGCCGGTTCGTCCTGTTCGCCCGGTTCGTCCGGTTCGCCCCGTTCGCCCCGCTCCTAACCCGCTCATAACCCGCTCCTAACCCGCACACTTCTGCACTTCGTTTCCACAGGGTTTCCCCACCCGTCCCGCTTGTCCACAGTTTCCACGCTGATCACCGGAACCGAGGGATCCGGCAACTCGGCTCCCCAGAGGGAGTTAACCCGCTTCCGACACATCGCCGTGGAAAACTCCCCTGGGGACAACGTTGACGAACCTCGCAATCGACGATCACGGAAATAGTTGCGATGTGGACGGTGTCGCGAATCTTGACCGTCAAAAACTGATTCCTACATTGCGGCACCAGTCACACCGGGAATTCCTGTACACCGTGACCCGCGTCTTTCCGCGGGCTCCACACGCAGCGAGCGCTCACTCACCGTCCCACGCGCGAGGTGGCATGCCTCCCGTTCGCAATCGCGTCTCTGCTTCCCACGCGCTCCACGCATCCATCACCGCCCGGCCGCTCCAGCGTGCCGCCCCCGCCAACGCCTTCGACCAGTATCTCCTCGACATTCGCAAGCTCCCGATGATCGAGAATCCCAAAGAGGAGATCCGGCTGGCGCGGCGAGCCCGCAAGGGCGATCAAGCCGCCGTGGATCGGCTGGTCACCGCGAACTTGCGGTTCGTGATCTCCTATGTAAAGCGATTTCAGGGACACGGGCTCGACCTTTCCGAGCTCGTCGCCATCGGCAACGAGGGACTGCTCAAGGCGGTGCGCAAGTTCGATCCAGCGCACGGTGTGAAGTTCATCAGCTACGCGGTGTGGTGGGTGCGGCAGTGCGTGCTGAAAGCCCTGGCCGAGCAGACCCGCACGGTGCGCATTCCGCTCAACCAGAACGCCGCGCTCATGAAGATGGCGCGGATCGAGAGTCTGCTGGCCCAGGAGCTGGGCCGCTCGCCCACCGACTGGGAGACCGCCCGGGTGCTCGACGAGTCGGTGGAAACGGTGCGACAAGCGCGCCTGGTTTCGACCACCGAGGTTTCTCTCGACGCACCGGTCGAGCGGCATGATTCCACTTCGGCCACCTTCGGCGAGCGGGTGGCCGGCAACTCCGGTGAGATCGAAGACCTCGTGGATACGGGACTTCGCAAGGATTTCCTGAAGACGCTGTTCCGCCGCTATCTCACCCCTCGCGAGCAGCGGATTCTCTCGCTCTACTACGGCCTCGAACAAGGCAGCGAAGCGCTCACCCTCGAGGGCATCGGCGCGATGCTCGGGGTCACCCGCGAGCGGGTGCGTCAGATCCGCGAGCGCGCCTTCGAAAAACTCCGCAATGCGCCGGAAGTCAAACTACTCAGGCAGGTTCCGTCTGCTGCGTAACTCCAGGAGGTAGTAAGCAGGAGGTAGTGAGTAGCGACAAACCGACCGGGCATCAGGCCTCGATGCCGGCAGTGTTGTCCGTTCTTACTACCTCCTGCTTACTACCTCCTTTAGTATCGGTCTCATGCAACTCCCGCTGTTCCCCCTGAAGACGGTCCTCTTTCCGGGCGCGCTTCTCCCGCTCCACATCTTCGAGCCTCGCTATCGCCAGCTCCTGGCCGATCTCGGCACGTGGGACCGCCGCTTCGGTCTTCTGCCACCGGGCGAAAAGGAGGAGCGGCCTCCCCCCGGCACGATCGGTTGCGCGGCACTGGTTCGCGCGGTGCTGCCGCTGCCCGAGGGACTGGCGAACATCGTGGTGAGCGGCGAGCGGCGGTTCCGGCTGGTTGAAGCGGTATCTGCGGCGACCCCGTACTACCAGGGCCAGATCGAGTGGGTGGACGACGAGCCCGATGTGCAGGTCCCCACCGAGCGCGAGCTCCAGCATCTCCGCGCTCTGGGCGAACGCTACGCAGTGGCCCTCCACACCCTCGCCGACCGGCCCGCCGAGGTCAATCTTCCCGAGCCCACGGGGCAGCTCACCTTCGAGATCGCGGCGCTGCTCGATTGGGAGTTCGAGACTCGCCAGCGGTTCCTCGAGACCCGCTCCGCTACCGAGCGGGTCGAGCGATTGCTCCATGCGCTGCCGGTGCTGGTGACCCAGGCGGAAGCGCGGGCCCAGATCCACCAAGCAGCGCGCTCCAACGGGCGCGGCCGGGTCTCATGAGGAGCGGCGCGATCTTCGACCTGCTGCGCCGGACCCTCGGCGGCGATGCGGTGGAGCTCGACCCCGAGGGTCTTCCCCGCGCGCTCCCCCCGGCAACCGACGCCGTGGCGGCCCTGTGCGGAATGGCCCACCAGCGGGGTTTGCGGGTTAGGATCGAAGGCGGCGGGACCTGGATGGCGGCCGATGCGCCCGCCGACTTCGCGATCTCGACCCGGACCCTCAATCGGATCCGGGAGATTTCGGCCTCGGGTCAGTTCGCCGCGGTCGACGCGGGAGTCGCCTTGAACCGGCTCCACCGGGAGCTCGGTTCGCAGGGCCTCTGGCTGCCGCTCGATCCCCCGGGTCTCCCCGAGCGCACCGTGGGCTCGGTAGTCGCCACCGGAACCGGGGGCCCCTGTCGCCATGGGTTCGGTCCGGTCGGTAGCCAGGTGCAGAGCCTTACCCTCGTCACCGGAGACGGCCGGGTGATGCCGGTGGATCTCGCCGCTCCGGGGACCCGACCGGGGCCGGTCCCGCTCGGGAGCTTCGGGGCGTTCGGGGTTATCGCGGAGGTGCGCTTCCGGCTCGTCCCGTTGCCCGAGACCAGGATGGTCCTGGTGGCCGTGGGTGAGCGCGACGTCCTAACCCGCCAGGCCCGCGAGCTCATGGAAGAAGGGGTCGCCGCTATCACCCTCGAGCTCCTCTCGCCCGCTGGTCCGGGAGCGGAATGGACGCTGGTGCTCGAGCTCGCCGGCACCCGGGAATCGGTCGATATCGAGGTCCTCCGCGCCGACGCGAGAAGCGAAGTAGCCTGGACCCGCCTCTTCCCCGACGAAGCCGGCCGCCTGCAGAGCGCCGCTGCCCTGGCCGCGCTGGCCGGCCCGGTCACGCTGCGGATCGGCGGGTTGCCCGATGGGCTCGACGACATGCTCGACCTGGTCGAGATCCGGCTGGGACTCGACGTCGTCTCGGCCGGGGCGGGACGCGGGACGCTGCGATGGTCTGGCGAGCCGGGCATCGCGGCTCTGCGCGAGCTGCGGCACGGGTGCGCCGTGCGAGAAGTGCCGGTTACCCTGGAGCGCGGCCCCTGGGACCTGCGCCGGACATTGGGACACTTCGGCGCGTATCACGAAGGCCCGGGTCTGGGAGACGCGGCCCCCGATCCCACCTTCGCCGTGGTACTGGAGGCCGCGCCCGGCTAGTTTCCAGGCTGCACCATGCAGCTCGATTTCTCCATTACCGCCTCCCAGCTCAACACTTTGAGGAGCGGCGCCGCGGTCAGTCCCGATCGCACGGCCATCCTGCGCATCGAGGGACCGGGCGCCCTCGATTGTCTGCAAGGCCTGCTCACCTGCGACATCGTCGCGCCCGGCGACAACCGCCTGATCTATGGTGCCGTGCTCACCGGGAAAGGCATGATCATCTTCGACTCCTTCGTCGTGCGGGAAAACGGCCGGGTCACCCTGGTTCTCCCCGACTTTGTTCGGGAGGCCGCACTCGCCCACCTCGGGCGAACGCTTCCACCCCGGCTCGCCAGGCTGACCGATCTCACCGGCGATCACGACGTCGTATGGTTCCTCGGCAACGAGTCCCTCGCGCGGATACCGGATCTCACGCGCGATGTTCCGGAGCTCGAGCCGGCGATGGTCGTCAGCCTCGAAGCGGACCACGCCCTGCTCGCCGTCGGCACCGGGTTGATGCCGTTCGCGGGACTCGTCATCGGCCCGGCGGCCGAGGCCCGAAGGTTCGTCGCCAAGGCCCAGGCCGATGGCATGGAGGTGGGGGATGGGTCCTGGCTCGCGGCGGCGCGCGTGCTGGCAGGATGGCCGACCCTGGGCCGCGAGATCGACGAGAAGACCTTCCCGCAGGAAGTCCGCTACGACGAGCTCGGCGCGGTGTCGTACACCAAGGGGTGCTACACGGGGCAGGAGACGGTTGCGCGAGTCCACTTCCGCGGCCACCCCAACCGCGCTCTGCGTGGACTGATCATCGAGGGCGGTGCGGAAGGGCCAAGCGCCGAGCGCCGAGTGACGAGTCTCGAGTCCCGAGTCCTGCGCCATTCGGGCAAAGACGCCGGCGTGTTACGCACCGCTATCCATCTCGAGAACCGGATGCTCGCCCTCGCGACGATGCGGCGCGAAGTCGCCGACGATGCCGAGCTCACGCTGGGCGACCGCAGCGGGCACCTCACCCCCTTGCCCTTCACCGCGGAGGTGACGGTGTGAGCGCGGAACGTCCCGCCACCCTCGGGGAGCTCCGCCGGAGCGCGTGGGGCAAGCCACCTCTGCTTCACCGCTCGGTGCGCGACGAGGTCCGGGTCAACCTCCTGCGCGCACTCGCCGCGGGTGAGCCGCTCTTCCCCGGCATTCACGGCTACGACGATACGATCATTCCTGAGTTGGTCCATGCCCTGCTCGCCCGGCAGGACTTCATCCTGCTTGGCCTCCGCGGGCAGGCCAAGAGCCGGATTCTCCGAGGCCTAACCCGCTTTCTCGACGAATGGCTCCCGATCGTGGCGGGCAGCGAGGTCAACGACGACCCCTTCGCCCCGATCAGCAAGTACGCCCGGGAGCGGATCACCGCGGAGGGCGACGCAACCCCGATCGGGTGGCTGGACCGGGACGATCGTTACGTCGAGAAGCTGGCGACGCCCGACGTCACCATCGCCGACCTGATCGGGGATCTCGACCCGATTCGCGCGGCGCGGGGCGGCCACGTGCTCTCCGATGAGCTGACGATGCATTTCGGCCTGCTTCCTCGCGCCAATCGCGGCGTCTTCGCCATCAACGAGCTGCCCGATCTCGCCGGGAAGATCCAGGTGGGTCTCTTCAACATCATGCAGGAGGGCGACGTCCAGCTCAAAGGCTATCCGGTGCGGCTCAAGCTCGACGTGCTGCTCTGCTTCACCGCAAATCCCGAGGACTACACCGCACGCGGGAAGATCATCACCCCGCTCAAGGACCGGATCGGCGCGGAGATCACCACCCACTATCCGCGCGACATCGAGCTGGGCATGGCGATCACCGAGCAGGAAGCCTGGACTGCCCGGAACGGGGGGAGCGCGCCCGGGGACGTCGCGCCGCCGGTCCGCATTCCGCCGGTGGTGCGCGAGGTGGTGGAGCGGGTTGCCTTCGAGGCCCGCGGCGACAAGCGGGTGGACCGTCGCTCGGGGGTGAGCCAGCGGCTCCCGATCAGCACGCTGGAGAATGTGGTATCGAGCGCGGAGCGGCGCGCTGTCGCGCACCGCGAACGGGAGGCGGTCCCCCGGATCTCGGATGTGTACGCCGCGCTGCCGTCCATCACCGGCAAGCTCGAGCTGGAGTACGAGGGTGAGCTGCAAGGCAGCGGTACCATTGCGAAAGATCTGATCCGGCGGGCGGCGCTTCGCACCCTGCTCGAACGGCTGCGGGACGAGGAGGACGAGCGGCTCGACCGGATCGTGGCCTGGTTCGACGCAGGCGCCGCCTTGAAGGTCGCGGGAGACGAGCAAGCGGCTGCCGCAGTCAAGGCGTTCGCGGTGGTGCCGGGCCTGCTCGACCTGGTGCACGACCTCGATTTCGCCCCGCGCCACGACCCCGCCGCGGAAGTGGCCGGCTGCGAGCTGGTGCTGGAGGCGCTGGCGGGCCAGAAACGCATAACCCGCAGCGAGGAGTACGGCTGGGGGGCTGCCCGGCCACCCCGGCCTGGCCCGCCTAACCCGCGCCGCCCTCCGACGACCTGACCGCCTGACCGCCTGACCGCCTGACCGCCTCCACGATGAGGTGGGCCGCTCCGTCGTAGCCCAGCGCCTCGGTATTGAGCACCAGGTGGTAGTTGGCCGGATCGTTCCAATCGCGGCCGTAATACTGCGTGTGATAGCGGGCCCGGCCGCCGTCGGTCTCCTCTAGGGTGCGCTCGGCTTCGGCCCCATCGATCCCGAACCGCTGCATTGCGGTCCGGAGCCGGAACGGCCGTGGTGCCACCACCTTGACATGAATGGCGTCCGGCTGATGGCGTAACACCGCGGGCGCGCCGCGCCCCACCACCACCACGTTCCCCTGGGCGCACTGCTCGGCAACCACCTGCCCGGTGACGCGCACCAGGCGGGCCTCTTCCGGCTCGGGGACTTTCTCCGCCGGCCGGGGGAAGAGCTCGGGCACGGCGCGGGTTAGGGCCCGGATGAGCCGCTCGAGGAATCCGGGGGCCCGCTCCTCCTTCCGGGCCACTTCCTCCCGGGGCAAGCCCGCCTGCTCGGCCACCCGGTCGATCAGGTCGTTATCGACCAGCTTCCAGCCGAGCACCGCGGCGACCCGACGGGCCACTTCCGATCCTCCGGCGCCAAACTGCCTCGAAATGGTTACGATCACAGTCCTCCCCCAGTGGAGCTATCAGCTATCAGCTATCAGCTTGTCGTCCTTCCCGGATGGCTGATAGCTGTTAGCTGCTAGCTGCGGTTCCTCTGATAGCTGATAGCTGTTAGCCGATAGCTGCTCACCTCTCAGCCTTATCCACCACGTCACTGCCGCCGCCACCAGGCAGAGACTTCCCCCGATCAGGATCGCCGCGGGGGTGCCGATGTGCTCGGCGATCCACCCCGCTTGCAGCGAGCCGAACGGGGCCATCCCGACCACGATGAAGGAGTAGAAGCCTACCACCTGCCCGCGCAGGTGATCGGGCGCCTCGGTTTGGAGCAGCGTGTTGGTCATGATCGCATTGAGCGCCATGCTGAGCCCGCAGCCGAGCAACAGCGCGAAGGCTAGTACCACATGCTGGGCGAGCCCCAGCAGCACCAACCCGCCGCCCAATCCTAACCCGGCAGCGATGGCGGTCCGTTCCCGCCGGAAGCGATGGCCGACTCCGGCGATCGAGAGCGCTCCCACGGCCGCCCCGATTCCCACCGCTGACATGAGTGCGCCGTACCCGCTCGGCCCCGCGTTCAGCACGTCGCGGGCGTAAACCGGCAGAATCGCGGTGAACGATGCGCCAAAGATGCTGAACACCGCGGTGAGAATCACCAG
>JBQTHV010000007.1:0-1944 GCA_052389555.1 Gemmatimonadales bacterium | reverse complement strand
CCCGCGCCACCGCCGCGGCTCGTTCCTTCTCCACTGCGGACCGCGCCTCGGCCAGGAGCTGCTGCGCCGAGCTGCGTGCCTCGGCCTGGCGCTTCTCCGCCTCAGCCAGCGTCACCTTGGCGTCGGCGTTGATCCGCTCCGCCTCGGCGAGCTGATCGCGGATCTTGCGCTCGCGCTCCTCGGTCGCCCGGAGAATGCTGGGCCAGGCGTACTTCCACAGCACGGCCAGCAGGATCAGGAAGACGACCCAGGTCCACAGGAAGAGACCGAAGTTCACCTCGAACGGCGAAGCCGGCCCCGCCTCCGCGCCCGCTGCGTGCCCCTGCAACGCCAGCAGAATCTGGATCATAGTGCAGTCCCCTGGCCCCTGGCCCCCGGCCCCTGGCCCCTTCTCATGGCATCAGCTTGAAGAGCAGCGCAAACACCAGCGCAATGATCGTAGCTCCCTCGAGCAATACCGCGAAGAGCAACGCGGCTCCCCGGATCTCGCCGCTCGCTTCCGGCTGCCGGGCGATCGCCTCGGCGGCCTGACCGCCGATCCGGCCCAGCCCGATGCCGGCGCCCACGATGGCGAGCCCGATCCCGATGCCCGCGCCGAGCAGGCCGTTGATGTTCTTGGCCGCGACGTCCGAGAGCGGACCGGCCTGGAGCAATGCCAGCAGGTTCAGCATGTCACTTCCCTCGCTCGTTCACGGAGAGTTCGGGTCGATTACGCCGCCCGCGCGCAGGGCCGTCTCTCCGGCCGGCCCGTCTTGCACGGCAATCCGCCATCGGCCTAACCCGCAAGCCAGCGGACTTCTCCGGCCGCCCGGCCGGATACGTAGCAGGCAGCCCGCGACGCAAGCGACTGCCACCTCCCACGTCTCACCTCTCACCTCTCACCGCAGTCAGTGTTCATGTTGCATCAGCCCGATAAAGACGGCGCTGAGCAGCGCGAACACGTACGCCTGCAGGAACGCCACGAACAGCTCGAGTAGCATGATGCCGACCACCAGCAGCACCGTGGCCCCGGCGATCCCGTAGCTCCAGGCCCCCAGGTGGCCGAACAGGAACATGATCCCGAAGAGGGCCAGGATCACGAAGTGGCCCGCGGTCATGTTGCCGAACAATCGGACCGCCAGCGCGAACGGCTTGACCAGCTTGCCGATGATCTCGATCGGGGCCATCGCGACCGACATGACCGCGGCGCCGGCCCCGCCTAACCCGGGCGCCTTGGGAAAGATGGTGCGGAGGTACCCTTTCGGGCCCAGCTTGATGAACCCGCTGATCTCCACCGTGAGGAAGGTGATGATCGCGAGCGCCCCGGTCACCGCGAGGTTCCCGGTGGGGCTCGCCCCCCAGGGCAGGAGGCCCAGCAGGTTGGAATACAGGATGAAGAAGAAGAAGGTCATGATGAGCGGGGCGAACTTGGCGCCGTCATGACCGATGTTGGCGATCGCGATCTCGTTCCGCACGAAGAGGACGAACCCTTCCATCGCGGCCGCAAATCCCCGGGGCGCCTGCTGGCCCGCGCGCTGCCGCTCGAGCGATCGACCCGCGAGCTTCATGGTCAGGAAGACCAGGAAGGCCGCGAACGACAGGAAGACGACGTGCTTGGTCGGGGTGAGGTTGATTGCGAAGGACCCGATATGGAGGTCGGGCCAGCGCTCCCAGTGGATCGCTCCGAACGGATAGAAGTCGATGGCATAGGCGTCCGCCGTGTGGTGGAGCACCATCCCGCCGACATCGACCTGTCCTGCCGTCTCCTGAATCATCGAACCAGCCTGGCCTCCAGTGCGAGGAGCGGCAACAGCACGCCCAGGAACCCGAGCGCCACGGGGAGCGGGGGGAAGCGGGCCGGGTCGAGCCCCACCGCCAGGGCCAGCGCGATCACGCCGAGGAGGCGGAGCCCGATCCCCACACCCCAGCGGGTTAGGAACCGCGTCACCGGCTGTCCCGGTCCGC
>JBQTHV010000006.1:0-1579 GCA_052389555.1 Gemmatimonadales bacterium | reverse complement strand
ATCGGTCTCAGCGAGGAAGATCTCATGCCCGTGACCGGACCGGTTACCCTGAACGGGGTGCGCTTCGCTTTCCTCGACAGCACCGATGCGCCCACCGGGACCAGCGTAAACGTGCGGACCATCCTCGCCACGCTGCGAGGGATGAGCGACCGCCCGGTCGGCACGGCGGCAGGGGAAATCGAGTACGCCGCCGATTCCCTCACGGTGCGCATCCGGCTGCGCAATCGATGAGCCCGGCCCCTGCAGTCCATACCAACGAGCGTGGCATTGCGCTTCTCATGGCCCTGGTCGCCATCGTCGTGATCGGAGGCCTGATTACCGGGACGTTCTTCGCGGGACGCGTCGAGCTGGGCTCGGGCCGGAGCGCCCTCTGGAGTGCTCAGGCACAGGAGGCCGCCGAGGGGGGGCTGACCGCGGCGTTTGCGGACTGGAACGTGACCTGGAACGGCTACGAGATCGGTGGAGACTCGGCACAGGCGGTCGCCTTTCCGATCGCGGGCAACTCTGGCGTGCGCTACTTCCAGACCGTGCGCCGGCTCTCGGGTGGACTCTACCTGATCTCGACTCGCGGGGAGAAAGTGGATCGGGATGGCCAGGTCGTTGCCACTCGATTGCTGGCGCAGCTCGGCAAGCTGCTCCGGCGCTGGATCGATATTCGCGCCGCGGTGACCTCGCGAGGCAGCACAAGAGTGGGCGGCAACGCCACCATCGATGGGCGGAATGCCAGCCCGCCCGGTTGGCCCGCCTGCGGCGGTCCGGACCTCGCCGGGATCCGTACCAACGCCGAGGTGATCGTGAACGGATCCCCCGAGATCTACGGCTCGCCCCCGACAGTGGAGCACGATCCCGAGGTGGTGGATTCGATCTTCACCGTCCCGTTCGATGCGATCCTACCCCTGGCAAACATCACGCTCACGCCGGGCACCTACAACAGCATGAACCCGACGGTGACGGGGAGCCCGCCGGTCTGCGACCGCACCAACACGATGAATTGGGGTGAGCCCAACCGGGACGAGAGTTCCGTCGTCGCGTGTTATGACTACTTCCCGATCATCCACAGTCCTGGGGAGCTGCACCTGACCGGGGGGCGAGGCCAAGGCATCCGGCTGGTAGCGGGGGACCGCCAGAAGCAGGGAGGCTTCGAGTTTACCGGCATCGTGCTGGTCCGTGGGAAGGTGATCACCACGGCCAACAGCTCGAAGGTGACCGGCGCGATTCTGGCCGAGAACGTCGATTTGGGGGACGTGACCAGCTTCGGGGGAACCCCGGTCGTGGCCTATTCGAAATGTGCGGTCGATGCCGCGCTCAACACGGCCTCGCGAGGAGTACCTCTCGCGGCGCGGAGCTGGGCGCAGATCACCGGCAGGTAGCTACTCGCTACTCGTTACTCGGACGATCACCTCGGCGCCGGCGAGCAGGGCCGCCCGAATCCACCGTCGCGCCGAACGCGAGCTCACTGAGAGGTAAGTGCATGCGCCCGGTGCGATTCGAACGCACGACCCACAGCTTAGAAGGCTGTTGCTCTATCCAACTGAGCTACGGGCGCGAGAGGGAAAAGTAGTCGAGGGGGGTACCGGCC
>JBQTHV010000005.1:0-21020 GCA_052389555.1 Gemmatimonadales bacterium | reverse complement strand
CTAGGGAGCCGGCCGCGAGGGCTGGCCCAAACCGGGCTTTCACCATATATAAGAGGCAGGTAGGGAAATCCGGCCGGAAGCAAATCTTCCGGCTTTAAACCGTAAGAAAAGCAAGAAGGAGTGCGGTCATGCGGCGGTTCAGTCGGTGGTCGGGCGTTCTCCTGATTGGCCTCGGCGCGACGGCTTGCCAGGACGCAGCGGAAACGGTGCGGCCGAACTCGGGGCTTGAGGCGCGCGTTGGGCAGGGAGCCGGCGCTGTTCAGCAGGCAGCCAGGTGGTTCGAGGCTGCCACGCCGGAAGCGATGGCCGTTCCCGGAGCAGTTTATGCCGATCTGCGAGAGGAGAGCGACAAGCTGTTGTTCGGAGTGGAGCACCCCGGCGCGGCAGCGGCCGTGCGAGCCGTAACTCGACGGCTGGGCATCCCGGATGACGCGGTCACCGTGGTGCAGACTGCTCCGATTGTGCTGATGGCAACCCTGCGCGACCGATGGCGTCCGACCCAGGGCGGCATCCAGATCCATTTCGGCCAGTTCCTCTGCACTCTGGGGTTCAATGCCGACGACGGGACCGAGCGCTCCTTCATCACCAACTCCCACTGCACCAACAAGCAAGGGGGGGTCCAGGGAACCCAGTACTATCAGCCCCTCAGCAGTGTGGATGGGACCGTGATTGCTACCGAAGTCGAGGATCCCCAGTACTTCCGCGGCGGGGTTTGCCCGAAAGGCCGCAAGTGCCGGTACAGCGACGCATCCCGCGCGCGCTACAGCGACGGAGTCTCGTCAACCCGCGGGGTGATTGCGAAGACCTCGGGGCCCAATAACGGCAGCATCACCGTGACCGGCTCGTTCACCATCACGTCACAGGACAACACCTCGACGAACTTCAGCGGGACGGTCAACAAGGTGGGACGCACGACCGGCTGGACCCAGGGCAGTGTGGTGGGCACCTGCGTCACGGTAAATGTGTCGGGCACCAACATTACCCAGCTTTGCCAGACCCTGGTCCAGGATCCCGGTGGTGCGACCGTGGTCGGTGGAGGCGACAGCGGATCGAACGTTTTCAAGATCACGAGCGGCGACAATGTGCAGCTCATCGGGATCTTGTGGGGCGGCAGCGCGGACAACGAGCTGTTCGTGTTCAGCCCGCTCAAGAATATCCGGGACGAGCTGGGACCGATCATCGCAACCAACTGATCGGCCGGCCGTTCGCATTCTCCTGATCGCGGCGCTCGCGGTCGCCTGCCGGCCGGACGGCGGGGGCGGCCGCGGCGCCGGGTTAGGACCTCCTCCCGATTCCCTGCCTCGCTCCGTAATGCCTCAGGCCGGCGCGGATTCGCTGGAAGTTTCCCTCACGCTTCCCGCCGTAGCCCGGCTCGGCGAGCCCGTCCCAGCGGAAATCACCCTTACCAACCGCGCCGATCGGCGGCTCACCCTCTTGTTGCGGGGCCGCGAGATCGTGTTCGACCTCGAAGTCCGCGATTCTCGAGGATTGGTGGTCTGGCGCCGGCTCGAGGAAGCGATCATCCCAGCGATCCTCCGAGTCGAGGAGCTAACGCCGGGCCAGACGATCACGCTCCGGGGCGAATGGCCGGAGCGCGACCAGGCCGGCAATCCGGCCCCCGCGGGGGAGTATGAGGTGCAGGGCTCGGTCCTCACCGAGGGGGAGCCGCTCCGCACGCCACGCCGGCGGATCCGGATCGAGGGCTAGTTCGGCCAACCCAGCTTCCAGCGCCGCTGCTTTTCCACCGGATCATTCACCAGAGAGGATTGAGAATCGGCGGGGCGATTCCGGGCCGGGATCGCTGGAAATCCTCGCCGAGCAGTGCCGCGATCGTCGCGGCGAACTGCGACTGCGTGACCTGAACCCCACGACGGATCCCCATCGGGGGCGCCGGCGGTCCCATGACCGCCATCCAGATCCGGTCCGCCGCCGTCACCTCGCGTCCGTGATCGGTCCAGTCGTTCCCAGCGCCGCGCCCGTGATCGGTGGAAACGAGCAGGCTCGTGTTGCCTCGGTAGCCGTCGAGCGATTGGGCCATTTCCCAGAGCCGCTCCAGCAGCCGATCCGCCCGGTGAGCCGCGTCCAGATAGAGATCGTAGCGACGAGAGTGGGCCCACTCGTCGGTCTCGCCAAGGAGAATCACCAGCACCCGTGGACTCAGGCTGCGCATGGTCTCGAGCGCGGCCTGCATGACCGGAGCATCGAGGGCCGCTCCGGTCCAGAGGTGGGGAAGGTCGGTGGTATAGTCGTTGATGAGCCGTTCGGTGGGTGAACGGGCGCCGGGAAAAGGCGGGCCCAACGCGGTCACCGGAACCCCGCTCCGCTCGGTATTGAAGATGAAGGGGAAGACATCCCAGGAACCGAAGACCGCGATGCGACCCCGGAAGGGCTGGCGCTGGTGGAGCCACTCCAGGACGGTGACGTTGGGATTCGGGATCTTGTCGTTGCTGTCGATGCGATCGTCGGGGGCGCCGGCGAAGAGTTCGTTGTAGCCGGGATAGGAGAACCGCTTCCCGTTGGTGACCCGCACGATACTCCCGCCAGCCGAATCGCCGAGCACCTGCCCGCGGGCGGCAATCTCCCGCCAGAAGAACGGCAGGAGGGCGGCACGGCGCTCTTCCGGCGACGACCGCCAGAAGCGGCGGCGGAAGTCGGTGGTATCCCGGACCCCGCCCGCGCGCCCAAAGGCCAAGGTCGAGTCCGCCCCGCCAAACACCTCCTGCCATCGCATGCCGTCGAGGGTCACTACGATCACGCGATGATCGGTGACCGGCTGGGCAGACAACGGGCCGATGCCCGCCAGAGCACTAAAGCAGACGATGACCCGAGCCAGTCCGGCAAACCCTTGGGCCAAGATGCTCATCCCGAGCTCTCCCCCCATATTCGAAGTCCTAACGCCGGCTCAACCTCCACCCATGGAGTGTGCATGGAGACGCTCAATCCCTTTGCAATCGCCCAGGCCCAATTCGCCCGGGGAGCTCGCCATGTCAAGGCGTCCGACGGCCTGCTCGAATATCTCTCCCGGCCGGAGCGGACCACCAAGATCGAGTTCCCGGTCGAGATGGACGACGGCAAGATCCACAACTTCATCGGGTATCGGGTACAACACAACAACGCGCGCGGTCCCTTCAAAGGCGGAATCCGGTACCATCCCGATTCCACCGAGGACGAGGTGAAGGCGCTCGCGGCCTGGATGACCTGGAAGACGGCGGTGATGGACATTCCGTTCGGCGGCTCGAAGGGCGCGGTCATCTGCAATCCCAAGCGGCTCTCGACCAACGAAAAACGTGCGATCACCCGGCGCTACGTCATGCAGCTCGGCCCCATGATCGGGCCCATGGTCGATATCCCGGCGCCGGACGTCTATACCGACGCGACCACCATGACCTGGATCTTCGATACCTACGACATGACTCACAAGGGGCAGAACAACCTGCCCATCGTGACCGGCAAGCCGATCGAGCTGGGCGGATCCCACGGCCGGGAAACCGCCACGGCGCGGGGCTGCATCTTTTGCGTCGAAGAGGCCATAAGCCGCGGGTTAGTGCGCGGCGTGAAGTCGCTCAAGGAAGCGCGGGTGGTCGTGCAAGGCTTCGGGAACGCCGGCTCCTACTCCGCGGTCTTCGCCCATCTGGCGGGCGCGCGAATCATTGCGGTGAGCGATTCCTCCGGTGCCATCCTGAACCACGACGGGATCGATCCCCGAAAGCTCATGGAGCACAAGAAGGTCTCTGGGAGTGTTGCCGGATTTCCGGGGTCCTCCGCCATTCCGGCCAACGACCTGCTCGAGCTCGAATGCGAGGTCCTCATTCCGGCCGCGCTCGAGAACCAGATCACCGAGGCCAACGCGGAGCGGATCCGCGGCAAGCTCATCGCCGAAGCGGCCAACGGTCCCACCACGCCGGCGGCGGATCGCATCCTCCACCGGCGCGGTATCCCGGTGATTCCGGACATTCTCGCCAACGGCGGCGGCGTGACGGTCTCGTACTTCGAGTGGGTTCAGAATATCCAGGACGAGCAGTGGGACGCGGAGACGGTGGAGGTCAAGCTCAAGAAGAAGATGGTAAGCGCGTTCCATCACGTGTTCGACATCGCCGAGGAGAAGCAGATCGAGCCGCGCACAGCGGCCTACGTCCTGGCCGTGGGTAAGGTGGCGCGGGTGACCGAAATGCGGGGCATCTGGCCGTAGGTCTCGCCCGCCCAAGCATCACTCCAGCGCTCCGGCCTCCGCCCGCGCCGGTGCGGGGACCGCATCTCGCGTCGCGAACCAGTAGAGCGCCAGGCAGGCAAGCGTCAGCAGCGAGGCTGCCAGGAATGCCGCGCCGGGCAGACGCAATGGAGCTCCCGGGCCGGTAAACCGCCAGAACAACTGGGTCATGAGCAGCGGCCCTAGGATCGCGGCGAGCGAGTTGAGACCAGCTACACCGCCCTGGAGCTCCCCCTGGGCTTCCGGCGCGATCCGGTGGGACATCAGCGCGTTGGTGACCGGGAAGACGATCGCCGGAAAGAACCACGTGGCGAGCCAGGCGAACATCATCCAACCCTCCCAGGCAGTACTCAGCCCCGCATAGCTGACCATTCCCACCGTGATGCCGATCAGCGCCGCGCGTTGCTCCCCGAGCCTCGGGACCAGCAAGCGCAGCAAGGTTGCCTGGCTGATCACCATGATCGCCCCCACCAGGGCGAGCGAACCGCCGATCATCGCCTCCGACCAGCCGAACCGGAACTTGGTATAGAAGCTCCAGGTGGACGGAAAGACCTGGTTGGCAACCATCCACAGAAAGAGCGCGCCGAGCACTCCCCGCACCACCGGATGCTTCTGCAGCTGCCGAAAGGCACCGAACGGATTGGCCCGCTTCCACGCGAACGGCCGGCGGCGTTCCGGCGGGAGCGACTCAGGCAACACCAGCACTCCGTAGCCGAAGTTGAGGAGGCTCAAGCCGGCTGCGGCGAAGAACGGCGCCCGCGGGCCCAGGTGCCCGAGCAAGCCGCCGACAGCAGGGCCGATGATGAACCCCAAGCCGAACATGGCACTCACCACCCCGAAGTGTTGAGCTCGCCGTTCCGGAGGGCTCACGTCCGCGACATAGGCATATGCTGGCGAGAACGAGGCGCCCGCCGCCCCCGAGATCGCTCGTCCCAGGAAGAGCCAACCAAGGGTCGGGGCTACTCCCATGATGATATAGTCCACCCCGAGGGATCCGATCGCATAGAGAAGGACCGGCCGGCGCCCGAATCGGTCGGACAGGTTGCCCAGGACCGGAGCGCAGAAGAACTGCATCGTGGCATAGAGGAACGCGAGGTAGCCGCCGTACATGGCGGCCCGGCTCAGGCTGGCGCCGGTGAGATCAACCAGGAGGGCCGGGAGGACCGGGATGATGATCCCAAAGCCGATGGTGTCGAGCAACAACGTGATGGCGATGAACCCGATCGCGTGTCCTCGCCGTCGAGCCGACGCGGCCACCGTTACAGCCTGGGCAGAAACCGCGAGTAGGCCGAGCGGAACAGCCGCCCGATCAGGGGCCGCTCGTACACGCCCTCGAGGAACTTCCTGATCCTTCGCCGCCGTCCGGCTCGGGCTGCCTCGAGCCTAACCCGGGAGATGAGCGCGGGGTCCAGCCTGACCGTCACCCGGTCGCGGCCCCTTCCCGGATCGAGGGCTCGAAACGCCGCTTGCAGCGCTCCATGGTAGGCGGCGCGGTACTGATTCATCAAGCTCTCGAGGCCGCCCGGCAGCGGCGCGGGCGGCGGTCCCGGGCCCGCCCCAATGGTCGGGTTCAGATTGATCTCCCAGACCTGGAGCTCGACGCCCCGAACCCCATAGTCACATCGCCCGTAATCCACCTGGGCGAGCGCAAAAACCCGGCGCAGCCAGGCCTCGTGGGGGTTCTCGGTGACGTAGCTGACCAGCGCCTCCAGGGTCTCCTCATTCCGATCGGCCTCGTCCCACTTGAGCACCCAGGGACGGCCCGAGAGGAGATGCGCGGGCACGATCGCATCTCCCACCTTGAAGGCGGCCGCCTTCCAAAACCGCCCTGCCTCGTCAGCCAGGTCGCAGAACTCGACGACCAGGAGATCCGCGGCACGAAGGCCTCTCGACCTGAGGGCCAGAAGCGCCCGTGAAAGCGATCGAGCATCCTGGAGCAGACCGGTGAGCGAACCCCCGTGGCCCGATTCCTCCCGCACGAATACCGGGAATCGGACTTCCTCACGCGGCTCGCTGGCGCGCCGCACCGCAAAGCGGTTGGCGCCAGATGTCCGCAGGGTTTTCAAGAGGTCGAAGCGGCGCAGGACCTTCCTGGGGTCGTTCAAGAGCAGCGCGTCGGGGCACCCGGCCCGGATTCCATCGTATAGCGCTGCAACCAGGGCTCGCCCGCTGGGGGAGAGCTGGTCCAGGGCAGCAAAGATGTGGGGTCCGACCGCAGCCTCGACGGCGGGGGCCAATTCCTCATAGACGCGGAGCTCCAGTCGATCGGCGACGGGCCTTCCCCGGGTGGCCAGGTAGTGGTCGAGTCCGGCGCGGTGCTCCGCGTCGACCCAGTAGGTGATCATCGGCTGCCTCTGGCGGCGGCGTCGACTGAACGGGTCTCCCATCGGTGCCGGACGGCTCGCCAGGCGAAATAGACGGGTATGCCGAGAATCAGGATGCCCAGGCTGATCGCACTCTCCATGGGTCGCTCCACCAGGCCACTGACGAGCATCGCAATGGAGACAAGCAGAAACAGCGCCGGCAAGAATGGGTAGCCTGCCCCTCGAATGGGCCCGCTGGTTGGCCAAGTCTTCCTGAGAAAGACCGCCCCGACGGTAAGGGCATAGAAGGGCCAGATGCCGAGTACGAAGATCTGGGCCAGTTGCTCGAAGGTTCGAGTAGCCACCCCGAGCAGACCCATTGTCATATAGACGAGCAGCGCGACGTAGGGGGTCCTGGATCGCGGGTGAACCGCAGCGACCCGGCGAAAGAACAATCCGTCCTGGGCCATGGCGTAGAAGACCCGAGGGTTGGCGAGAATAGACCCGTTGAGCGAGCCAAGCGTGGAAATCATGACCAGCAAGGCCACCAGCGAGCCGCCAACCGCTCCAAAAACACGCTCCGCGGCTGCCGCCGCCACGACCTCGGACCCCGACACTTGCTCCATAGGAAGCACGTAGAGGTAGGCCGCATTGGCCAGCAGGTACAACACGACTACTACTCCGAGTCCGCCGAGCATCACCCGGGGGTAATTGCGGGCTGGATCCCTCACCTCCCCCGCCAGGTATGTGAAGTCGGCCCACCCGGTGTAGGTCCACAGCACAGGAAGGAGGGCAACCCAGAATCCTCCCCACTCCCCGAAGAATCGGATGGGCTCATTCAGCGCGCCGTCGCCGCCTCCGAACCCAAACAGCAACACGGCCAGGGCGACCAGCCCAAGTGTCTTCGTGAGGGCGGAGACGTTTTGGATTGCGGCAGTCCAGGGCACCGAAAGGATGTTGGCCGCCGCAAGCACCACGATGAGTCCCGCCGCTACGAGCTGAACTCCCCAGTCGCTCAGGGCCACGAAAGTGCGAGCATAAGTCGCGAATATGAGCGCGATCGCCGCTACCGCCGACGGACCGGTGACCAGCAGCTTGATCCATCCGAAGAGGAACGCCGGGAGGGGACCATAGGCCTCGCGCAGAAACGCATAGATGCCCCCGGCACGGGGAAACGCCGCCGAAAGCCCTGCCAGCGGAATCGCTCCGCAGAGCGTGACCCCGGCGCCAACCAGCCACACTAGCGCCGCACCCCCGATCGAGCCGACTTCCGACATCACAATGCTCGGCACCCGGAAGATGCCGCTGCCGATTACGGTTCCGACCAGAACTCCGGCAGCACTCAGTCCGCCGATCCGGCGGACCAGTTGGTCCGTTCCGGTGATACGATCGGGAGCTGGCGGCATGCCCGAATGTACTCCTTAGATTCTGTATCAGAGGATTCCAGGAACCCCAAGGTGCCCCTCACCGACGAGGAGGTCCGCGCCGTCCTGGCGCGTGCCGAGGAAATCCAGCGTACTATTCGCGCCGGAACCGACATTACCGCCGTGATCGAGGCGGCGGAGCGGTTCGGGATCAGCCGTGCTGCTGTCGAGCAGGCGCTTCGGGAACGGCTCAACCTTTCCCTCCCGCCGCCGGCGGCGGGAAGTCTGGCCTTCGCGCGATCAGCAAACGATAAGTTCTATGTGGCGGAGGTCCTGGAGGTGCGGCCGGATGCCGTGCGGGTCCGGTTCCTCCGCGGGAGCGAGCTCCTCGTCACCCCGGATGATGTCCGGCCCGCGTCCTTCAATCCCGGCGAAAAAGTGGTGTGCGAGTGGCCCTGGTGGGGCCCCTGGACCTGCACCGTGCTTGCGTATGATCAGAGGAAGCAGCGGATCAAGGTCACCGACGGGTGGGGCTCCAGCCGGACCTTTCCGATCGGTGAGGTGTGGCTCCCGCCGCCCCGGGAGCCCCACGAGGAGGTTCGGGTCCGGCGGCGGGTCTATGCGACGCTCGTCAGCGCCGGCGCCGTGCTAGGCGCCGTGATCGGGACCCTGGTGACGCTCCTGCTGGCCTGATTCCCCACGTACGGCCTACCGGAGGCGACCCGCCGCGGCCGTCGCGATGATGCGAACCGGCTGGTGGGCCACCCTGATCCCCGTCACATTGAGCCGGGTCATAGAACCCTAACCCGCGCGCGCGATGAGGTACTGTTCGATCCGGCCGTCGGGCAGGGTCATCGTGGTGAGGTCCATCACCACCCCACCCGCCCGAATCCGATAGCTGCGAATGGTCATCCCGCCACGCAGGGTCTCTCCGGTCGGCACGAACTCGGTGGGCGCACCGAGAGGACCCAGACTCGCGGCGTAGTCGGCGATGACTTCCGGCGAGAAGTAGGCCCGTGCGTTCGGAGTGAACCGGGCGGGATCAAGGGTCCCCCGGGCAAGGCCGTCGTAGATCTGCCGGGCCAGTTCGCGGGCCCGGATCGCCGCGCTATCGGTCGTGGCGAAGATCACATTGCCAATCCGGGCCGCAATCTGATTGGGTGCGCCGGCGGCACCCGGATAAATGTTGGTGAACACGACGACGGCAGCTCGATGGTCGGGGTAGATGTCGTTCGCGGTGGTGTAGCCGGAGACCGCTCCCCCGTGGGAAAGCCGCCGCTGGCCACCCGGCCTAGTCCCCACCCCTACCCCAAGTCCGTAGCCGGTCGCCACTCCACTCGCGAGCAGCATGTCGGTCTGCTGGGTGCGGTAGGACTCGGGCTTGAGGAGCGATCGGTTGATCACGGCGATATCCCACAGCGCGAGGTCATGTGCCGTCATGGCAAGCTGCCCAGCACCAAAGAGCCAGCCCCGGGCTTCCTTGGGTGCCGGTCGCAGGGGACCGAGCGCATGGCGGAGGTAGGGAGCGGCGTCCGGGGCGCTCAATGGTCCGGCGTCGAAGTCGGCCACCGAGCTCATGCCGAGCGGAGTGAAGATCCGCCCGCGCAGGAACTCCATGAACGGCACGCCCGCTACCCGCTCGACGATGGCCCCGGCGATCACGTAGTTGGTATTGCTGTACTGCCGACGAGTTCCGGGATCGAAGTCGAGCGGCTTGGCGGCCCAGCGGCTCGCGATGGCCAGGGCGTCAACCGGCCGCAGCATGTCCGGAAAGACGTAGTCCTGGGGCCAGTAATCCTGGTATCCCGAGGTCATCGAGAGAAGCTGCCGGATGGTGATCTCACTGGCGCGGGTTAGGCTGGGGAACCACCCGGCGACCCGATCGTCGAGCGAGAGCTTCCCGTCCTCGGCCAGCAGCAGGATGGCCGCGGCGGTGAATTGCTTGCTGACCGATCCAATGGCGTAGCGCATCCCGGGAGCCGCCGGCACCGGGGGATCGATGCGCGCGCTCCCGTAGGCCTGCTCGAGGACAATCGCGCCGCCGCGCACCACCGCGATCGAGGCGCTCGGCGCGCCGGTGCCTCGCAGCACCGCGGCGACGGCGCTGTCGATACTCGCTCGTTCGGCTTGGCTGAGCGGCTGGGCGTTCGCCCCCGAACCGGCGGCCAGAACCAGCACGCCCAGGATGAATGAAGGCTTGAACATGTGGTAAAGCTACTTCCCCCACCGGTGCCACGAGGGTCCCCGACTGTTCGGGATACCCGGACGGCGCTATGTTTTGCGCGCTCCATTGTCTGAAGAGGAACCCTTTTTGGTACGCCTGCTCCCGCGGGACAAGCGGTTTTTCGACCTGTTCACCAAAGTCGCGACCCTCAACGTGGAAGCGGCCCAAGCCCTCCGCGACCTGTTCACCAATCCCGTCGAGCGCCGCAGCCATCTGGTTGACGCCATCAAGCGGCTGGAGCACGAGGCCGACGGGATCACTCACGAGCTGGTGACTCGGCTGGACAAGAGCTTCATCACGCCGCTCGACCGGGAGGACATTCACCTCCTGGCTTCACGGCTGGACGACGTACTGGACCGGATCGACGCGACCGCGCGTCGAGTTGCGATCTTCCGCGCCGAAGCGGCCCCGCCGGGCGCCGCGATCCTGGCCGACGTGATCTATCGCGCCACCGACCAGCTCCTCAATGCCGTCAAGGTCCTCGAGAACGGCCGGGCCGGCGTCGTGATCAAAGCCTGCATCGAGGTGAAGCGGCTGGAAGAGGAGGGTGACTCGGCATACGCCGAGTGGCTGGGGCGCCTATTCGATGAGGAGAAGGACCCGATTGTCCTGATGAAGTGGAAGGAGATCTACGACACCCTGGAGAAGACCCTGGACCAGGCGGAGGACGTGGCCAACGTCCTCGAATCCATCGCGATCAAGCACTCCTGATATGACCAGCGCCGTCGCCCTGGTGCTTTTCATCGTGGTGGTGGCGCTGGCCTTCGATTTCATCAACGGGTTTCACGACGCGGCCAACTCGATCGCTACCGTGGTGGGGACCCGGGTGCTCGCTCCCGGAATCGCGGTCTTGTGGGCCGCCTTCTTCAATTTCATTGCCGCCTTCGTCTTCAGCACCGGCGTCGCCAAGACGATCGGAGCGGGCCTGGTTGATCCCGCGGTGTTGGAGCCCAGGCTGATTCTGGCAGGGCTTACCGGTGCCATCGGTTGGAACCTGATTACCTGGTGGCTGGGGCTTCCCACCTCCAGCTCACATGCACTGATGGGGGGGCTCGGGGGTGCGGCGGTGGCTAAGGCGGGGGTGGGCGGGCTCATCGGGAGCGGATGGATCAAACCGGTGCTTTTCATCCTCGTTTCGCCGATGGTGGGCCTGACGGCAGCTTTGTTGCTCAGCGTAGCAATCTCCTGGGGGGTTCACCGCTTTTCCGCGGCACCGGTCGAGCGGCTGTTCCGCCGGCTCCAGCTCCTGTCTGCCGCCGCCTTCTCCCTCAACCATGGCGGCAATGACGCTCAGAAGACGATGGGGATCATCGTCGGGCTGCTGATCTCCACGCAAGCGCTCTTTGCGAACACCGACGGCTGGCTCCGCCATCTCCATCTGACTAGCGCCGATCACATTCCGTGGTGGATCATCCTCTCGGCCCACGCGGCGATCGGACTGGGAACGGCCGCGGGCGGTTGGCGGATCGTAAAGACGATGGGAACCCGGATCACCAAGTTGCGCCCCTTCGGAGGCTTCTGCGCCGAGACCGGCGGCGCCGGGGCGATCTTCCTCGCCACCTCACTGGGAGTCCCGGTGAGCACCACCCATACGATCACCGGAGCGATCGTCGGCGTGGGCGCGGCCAACCGGTTGTCGGCGGTTCGGTGGGGCCTCGCGCGGCGGATTCTGTGGGCGTGGGTGCTGACGATTCCGATGGCAGGGAGCATCGCGGCTATCGGCTATATGCTGTTGCGATAGATCAGGCCATGAATTCCGCTACTTTCTGAAGGAGCTGCTCAGGCCGCACCGGCTTTTCGATGAACGCCATCCCCGGCTCGAGCCCGCCGTACCGCACCACGGTCTCGTCGGTGTAACCCGACATGAAGGCGACCTTGAGGCCGGACCGCAGCGATCCCAAACGATCGGCCAACTCCCGGCCCCCCATATCCGGCAGCACGACATCGGTGAGGACGAGATCGATCCGTTCTTGATGCGAGGTGTAGGTCTCGACCGCCTGGGCGCCATCCGGAGCATCGAGGACCGTATAGCCACCCTCCTCCAGGACCCGCCGCAGGAGGCGTCGCAACGAGGGGTCGTCCTCGATCACGAGAATGGTCCCACCGGCGCGTGCCGGCGCCGACACCGCCGGGCGGATCGGCTCCGCCGTTTCGCCCGCCCCGCGCGGCAGATACACCTTGAACGTGGTTCCCCGTCCCGCCTCGCTATAGACCCATACGTCGCCGCCGCTTTGTTTCACGATTCCGTAAACGGTCGAGAGCCCTAACCCGGTCCCCTGGTGCACGCCCTTGGTCGTGAAGAACGGCTCGAAGATCTGCGCCTGGACTTCCCGGGTCATCCCCGTTCCGGTGTCGCTCACCGCGAGCATCACATGCGGTCCGGGGCGTACGCCGGGATGCTCCCGCGCGTACTCCGCATCGAGGTGCACATTGGCCGTTTCGAGGGTGAGGATCCCCCCCTGCGGCATCGCGTCGCGCGCATTGACCGCCAGGTTCACGATGATCTGCTCGACATTCCCGGGGTCGAGGAAGACCGGATGCAGCCCCGGCACGAGCCGGATCACCAGCTCGATGTCCTCCCCGATGAGACGCCGGAGCAAGCGCTCGATGTCTCCCACCACGCGATTCAGGTCCACCAGGCGGGGCTCCAGCACCTGCTTACGGCTGAACGCCAGGAGTTGCCGGCTCAGGGCCGCCGCGCGGGTCGCCGCCTCCTGGATCTCCTGGAGGGACTCCCGCATCGCGGGCGGCACGCTGGGGGCCCGGGCCGCCAGCTCGCAGTTCCCGCTGATCACCATCAGCAGGTTATTGAAGTCGTGGGCGACCCCGCCGGCCAGCCGGCCGATCGCTTCCATCTTCTGGCTGTGGTGCAACTGCGTCTCGAGCCGCTGGCGCTCCGCTTCCGATTCCCTAACCCGCCGCAACTGCGAGGTCATCCATTCGACCCGCTTGGCCTGCCGGACCTGCTCGTCCTTCTCGAGCAGGACTTCCGGCGCCGTGTAGTGGAAGTTCGCATAGATACTGGAATCCAGGAACGCGGTGCGATGGGTATTCAGGATTCCGGACAGCACGTCGGGCGGGCACCGGTCCCGGGGATACTGGCAGATGCCCACCATGCGCTTGCCCAGGAAGAACACGTCGAGCAAGGCCTCGTAGTAGACCACGTCATTGTAGTCCTGGCGAGGTCCGACCTGCCAGGAGACGTCACCGACCGCCCGCAGCGCGGCATACCCTTCGGCCAGCGTGGCGTCGTAGGCCTGCTGGAGGAACCCCAGCATCCGGTCGGTGATCCAGCGGCCCTGGTCGAGATAGTCGTGCCCACTGTCGAGCACCAGCCGGCCCCGCCGTGCTTCGCGCTCGACATTGACCCCCGCATCGGCGAGTCCGTCGCGAATCGACTCGAGTTGCCGGGGACTGCCCACGTAGAGTGACTTCTCGTCTCGCTCCAGGCCGGTCGCGAGGAACGGCACCGTCACGGCGATCTGGTCCTGCTCCGAGGTGTACAGCAGGCAGCAGTGGTCGCCGTGGGATAGATCAGGAATGGTGAGGGGAAGTTCGGTCGTCACGTTTCCGCGGTTTGGCACGAACCGTGCCTGAGGTTCACCGCATCGCAATGTAGCCAGGCGCAATGGCGGCCAGCGAGGTGGTTCCGGCCTGACGCATGGTCATCTCCAGCTCCTTCCGGAGCAGCCCGAGCACCGCTTCCACGCCCTCCTGTCCGAATGCGGCCAGTCCCCAAATGTAGGGCCGGCCGATCCCGATCGCGGTCGCCCCCAGCGCCAGTCCTTTGAAGACATCGGTGCCGCGGCGGAACCCGCCGTCGCAAATCACCACGGCGCGCTGGCGCACCGCGTGGACGACTTCCGGCAAGGAGGTGATCGTCGCACGCAGGGAATTCTCGGCCCGGCCGCCGTGGTTGGACACGAACAGGCCGTTGACGCCGTAGCGCACCGCGAGCTCTGCGTCCTCGCGGGTTACAATACCCTTGAGGAAAACCTGCATCGAGGTCGCATCGCGCAACCGTTTCACGAACTCCCAGGTGGGAGTCCCCGCCTCGGGGATCGGTGTTCCGGGGGCGAATTCGGCGAGCATCGGCTTCCGGCTGTTATCCCGGTCGTCCACACTGCCGCTTTGTCCCGGCAACGGGCGACCCATCCGATGGCAGGCGCTGCACTCACGGGAGTCCTTGAGCGCCTCGCGCCACATCGTCTCGCGATTGCTCCCGCCGAGCAAGTCCACCGTAAACACCACGGCCGGAGCGCCCGCGGACTCGGCTCGCTTGACCATCTGCCGGGTCTGGTTCCAGTCCTGGCGATGATAGAGCTGGAACCACACCGGCCCCCCGCGCTCCTTGATCGCCTCTTCGATGCCCGTGGTCGCCACGGTCGAGAGCACCATCACGTGGTTCCTGGCCCGCGCCGCGCGTGCCGTGGCCACCTCGCCCAGGGGATGAAAGGCGCGCTGGCTGCCGACCGGGTTCACCACGATCGGCGCATCGTATCGGATGCCCAGCAGCCGGATCGACGGATCGATCCGGCTGACCTCCACCAGCCTTCTCACCCGGATCGCGTAGCGCTGGAATCCTTCCCGGTTCGCCTCGATCGTCCCGTCGTCGTCGGTCCCGGTAGCCAGGTAACCCCAGTGCGCGGGAGGCAGCTTCTTCTTCGCCACCGGCTCGAAGTCGAAGACATTGAGCGCCTCGGCGTGGCTCGCGATCAGCGCCGCTTCCTGACCGGCTTGTTCGGCGAGGTCAAGGAGCTCCACCTGATCCCGACGGGTTCCGAAGGCAAGCCGCCGCAGCTCGGGATAGGTCATTCCAGCGGCAGCCACGAGGGGACTGGCGGCCAGAAACCGCACGAATCGGCGTCGCGAAAATGAATCAGGATCGGGCACGAACCGGCTCCGACGGGCGTGATCCACCAAAGATATCCGGCGGCGCGATCTCCTGGGTAGCTCAGATGGCGTCGGCTCGGATTGCGAAGGATGCCCACCTGGGGTAGTCTCTCAGCGACCATACCCAAGCCGCAATGAAGCTTCAACTCTTCTTGGCCTCGCTACCGGCCGCGAGTGTTCTCGCAGCCCAGACCCCGCGCGACATCTCCCTTTGGGTGACCCTGGGAGATTCAGACCAGCTGGTCGAGGTTGATCCCTATTCGTTCCGCGAGCTCCGCCGCATCAAGGTCGATCCGCGCCCACATGGTCTCGCGATCTCGGAGGACGGCTCGCGGGTATACCTGGCCAGCGACCAGACCGGGAATTTCCAGGTGATCGACGCCCGCTCGGGCCGGATCACCGCGCAGATCCCTCTGGGCAAGGATCCCAACCAGATGACCCTCACCCGGGATGGCCGATTCGCGTACGTGCCGATGCGGGGCGAGAACACCATCGCCGTGGTCCAGCTCGATCCGCTCCGGCTGGTCAAGAAGCTGCCGGCCCCGGCCGGCCCGCACGACGCGTATACCTCGGCCGACGGCGAACGGATCTATGTCGGCGCGCAGTTCGGCACTGGCATCGTGGTGATCGACCCGGCAAGCCAAGCCGTATTGCACGTGATACCGACTCCGGCGGGCGTGCGGCCGCTCGAGCCTTCGGCAGATGGAAAAACGATCTACGTCGCGCTCTCCAACCTGCTCGGGTTCGCGGTGGTGGATCCGGCGGCGCGCCGCATAACCCGCACGGTGGAGCTGGGCACCCTCCCCGAAGGCATGCCGCCGCCGTATCGCGACACCTGGACCCATGCCCTCCAGCTCGCCAATGACGGCCGGGAGCTCTGGCTCTGCGATGACATCAATGACCTGGTTCGGGTGGTTCGGCTCTCCGACCTGAAGGAAGTAGCTCAGATCCGCACCGGGCACTTCCCCCACTGGTTCGCCCTGCGGCCGGATGGGCGGGTGATCTTCGTGAGCCTCTGGTTTTCCGATGTCGTTGCGGCGATTGAGGTCCAGTCCCGAACGGTGCTGAGCAATATGCAATTCGAGCGGGCCAGCGGACCCAAGCGAATCGCCGTTGGCAGGAAGGTCCGCTAGCCGCCCGACGGTCGGCTTACGGCGACCGGGAGATCACCCCGCGCAGGTTCCGGTTCCGGAGCATGGTGCTAAAAGCAGGCACGTCCCGGTTGAGGAGCAGCTCGGCCCGACTGCGCTGCTCCTGAAGCCGCGAGCTCAACCCTTGATAGACCTCGCGCTGCTGGTCGGTCGGCTCGAATTCGCCGGCGGCGACCCCGTTCCAGAGATAGAGGAACTGGCTGATCAACTTGCTGGGATATCGGACCCCGTCCTGGCCCCTTCCGGTGAGCAAGAGCTGAGTCAGCTCGCCCTCGACCCCGATCAACTTCTCCTCGAGGGAATCCGCCGCCTCCTGCACATCCCGGGTGGCCGAGTCGGCCCGCAGGGTGTTCCGGAGCGACGCCAGCTGCGCGCGGACGGTCTCGATGGAGTTGATGACATCGACTCCTTCGTTAACCCGCGCCGCGATGTCCTTGAGCAAGGCCGTTTGCGCCGTGATGCCGGCCTCGCTCCCTCCGGAATTCGGGTCCTTCCGCACCACGAGCTGGGTCATCGCCTCCTGGCTTCCGGAGCGCAGTTTCACGGTGTAGGTCCCGGGCGGCGCCAGGATGCCTTGCCGCCCGATGTCGGGCGCAACCCGTCCGGTGTCCGGCACGGGGATCTCGGGCGCGTACCGAGGCGGGGTCCGCAGTCGAGCCACCTTGGTGGGCTCGAGCTGCAGGTTCCACACGACCCGGTTGAGTCCCTTGTTCTTCGGACCTTTCAGCGTGCGGACCACCGCACCACTAGCGTCGCTGATAGTCAGGGTAACGCTGTCGGTTGCCTCGCTACCCAACCAGTAGTTGATCCCCGCCCCGTAGGGCGGATTCTTCCCTTCGACCGGGTCCGCCAGGAATGAAAACGGGGGCTCGACCAGCCGAAACCGATAGGCCGGCCGCTGGGTGAAGAGATGCACCGGCTTTGCCGCGAGCTCAGGGGTGAGCTGCTGCAGCGGAGTGATGTCATCCAGGATCCAGATCCCCCGCCCGTAGGTCCCGACGACGAGGTCATTGAAGTGCTCCTGCACCAGGATCTCGTACACCGGGGCATGCGACAGGTTGGTCTGGAGCGGCTGCCAGCGCTGCCCGTCATCAAACGAAACGTACAGCCCGTTCTCGGTACCGAGGTAGAGCAAACCCCGGCGCACCGGATCTTCGCGAACCACATGGGCATAACTCAAGGGCGATTTCTCGAGTCCGCCGGTGATGAGCCGCCAGGTCTTGCCGTAATCCGTCGTCTGGTACACCCAGGGATCGCGATTGTTCGCCTGGTGCCCGTCCACCGTCAGATACGCGGTGCCCGCGTCGTACCGCGATGGCTGGATGTTGGCGATGGTGCCCCATTCGATGAGACCGGGGATGTTTCCGGTCACCTCGGCCCAGGTCTTCCCGCCGTCCCGGGTGAGGTGCACCAGGCCATCGTTGGTCCCCGCCCAGATGAGCCCGGGCATAACCCGCGACTCCGCGATCGCGAACACCACTCCCGCATACTCCACCCCGATGTTGTCCGGGGTCAGGCCGCCCGAGATTCCCATCCGGCTCCGGTCGTTGCGGGTGAGGTCGGGGCTGATCACTTGCCAGCTTTGGCCACCGTTCGTGGTGGCGTGCACGTGCTGGCTTCCCACGTACACCTTGTTCCGGTCATGGGGGGAGAGGGTGAGCGGGAAGTTCCACACAAACCGGTACTTCAGGTCCCGGGCGGGGGTGCCGATCGGCGCCTCGGGCCAGACCTCCACGTCGCGCAGCGTACCGGTCCGGGCGTCGTACCTCACCACGATCCCACTCCCAGCCCCGAAGCCCGAGGCGCTCGACCAGACAATGTTCGGATCTTCGGGGTCGGGGGTGGCCCAGCCGCTCTCGCCCCCGCCGACCGTGCCCCACATGCCGCGGGTTATGTTGCCCGGCCCGAAGATGCCGCCAGTCTTGCTGTTGCTGGGCGCCTTGGCGGAGGGCCCGTCTTGCCGGTTGCCGTAGACCCAATAGGGGACCTGGTTGTCGGTGGTGACGTGATACATCTGCGCAACCGGCAGGGGGCGCTGCAGCCAGGTCTGGCCCCGGTTCACCGAGACGGACACGCAGCAGTCGCTGCCAACGATGATTCGATTCCCGTTGGTGGGATCGATCCACATATCGTGGTGGTCCCATCCTGGCCAATTGGTGAACGGGATGTCGATGGTGGTCTTGCCGCCGTCCAGCGTCTTGCTGAAACCGGAGAGGAAGTACCCTTCCTCCGCGTTGTCCGGTGCCACCGTCATCCGGGTGTAGTAATGGGTGCGGCCGGCCAGCTCGCGGTCGTAGCTTACCACCTGCCAGGTCCCGCCCGCGTCATCGGAACGCCAGAGCTCACCTCGCTCCGGCTCGAATCCGGGCAACGGCACACCGTCGCTGGTCTCGATCAGGGCATAGACCCGGTTCGGGGCGCTCCGCGCGACCGCAAGCCCAACCTTGCCGAATGGCTTGGTCGGAAGCCCATTCCCCTCAAGACGTTTCCACGTACTGCCGCCGTCAGTGCTCTTCCAGATCCCGCTTCCCTTCCCGCCGCTGGTCCGCCCCCAGGTGTGAATCTCGATCTGCCAGGTCGCAGCGTAGAGGATCCGCGGATTGCTCGGGTCCATCACGATGTCGATGGCCCCGGTGCTGTCATTCACGAACAACACCTTCTCCCACGTCTTTCCACCGTCGGCGGTGCGGAAAATTCCCCGCTCCGGCTGCGGCCCATAGGCATGCCCCAGCGCGGCCAGGAGCACGACGTCGGGGTTCCGCGGATCGATCACGATACGGGCGATCCGCCCGGTCCGGTCCAGCCCCATCTTGCTCCAGCTTTTCCCGGCGTCAGTGGACTTCCAGACCCCCCAGCCCACCGAGATGTGGCTGCGGATGAATGACTCGCCGGTGCCGGCCCAGACCACGTTGGGATCGGACGGGGCAACGGCCAGGGCGCCGATCGAGGAAACCGGCTGGCCGTCGAATATCGGATTCCAGTGCACTCCGCCGTCGCTGCTTTTCCAGATTCCCCCGGACGCGGCGCCGGCGTAGTAGGTCAGGGGATCGCCGGGGACCCCGGCAACTGCGGGAAGGCGGTTCCCTTCCGGACCTACATGGCGGTATTGGAGCCGCTCATAAAGGGCCGGCTCAATGGCCGGCGCAACCGGCGTCACCGACCGAGACCGCTGCTGCCCGGCCAACGGAACCCCGATCGACGCAAGGCTAACCAATGCAAGGAGAAGGCTGGGCAGGTACCGAGTTCCGCTGGTCATGTACGATCACCCCGGAGGAAGCTGTGAGCTGAGAGCTGATAGCTGAGAGGTTAACGGGGAGGATATCTCCCGCTGGCGGGTTCGGCAAACCGCTCCCCGGCGGCCGGTTGCACCCTGCTTGGGCCCGGAGTACTCTCCGGCATGACTCACCCGCTCCGCCCGCTCGCCCTTCTTTTTCTTGCAATGACCCGAGCGCTGCCAGCCCAGCCCGGCTTCCCCCCCAACGACCCCGATAGCTGGAATACCGCCGGTACGGCCAAGGTGCTTTGCTCGGCGCTGTTCGTCTCGGGCCGCGACTTGGCCGAGGCGCGTGCGCATGTCGCCAGCTATTTCCTGCGGAGCAAGCTCGACTCCATCACCAACATCGAGGTGGACCGGGCGCGGAAGCTGGTCCGGGTGACCCTGGCCAATCGCCTAACCCGCGAAGCCAAGCGCTACGGCGACCAGGGCTGCGTGATTCACCAACCGGGCCAGGACCGCGTGTTCTTCACTCCGGTGCCGGTGGGTTCGGGTCTGCCGGACGCCGCCACGACTCCGTGGCCCATGGGCGACCGCTTGCCCGCTGGGCCGCCGCCCGCGGGGCTCGACACCGCCAAGCTCCGCGCCGCGACCGATACCGTCTTCGCGAACCCGGCGTCGCTCACCGCGGCGTTCGTGGTGGTGCACCGGGGCCGGATCGTGGCCGAGCGGTATGCCAGCGGGGCCCATCGCGACATGCAGCTCGAGGGCTGGTCCATGGGCAAAAGCATCACGGGGACGCTGATCGGCATCCTGGTCCAGCAGGGCGCCCTCCGCCTGGAAGATCCGGCGCCGATCCCCGACTGGCACCGGACCCCCGATGACCCCCGCGCGAAGATCCGGGTGATCGACCTGCTCCGCATGTCGAGCGGGCTCCGCTTCAGCCGGGGCAGCCCCGAGGACCTGCCCGGCTATCACGACCACGATCTCATCTATACCGGCGCGATCGACGCCTTCCGCTTCGCGGTCACCCGCGAGCCGCAATTCCCGCCTAACACGCGTGGCCGGTATCGCAACGTGGACGTCATGGTCCTGGGCCAGTTGATCCGGGACGCGGTGCGGGCCCGCGGCGACGAGTACCTCAGCTGGCCCCAGCGGGCGCTCTTCGACAAGATCGGGATCCGGCGCCAGGTGCTGGAAACGGATCCCTACGGCAATTTCCTCCTCTCCGGCTACGACTACGGCACCGCGCGGAATTGGGCCCGCCTCGGCATGCTCTATCTCAACGACGGGAGGTGGAAGGGGGAGCGGTTGTTACCGCCGGGATGGACCAAACTCGTCTCGACCCCGGCGCCGGCCTGGGCCGATTCGAGCTACGGCGGCATGGTCTGGGTGAACGCCGGCGGGGCCTGGCCGCTCCCCCGCGATGCATTCGGCTTCCGGGGCGCGGGCGGGCAGGACACCTACGTGGTCCCTTCGCTCGACCTGGTGGTCGTCCGGATGGGACACTTCCCCGGCTCGCGACCCGGCATACAGGCCGTCCAGCGCGCGCTGCCCCGCATCGTCGAGGCGGTCAGGGCGGCGGTGCCGGATTGGCCGCCATACATTCCGCCTCGCGTGTTATGGACCCGCCGCACCCCCGCCGAAGTTGGCCTCAGTCCGGC
>JBQTHV010000004.1:0-18809 GCA_052389555.1 Gemmatimonadales bacterium | reverse complement strand
GTCGCAGTCTGGTTTCTGATCACCGACGTCATCCAGGGCCGTCCCCTTTCCACGCCGAGCGTTCTGGGCCAGGTCATCCTCTACGGGATCACCACGCCCGAAGTGTATCCTCCCCAGACCGGACCGGTTGTCGCCTACACCTTCCTGCACGTCGGCGCGTTCGTGATCTTCGGGATCGTGCTCACCGAGCTCGTCCATCTAGCCATGTCCTCGCCGCTGGTCCGCTTTGGTCTCATGATCGTCGCGGTCTGCTTCGAGGTTTTCTTTGTCATCATGACCTTCGCGGTGTTCTCGGCGACTCGATATCTGTTCCCCTGGTGGTCGGTTCTTGCCGCGAATACCCTCTCGCTCGCTGGCATGGGACTCTTTCTGGCCCGCCGTCACCCTGGCCTCAAGCGGCAATTCCAGCGCGAACCCCTCGGCGCCTGACTACAAGGAGTTAGGAGTTAGCGAGTAGCGAGCAGGGGCACCGAAGCTTGTCGGGTCACGGCTCCCGCTACTCGCTACTCGCTATTCGCCACTCGCTGAAGTATTCCCGGACGTGCAGACGCTGACGATTCGATAGTCTCCGAAAATGCGGGAGCATCGGCGTCGCTCCATTCAATCAACCGTCTGCATGGAGGGAAAAGGAGCCATGGTGTATCTGACGAGGTTTCGGAGGCCCGAGCCGGCTCAGGACCTGTTCACGGGACTTTCCCGACTCAATCGGCTCATGGACGAGGTGTTCGGAGAGTTCGACGGCGAAACGATCGGCGGCGCGTGGACGCCCCGATGCGACATCCGGGAGGACAAGGACTATGTGACGATCTCGCTGGACCTGCCGGGAGTGCGCCCGGAGGACGTCCAGATCAACCTCGAGAATCAGGTTCTCACGATCAGAGGGGAGCGGCAGCAAGTCGAGGAGAAGAAGGAGGAGCGGTGGCACCGCTATGAGCGGAGCTCTGGGAGCTTCGAGCGGAGCTTTACGCTGCCTTCGACCGTGGACCCCGACCGGATCGAGGCGACCACCGAGAATGGGGTGCTAACCGTCCGTCTGCCCAAGAGCGAGAAGGCCAGGCCCAAGGAGATCCCGATCCGGACCTCGGCGGGCTCGCGGCCCGAGACCATCACGGCGAAGGCCAGGGAGTAGGGGATAGGGTATAGGGAGTAGGGAGTCGGCCGTTAGCCCCGACCCCCTATTCCCTTCCGTGGCACATCGTTTCGCGATAGGTTCTCGCGTCCCGACACCGCGAGGATGACCAATGCGAGCGCTCCGTTGGACCCCAGCTCTCCTCTTGCTTGCGGCCTGTCCGCCCTCGGGTGGGGGCGGAGGTGCCATGGGCCCGATCAGCGAGGAGGACAAGACGACGATCCGCAATCAAACTGCGGCGTTCGCCACCGCTGTCAACGCCAAGGACTGGGCCACGGCAGCCTCGATGTATGTGGATGACGCGGTCTTCATGCCCGCGAACGGGGAAACCGTAACCGGTCGCAACGATATCCAGACATGGATGGCAGCCTATCCGCCCTTCTCGAACTTCGTAGCCAACTCGGTCGAGATCGATGGGGTGGGTGACCTCGCCTATAACCGGGGGACCTTCGAGCTGGACGTGACACCCCCAGGTGCGACCGCTCCGATGCATGACAAGGGCAAGTTCCTCGAGGTATTGCGGCGGCAGCCGGACGGGTCGTGGAAAGTGATCCGCGACATCTTCAATTCCGATCTGCCGCTGCCGATGGCGAAATAGGTTCACCGCCGTCTCAGCCCGACGTAGAGTTTTCTGATCGCTTCGATTTGCGGGTCGGTTTCGTCGCTGGGTTGAAACACCCCGGCGAAGCCGACCCGCTTTCTCCCATGGTCGAAGTAACCCGCGACGATCGGCACGTTGGCCCCGAGCGCAATCCGCTGGAATCCGGTCTTCCACTGCGTGACCGGTTTCCTGGTTCCCTCGGGCGCGATGCCCAGGACCAGCCGTGGGCTCGTATTGAACCGGGCCACGGCATCTTCGACCACCCCATCGGGTCGCCGGCGATCCACCGGGATCCCGCCGAGCCAGCGCATGAGCACGCCAAGCGGGCCGTGGAACAGTTCGGCCTTGCCGAGGAAATGGACGTCGAGCCGCATCGCGAACACCAGCGCGATTCCGATCACGAAGTCCCAGTTGGATGAGTGGGGGGCGGCGATCACCACCATCTTCGGCAGGTCGGGCAGATTGCCTTCGATACGCCAGCCGAGGAGGCGGAGCACGAGTCGACCCAGCGCGGTGCGAAATGGGCCGCCGCGGCGGGGGACGCTAGGTCCCGGTTCGGGAACTTGCAGGGCGTTCAAGGCGTTCAGGGCGAACAAGGGGACCGGGAGTTTGGATAATCTAGTTCGATCGTCCTGTCCGCCCTGTATGCCCTGATCGCCCTATCTTTACGCTCCATGGTCCTCGGCATCATCGGCGGCTCCGGCATCTACGAGATCGAATGGCTCGAGACCCCGCGCTGGGAAACGGTCCAGAGCCCGTTCGGGGCGCCCTCCGATCAGCTGCTCACCGGCGAGCTTGACGGGATGCAGCTGGTGTTTCTCCCCCGGCACGGGCGGGGCCATCGCCTGCTGCCCAGCGAGATCAACTTCCGGGCGAACATCGACGCCCTGAAGCGCGCCGGGGTGACCGACGTGATCTCCCTCTCAGCCGTCGGGTCGCTCCGCGAGGACCTTGCCCCCGGCACCTTCGTAATCGTGGATCAGTTCATTGATCGCACCTTTTCGCGGCCGCGCACCTTCTTCGGCGCAGGGGTGATCGCCCATGTCTCTATGGCGCACCCGGTATGTGCCCGGCTGGGCGATGCGGTGGAGCACGCGGCCCATGATGTCGGGGTGGCCTGCGCACGCGGTGGCACCTATCTCGTGATCGAGGGACCCCAGTTCTCCACCAAAGCGGAATCGGAGCTCTACCGGAGTTGGAAGTGCGCAGTGATCGGAATGACCAACATGCCCGAGGCCAAGCTCGCCCGGGAAGCCGAGCTGTGCTACGCGACCGTGGCTATGGTGACCGATTGGGATGTTTGGCATCCGGGGCACGATACCGTCACGGTCGAGCAGGTGATGGCGGTGATCCGGAAGAACGTCGAGTCGGCACGCGAGCTGATACGCCGCACCACGCCGCGGCTGCGCGAACGTCCGGTGCCGTGCCCCCATGGTTGTGACCGCGCGCTCGATGCCGCGCTCCTCACCGCAAAGGAAGCGATCCCGGAAGCCACCCGCTCATCCCTGACAGCAGTGGCGGGAAGGATCCTCTGATGGATTTGCGATCACTGATCCGCACCATCCCGGATTATCCCAAGCCGGGGATCCTGTTTCGCGACATCACTACCTTGCTCGGCCACCCGGTGGGGTTTCGGGAGACGGTCCATGCGTTCACCTCGCGCTATGCCGACGCACGGGTAGGAAAGGTCGCGGGAATCGAGGCGCGCGGATTCATCCTGGGCGGCGCGATTGCGCATCACCTGGGCGCCGGGTTCGTCCCGATCCGAAAGCGCGGGAAGCTGCCGTGGCAAACGGTTGGCAGCGACTACGAGCTGGAATACGGCACCGACCGGGTGGAGATGCATCGCGATGCAATCCACCGCGGCGAGCGAGTGCTGCTGGTGGACGATCTGATCGCGACCGGCGGCACCGCGCTCGCCTCCATCGAGCTGATCACTCAGGTGGGCGGCGAGCTGGTCGAGGCGTGTTTCGTGATCGATTTGCTCGACCTGGGCGGGCGCAGGCGGCTGGAAGAGGCCGGGCATCGGGTGTTCACTCTGATTGCATTCGAGGGCCATTGAGGGTCGGGGAACGCTCCTATCGCTCCATCCAGGTAGGGCCGGACGGCCGGTCGGTGGAGATCGTGGACCAGACCTGCCTGCCGGCCGAGTTCGTCCTAACCCGCCTTGGCACCCTCGACGACGTGGTTCGGGCCATCCGAACCATGCAAGTGCGGGGCGCGCCGCTCATCGGGGTGGCGGCCGCCTACGGGGTGGCTCTGGCGCTTCAACAGGACCCTTCCGACGCCGCGCTCGAGGCGGCCTGCTGGGCCCTCCTGGCCTCGCGTCCTACGGCGGTGAATATCCGCACGGCGCTCGACCGGATGCGAGCGGCCTTGCGAGAGATTCCGCTGGGTGAGCGTGCCGAGGCGGCCTACCGGGTCGCCGGGAAGCTGGCCGAGGAGGACGTCGCGATCAACGAGCGGATCGGGCTTCACGGCGAGCGGATCCTCCGGGGCCTCGCAGCGAGCAAGCCGGAGCCGCTCCAGGTGCTCACCCATTGCAACGCGGGCTGGCTTGCGACCGTGGATTGGGGGACCGCCCTCGCGCCGGTGTATCGCGCCCACGAGGCCGGCCTGCCGGTGCACGTGTGGGTGAGTGAAACCCGCCCGCGCAACCAGGGCTACCTCACCGCCTGGGAGCTGACGCAGCAGGGCGTACCGCACACGGTGATCGTGGATAGCGCCGCAGGGCTGCTCCTAACCCGGGGCCAGGTGGATGTGGTGCTGGTCGGCGCGGACCGCGTGACCCGCCGGGGCGACGTGGCGAACAAGATCGGCACCTACCTCAAGGCGCTGGCCGCGCGCGAGGCCGGGGTACCCTTCTACGTGGCGGTGCCGTCCCCGACGATCGACTGGTCCTTGGAGGACGGGGCCCGGATTCCGATCGAGGAGCGCGCCGCGGCCGAGGTCATCGAGGCGGAAGGGATGCCGGTGCATAACCCGGGGTTCGACATTACCCCGGGCCGGCTGGTGACGGGGCTCATCACCGAGCGGGGCTTGGCAACGCCGGACGGATTACGGGCGCTGTTCCCGGAGAACGAGTCTTCAGTCCACTTCCTCATCTTCTGAACCGCCCGACAAACCTCCACACTTCCTCGGCCGCCTCCACAATCGAACTCGAAGGCCCCGACAGCTCTTCGCGGAGCGGTGATGCCTCGTTGCCGGGCCATCCATGTCCCGCACCTTCCGGATCACCACCGCCACCGTGAAACGCGAGCACCACCGGGGCGGGGTGCGAGAGCCGGGCCGGTACGTGGAGCAGATAGCGGCGGGCCCGACCCCGGTGCCGGAGGGTGAACTCGTGATCGCCCGCGCCAAGCGCCTGCTCCGGGTTAGGTGCCGGGACGGCGACTTCGGTCATCCGCTGGATGCGTCCGTCCGGCAGGGGGACTTCGCCGTACACCATGAAGGGAGACTCCGCGGTGAGCCACCAGGTCGCCACCAGCGTACCGTCGGGATGACGTCGCTCCTCGACCTTGTAGGCCCTAACCCGCTGGCCCTCCACGTCCACCGGTTCCGCCTCCAGGATGGTAAACACCCTGAGCTCGGTTCCAGCCAGCGGGGGACCCCACACCGGCGCGATCAGCACAGTCCACGGCCGAAGTCCCACGGCCAGCGGGACCAGGTCGGACGCGGAGGCGATGAAGCCGGCCCGTTCCAGGGTCAGATCCACGGGGCGCAGGGTCGGGTCGCCGGCGAGGCGTCGCGTGCCGCGGACCTCCCGCCCATCCAGCGTGAGCTGCCACTCGGCACCGGTGCTCGAGCGGGACACGAAGCCCATCGGCGCGAGGGTTACCGCGTCGTAGGTCTGGTAGATCTCCCAGGTAATGGGCGCAGCGCCCGGCGGGTAGCGAGTCCCCCTGGTCACCCACCGCATGACCGGACGGCCGGCGGAATCGCCCAGGGTGAGCTCGTTGGTCCATTCGGCGACCAGGGGGCTCGTGTCGGTGCCAATCCGAACTCGCACTCGAGCCACGTGCGGGGTATAGACCTGTCCGTTGACGAGCGGCGAACCGACCTCGAGCCGAATCGTGTCGGCTTGGAGGGCCAGCGCGACGACCCCGGTCAGAAGAGCGGGGATCACGGCTCACCGACCGTGGTGAAATTCAATCTGCGTAATCTGCGTAATCTGTGGATCCGCCTCGCGATCAAACTCTGCTCCACCTGCCGGCATCCTAACTGCACGTCGAGCCGAGCGCTTGCCATGACCTGTCGCCTCCTCTCCCTTGTCTTGCTGATGCCGGCGGCGCTGGCCGCCCAATCGCGCCCCGACCTCTATCGGTGCGAGGGCTGCGAAGCGATCCATGAACGTGATCTCCAGAACCTCCCGTCGCGCGCAGTCATTCCGCCTGCCGGCGAACCTGGTGAGCCGATGGTCCTCGTGGGCCGGGTTTTTCGCCTCGATGGGAAGACCCCCGCTCGCGGCGTGGTGGTCTATGCCTACCACACCAACGCGCGAGGAATCTATCCGCCCGAACCTGGCGCCACGGGATGGGGCCGCCGCCACGGCTATCTCCGGGCGTGGGTGAAAACCGATTCAGCCGGCAACTATCGGTTCGACACCATTCGGCCCGCGCCGTATCCCGGGCGTAGTGACCCGGCCCACGTGCACCTGATCGTCAAGGAGCCGGAGCGGCGGGAGTACTGGATCGACGAGATCGTGTTCACCGACGACCTGCGCGTCACGCCCGCGTACCGGGCCCGGGAGCAAGGACGGGGCGGAAGCGGAATCGTCACGCCCGCCAAGGATAGGGCCGGAGTCTGGCAGGTGCGGCGCGACATCGTGCTCGAACCGTGAGGCGGCCGATGCTCGCCACCGCTCTTGTGTTTGCTCTGATCCCGCTGGCCCCAAGCGACTCGGAGCACCTTCTTCACGGGTCAGAGCATTTCGTGATGCTGCCGGCGCTCAAGTGCGATCCGGCGTCGAGGATGACGGTGGATCTCGAGCAATCCCGGATTCGCTGGAAGGGGACCAAGTTCTGGGGGCTCGGCAGTCATGAAGGAACCGTGCGGCTCAAGGCGGGCGAGATCTGCGTGATGGGGGGACGGATTGCCGGTGGGACGTTCGTGGCCGACCTGAGAACCATCGAGGTCACCGATATCCCCGCGAATGATCCGGTGCCGCGGAATCGGCTTCGCAATCACCTCCTGAGCGAGGACTTCTTCCACGTCGAGGCGTTCCCGGAAGCGAGGCTGGTGCTCGTGGCGGTGGAGCAGGAGCAGCGGTCGCTCCACCGGGTCCGGGCCCGGCTCACGATCAGGAGCTTCACGCACGAGATCACGTTTTTCGCGAGAATCTGGAGCTTGACCCCCGACGAGATCCGGGCCGAAGCGCGGTTCCCAGTGGACCGGCATCGGTTTGGGGTGCGCTACCGGGGATCGACCTTGCGCGACGACCTGGTGGACGACGAGTTCACCCTGGAGCTCACCCTGCTCGCGCGCCCGCCGGAACGGCCCTAACCCGCCCCTAACCCGTTGCGAGGAAGGTTCCTTCCTGGAGCTCATCGAACGCCCGGCGGAGCTCGGCTTCCGTATTCATCACGATGGGGCCGTACCAGGCAACCGGCTCCTTGAGCGGCTCGCCCGAGACCAGCAGGAACCGGATGCCCTCCTCGCCCGCCTGGACCACCACCTCGTCGCCCCGGTCGAACAGGACGAGCGAGCGATTATCCGCCTCGGCGGGCTCGACCAGCCGCGCGACCTGATCAGGTCCCTCGGTCATGACGCCCTGCGGCGTCGAGGCGTTCGCGAACTTCCCGGAGCCGGCAAACACATACGCGAACGCATTCCGGGTGGTCTCGACCGGGAGGGCCTTCCGCTTGCCGGGTGGAACCCAGATGTCGGCATAGACGGGATCGGCCGCGATGCCTTCCACCGGGCCTTGCTTCCCCCAGAACGTCCCGCACACGATCCGCACTTGGGTGCCGTCGTCATCGGTGATGACGGGAACCTCAGGGGCCTTGATCTCCTGGTAGCGCGGCGCGGTCATCTTGAGGGCCGCGGGCAGGTTGGCCCAGAGCTGAAAGCCGTGCATCCGGCCGCCGTCGTCGCCTTTGGGCATCTCCTGGTGGATGATGCCACGCCCGGCCGTCATCCACTGCACGTCGCCCGCGGCGATCACCCCGCGATTGCCGAGGCTGTCGCCGTGCTCGACGCTGCCGGACAGGACGTAGGTGATCGTCTCGATGCCGCGATGGGGATGCCAGGGGAACCCGGCGAGGTAGTCCTCGGGCCGCTCGTTCCGGAAATCGTCGAGCAGGAGAAACGGATCGAAGTCGCTCGTGTCGCCGAACCCGAAGGCGCGGCGGAGGTGCACCCCGGCGCCTTCCAGCGCCGGGCGGGACTTGATGAGGCGGCGGACCGGGCGGATGGACATGGGTTGCAGGCTATTGGCTATTGGCTATTGGTTATTGGTTGATCCTGAATCGAGTAAGGACCAGGTCGCTGCGCCCCGCTCCTACGACGGACAATCCAATAGCCAATAGCCAATAGCCAATAGCCCTATCGCCCTCCGGTGCTGACCGCAGTCGGTGGCGTCTGCTTTTCCCACACGAAGCGCCGCAGGAAGGCGCTGCTGCGATCGAAGGTCCCGATCCACTTGTGGTGGAACATCGATTCGTGCACGTCGTCAGGAATTACCTCCAGCTCGTAATACACGTTGCGGGCCCGGAGGAGATTCACCAGCCCCACGGTGTGGCCGAAGTCCACGTTGCGGTCGTCGTCCCCATGGACCAGATACACCGGCGACTTCCAGCCGTTGATCGCCCCGACCGACGACGAGCGGAACGCCAGGCTCGTGGTGTCGCTCGCGCTGCCGTAGATATGGACCCCCGCCATATCCACCCCCGCCACGAACACATCCGAGTTGCGGGCCAGCGCCTGCGCGGTGAGCAGCCCGCCGTAGGAAAGCCCCCAGATTCCGACCCGGGCCGGGTCCACGTCGGGCCGGCTCTGGAGGTATTTCGCCCCGGCCAGCACATCCTGGTACTCGGCGTTGCCCTGGGTCCGCGTGTTAGGGGCACGCCGGAACGAATTGCCGTAGCCGATCCCCAGGCGGTAATTGACCGAGAGCACCACGTAGCCCTGGGTCTGGAGCCACTGGTTGAAGGCGTAGGACCAGTGATAGAACTGCATGTAGTGGTAGGCCGGCAGCATCTGCCGGGCCGGACCGCCGTGCACGAATACGATCGCCGGCCGCCGCTCGCCGGGCTTGAGATCCTTGGGCAGGAAGAGCTGGTTCTTGATCTCGAGCCCGTCGGGGGCCTTGGTGACCACGATCTCGGGCGTGACATGGGCCGCCTTGGGGAAATCCCTTGGCAGCGTCGGGTAGATGACTCGAGTGGCGCCGCCGCTCGCCGGGACCAACCCGATCGACGCGGGCTGCGCCGCATCGTAATAGAGCACCGCGAGCTGCCGGCCCGACGCAATCGGGGTCGGCGAGACCTCGACACCAGCGTCGGTCGAGATCCGCTGGGGCGTGCCGCCCGCGACCGGTACCGCCCAGATATGCCGCTTCTCGATGTCGGTGGCGTTGGTGGCGTAATAGAGCGTCTTCCCGTCCCGCGAGACGGCGGTGGTCGTGAAGCTGCGATCCGCCACGCCATCGTTGATGAGTCCGTCGGTCGTGGTGAGCAGCACGGGCTTGGTCGTGCTGCCGTCGATCCGCACGCTGAAGTGGCGGTCCCACTCGTCGCGGGGGACCTGGGCGGTAAAGACTACATGGTCGCCTGCCCAGGCAATGCTGTTGACGTTCGTAATCGTTCGATCGAGCGGCTCGTTGTGCCAGAACTCGTTCGCGGTGAGCGTCGCAACGTCGCCCACCATGAACGACACCGTGTACCCGCCCGCGAACGCGGCCCGGCAGAGCCCGTCCGCCGGCACCGGCGGTGCGGTATCCGCCTGGAGATTGAAGCCGCCGCCAAACCCGCCGCCTTGCGGCCGACAGCCGCTGCCCTGACCGCCTCGGCCGCCCGGACCGCCGGTGGGTTGGGTAGTCGGGGCCTGCGTCGCGGCAACCTGCTGGCCAAACGGCAAACCGGGCTTGCGAATGAATGCGATGCGCTTGCTGTCGGCTGACCAGGTGGGGCTGGTATCGAAGTCCACGCCCGGTGCCAGGTAGTCGAGCCGTCGAGTCGCCATGTCGTAGATCGCGATGAACGAGTGATTCTCCCGGTTGCTCACGAAGGCGAGCTTCCGGCCGTCGGGGCTCCACTCCGGATTGCTCTGGCGGCCCCAGGCTTTGATGAACGGAACGCTGCCGGCGTCCATTCCGGACCTGGGGCCTCGCGTGGTGCTGGCCCGGTAGATCTGCCCGTCTTTCCCGAACACGACCCACCGCCCATCCGGAGAGAGCACGGGGGAGCCGCCCCGGAACCCACCGCCTGCTGCGGGTTGCGTGTTAATGAGCGAGGCCAGCCGCCAGGCGCCGGTGCCGTCGGTGCGAGCCGCCCAGACCGAGCGGTCAGCCCCGTCGGGATCATGGCCGGGGTTGGCGACCCAGCCGTTCCGGTTCTGGGCTGAGCCGCGGACGAAGATCGCGAGGGTCCCGTCGTCGGAGAGCCGGATCCCGCCGACATCGATCCCGTCGTCCTGGAGGAAGCGGGTGATCCGGAGCGGCTGCCATGCCGGCCCGCGGCCGACATAGACGTTGCGCATGCCTCGCTCGTAGCTCACCCAGGCGATTACGTCGGCCTTCTTCGCGGCGACGACCTCGAGCGGCGAGGCGGGAGAGAGGAATTGTTCGATCGTGTAGGAGCGCTGAGCGGCGAGCGGCGCGGTGAATACCACCAGGGCCGCGGCGGGCACGGCGAGAACCCATCGGGGAGCAGTCATGGAAACACCTCGACGAAATTGCTGCGGGTTGGTGCGGCAGTCATCCAGCTACGTTCTCGACTACGGTCGTGTTGAATCTAGAGGACGCGGTCGCTTCCGCCATCGACCGGGATTTGGGCACCGGTGGTCTTGGCGAAGGCGGGTCCCACCAGGGCGAGCACCGTGCTGGCGACATCCCGGCTGGTGATCTCGACCCCAAGGAGGTTGTTCCGCTGGTACTCCTCGACCGTCATCCCGTATTGGGCGGCCCGGTCGGCGAGAACCTGTTCCGACCAGGCTCCGGTGTCCAGCACCAGGTGCGGGTGAATGGTATTCACCCGGATCCCGTCCCGCCCGAGCTCCAGCGCCGCCACCCGAGCGAGCTGGGTGAGGCCAGCCTTGGCCACCGAGTAGGCGGCGGCGCCCGGTCCCGGCGCCGGGACGTTCTTCGATCCGACGATTACCACGCAGGGATCGAAGCCCAGCCGCAGGAAGGGCACGGCCCGGCGAAGGAGCTCGAGGTGGCTGGTGAGATTGACCGCCAGGCTCTGCTCCCATAACCCGGGATCGAGGTCCTCGATCCGGCGGCTCGCCGGAAACATCCCGGCGTTGCTTACCAGGATGTCGAGCCCGCCGAAGCGGGTTAGGCACTCCTGGAAGGCCCGGTCTAAGGCTAGCGGGTCGGTCACGTCGGCCACTATGGCGGCCAGCCCCTGCGAAGCGACCTCGGGGTTCACATCGAGGGCGAGCACCGCGGCCCCCTGCCCGTGCAGTGCCTTGGCCACTGCGTGCCCGATCCCGCTGGCCGCCCCCGTCACCAGCGCCACCTTACCCTGAAGCGGCGGCCGGGCACCGCGGCCGAGCTTGGCCAGCTCCGGCTCCCAGTACTCCACTTCGAAGATCTCCCGCTCACCGAGCGGCGCCCACTTCCCGAGCCGCTCGGCGAGCGTGATGGCCTGGGCGGTGTGGCGGGCGATATCTTCCGTCATCGCGGCCTCGCGCGCGGTGAGGCCGAGGGTCACAAACCCCTGGCCCGGCCAGATGACCCAACGGGGTGCCGGGTTGAGGCAGTGGTGCCCCGGCTGGGCGTGCCGGGCGAAATAGGCGCGGTAGCGCTCGGCGTACCCCGCCACCTCGCGCTCCCAGTCGCTGTCGGCGGCCACCAGCGGGAACGGCTTGGTGCGCAAGACGTGGTCCGGAGTGAGCGGCCCGCGGACTGCGAGCTCGGCCACGTCAGGCCGGGAGGCGAACGACCGGGACTCGGGGGACGGATCGAGCCGGGCAATCACCGGGCGGCCTAACACGCGGCCGACGGCGCGGCGGAGCTGGGCCAGACCGAGCAGGTCGGCCGGACGGCTCGGCGGCTCGGCGGCTCGGCGCTCGGCCCTGGGCGGCACCGGTACGACGGTTCGGTCGAGGTACTGCTCGGCCTTGGTCACCAGCTCGAGCATCCGTTCGTAGCTCTCGCGCGCCGCATCGGCGAAGGTCACCACTCCGTGATGAATCAGCACGATTCCGTCGAGCCGACCCCAGTCGGTGCTGCGGGTTAGGTCACGGACCATCCGGGCGAGCGCGAAGCCCGGCATCACCCAGGGCACCACCAATACCCGCTCGCCGTAGAGCTCCGCGATCCGCGCCGCGCCGCCCGGCGTGTTGGTAATGGTGACCACCGCATCGGCGTGGGTGTGGTCCACATACGCGAGCGGGATCACCGCGTGGAGCAGCGCCTCCACCGAGGGATCCGGCGCGGCGGGATCGGTCGTCGCGACCCGTTGGGCGCGGATCATCTCCTGATCCGACAGGGCCGGAAGCTCGGCCAGGCGCCGCAACACCTCGAGCCGTACCGGGGCGAACCCGGCGGGCTCGATCGTCGCGAGGTCCCAGCCGCTCCCCTTGATGAAGAGAACTTCCTCCCAATCGCCGAACAGATTCGGCTCCCGGGTCTTGACCGAGGTGTTGCCGCCCCCGTGCAGCACCAGCGACGGCTCCGCGCCGAGCAGCTGCGAGGTGTAGGCCCGGAGCTCGAGCGGCGAAGCGCAGCGCGACGCGTCGGCGTCGTTCCAGCGGCTCTGCATGGGGGACCGGAATCTACTCAGGCGGTTGGTGGGTGGCGGGGCCGCGGCTATTTTTGAGGGTGCCCCAACTCCACAACTGGCGCGCCCTGGTGGCGCGCTATCAGACGCCCAGCGTTTCGCGCGCCGTGTGGCAGCTCGTCTCGACCATTCCGCCCTTGCTCGCGGCGCTCGGGCTCATGTACTGGAGCCTGTCGGTGAGCTACTGGCTCACCCTGGCGCTCGCGATCCCCACCGCGGGGCTCGCGATCCGCACTTTCATCATCATGCACGACTGCGGCCACGGGTCCTTCCTGCCGTCGCGCGTAGGGAACGACATCGTGGGCTGGGTAACCGGGATCCTCACTGCTACCCCCTATTCGCACTGGCGCCGGGAGCATGCGATCCATCACGCCAACTCGGGCCACCTCGACGGGCGGGGCACCGGCGACATCACCACGCTGACGGTGCGGGAGTACCTCGGGCTCGGCCGGTTGGGCCGGCTCCGCTACCGGCTCTACCGTAACCCGCTGGTGCTGCTCCTGTTCGGGCCGCCGTTCCTGTTCGTCAAGCACCGCTGGCCGTCGCGGAAGCTCGCCGGCAAGCGGGAAATCCTGAATGTCCATGGAACCAACCTCGCCCTGGCCGGCATGATCTCCGCTTTCTCCCTGCTGATCGGGTTCCGCGAGTTCGTCCTCATTTGGGTGCCGATCCTGCTGCTGAGCGGCGCGGCCGGCGTCTGGCTCTTCTACGTGCAGCATCAGTTCGAGGACGCCTACTGGCGCGGAGAGGGCGAGTGGGACTACGCTACCGCCGCCGTGATGGGGAGCTCTTATTTCCGGCTGCCCAAGCTCTTGCAGTGGTTCACCGGGAATATCGGCTTCCATCACGTGCACCACTTGAGCCCGCGCATCCCGAACTACCGGCTGGAGCGCTGTCATCGCGAGAATCCGACGCTCCAGAAGGTGACGACCCTCACCTTCTGGCAGAGCCTCCGCACCATGCGGCTCAAGCTGTGGGACGAGGAGCACGGCCACATGATCGGCTTCCGCGACCTGCGGCGCTTCAGAACAGCTTGGCCCACACATTACACGGATTCCACGGATTCGATCCGAGGCACGCAGAAATCCGTGTAATCTGTGGGCCATAATCACTCTCTCGACGATCTCCACCGCCTGGTACTCGACGCGGAAGCGCGGATCCGGCCTTGGATCATCGAGACACCGGTCCTCAATTCACCGCTCGGCCCCATCTTCAAGCTCGAAAACCGCCAGCACACCGGCTCCATCAAGGCCCGCGGGGCGTTCAGCAAGCTCCTCTCGCTTGATCCGCGCGAGCTTCGTCGAGGGGTGATCGCGGCCTCGACCGGGAACCATGGCGCCGCGGTGGCCTGTGCCGCGGCTCGGCTCGGCAGCCACGCCCGGATCTTCGTGCCGGAGGGCGCGAACCCCGACAAACTCCAGGCGATTCGAGCGCTCGGCGCCACGGTGGAGGTGCACGGAACCGATTCGGCTGATGCGGAGCGAGCCGCGCGGCGCGAGTCGGAACAAACCGGGATTTCCTATGTCTCGCCCTACAACGACCTCGCCGTGATCGCCGGCCAGGGCAGCATCGGGGTGGAGCTCACCCGGCAGCTCCCGCGCCCGGGCGGCGAGGTCGCGGTGTTCCTTGCGCTGGGCGGCGGGGGATTGCTGGCCGGGGTGGCCGCTCAGCTCAGGGCCTCATGGCCGCGGGTTAGGGTTATCGGCTGCTCCCCTGAGAACTCGGCGGTCATGATCGCATCGGTGCGGGCGGGACGGATTCTCGAGCTCGAGTCCACCCCGACGCTCTCCGACGGCACGGCGGGAGGGATCGAGCCGGGGGCCATCACGTTCGACTTGTGCCGACAGCTGGCGGACGATTACGTCACGGTCACCGAGCGAGAGATCCTCGCCGCGATGCGGCGGATCCGGGACGCGCACGGATTTCTGGTGGAGGGCGCCGCTGGGGTGGCGCTCGCGGGCTATCTTCGAGACGCGGAGCGCTGGCGGGGACGCGCCGCGGTGGTCATTCTGTGCGGCGGCAACGTTAACCCGGCCGTGTTTGGATCAGGGCGGGATTCGTAGGACGATCTCGTCCCCCGGACTGATCGTGATCGTCTGGCTGTAGACCGCCCGGCCGCCTCCCTGCGGTGCGATGCGGAAGGTGACTTCGCTGACCCCGGTGACCAGGGAGCGCGGCACCCGGAACCGGGTCTCATTGGAGCCTCGGGCGAGGCCCAGCGGGTATTCTCCGCCGGCCGGCACCCGGACCACCCAGATCCGCATGTTGGTGATGTTATCGTTCTGGACCACCACGATCGTGGAATCTTCCTGTTGTTGCGGAGAGAGTCCCGCTTCGGCGCGCTGGGAGCCGCACCCGGCCACCGCCAACATGGCCAGGGCGGCTGCCAACAGCAGAACATGGTCTCGTCGGCGCATGGGCAAGTTCCTCCGCTCGGGCTCCCTCGGTATGTGCTGCTCCGCCTGCCTTTTCTGACGAGCGGTGTCGGGGAGCCGCGCACAACAACCCATGACTGATCCCGCGTCCGCGCTGGCCGCCGACCGGTTTTCCATCGCCCGGATCGAGGAGACGGCCCGGGCGCTGCGCCCGCATATCCGGGAGACGCCGGTCTGGCCCTGGCGCGACGATCTGGTGGCCAGGCGGCTTGGCCCGGGAACCGAACCCCTGCTCAAGCTCGAGCTCTTTCAGCACGCCGGCAGCTTCAAGGCCCGGGGAGCGCTCGCGGTCATGCTGGGGCTCGAAGCCGACCAGCGCCGGCGCGGGGTGACGGCCGTCAGCGCCGGCAACCATGCCATTGCAGTGGCCTGGGCGGCTCGCGCGCTGGGAACCACCGCTAAGGTGGTGATGCCCCGCACCGCGGATCCGTTCCGGGTGGAGCGCTGCCGCGGGTTAGGGGCGGAAGTGGTGTTGGTGGCCGACGTCCATGCCGCGTTCGCGGAGACCGAGCGGATCGAGCGCGACGAAGGCCGCACCTTCGTGCATCCGTTCGAAGGCCCGCTCACCGCGCTGGGCACCGCGACGCTCGGGCTCGAGCTGCTCCGGCAGGTGCCCGATCTCGATGCGATCATCGTCCCGATCGGCGGCGGCGGGTTGGCTGGAGGACTGGCGACCGCCGTGAAGCTCGTGCGCCCGCGCTGCGCGGTCTATGGGGTGGAACCCGAGAAGAACGACGTGATGCTGCGGAGCATTCGCGCCGGGCATCCTGAGAAGGCGCCCGAAGGTGGACCGCGCACCATCGCGGACAGTCTGAGCCCGCCCTACACGTTGCCGTACAGCTTCGAGCTTTGCCGGCGCGGCCTCGACGAGCTGGTCCTGGTGAGCGACGATGCCATGCGGGAGGCCCTGGGCCTCCTGTTCCGGAGCGCCAAGCTCGCGGTCGAGCCTGCCGGGGCCGCCGCGACCGCCGCCCTGGTCGGCCCGCTGCGGGACCGGCTCCACGGCAAGCGGGTGGCGCTCATCGTCTGCGGGACCAACATCGCTCCGGAGCGCTACGCCGAGCACCTCGCCAGGGGGACGGCTCTATTGGGTCGCGACGGCGGCGAAACGCCGTGAATCCGGTAGATTCTTCGCGTTCCGGCAAGCCCATCGCCTCGGGGGATTCATGATCGTCTCAGCTCTGTTGGTGGTCGTAACGATCCAGCAGCCTCCGACGCCCCGCTATGACTTGCTCATCACCGGCGGCCTGGTGGTCGACGGGACCGGCGCACCGGGCTTCCGCGCCGCTGTCGCGGTCCGGGGCGACCGCATCGTGGCGGTCTCTCGCACCCCGCTGTCGCGTGCCGCGGCCGCTCGGGTGATCGACGCCCGCGGCAAAGTGGTGTCGCCCGGGTTCATCGACCTGCACGCCCACCAAGAGGCGATCCTCCAGATGCCCGACGCCGAGTCGCGGGTTAGGCAGGGTGTTACCACCGCGGTGGGCGGGCCCGACGGCGGCGGGCCGTATCCCTTCGGCGAGTATCTCGCCCGGGCGGAGAAACTCCCCCTGGGCCTCAACGCGGCGTGGCTGGCCGGGTTCGGGACCATCCGGCGGCGGGTGATGGGAACCAGCGACCGCGCCCCGACCGACGCCGAGCTCTCCGAGATGAAGCGGATGGTGGGCGAAGCGATGCACGAAGGGGCGTTCGGGCTCTCCACCGGCCTGTTCTATGTCCCCCAGACCTACGCCACCACCGAGGAGGTGATCGCGCTCTCCCGCGTGGCAGCGGACTCGGGCGGGTTCTATACGTCGCACCTGCGGAAGGAAGGCATCGGGCTCCTCGAGGGTGTTGCTGAAGCGATCCGCATTGCGCGCGAGGCCAGGATCCCGGTCGTCCTGACCCACCACAAGGCGGTCGGCAAGGCGATGTGGGGCAAGAGCGCGGAGACCCTTGCTATGATCGACCGGGCCCGCGCCGCGGGGCTCGACGTGATGGCGGACCAGTATCCCTACACGGCGAGCTCGACCGGATTCAACGTGCTGGTGCCGGCCTGGGCCCAGGCCGACGGCGATACCGCCTTGGCGCGCCGGCTCCAGGACCCGGTGCTCCGCGACAGCATCGAGAAAGGGATCATCGACATCCTCGAGAACGACCGGGGCGGGGGCGATTTGCGGCGAGTGCAGTTCGCCAGCGTGCGCTGGAAGCCGGACCTCAACGGCAAGACCCTGTATGACTGGGCGGTGGAGCGCGGCGTTCCGCCGACCTCGACTGGCGCGGTGCCGCTGGTGATCGAGGGAGTCCAGCGGGGCGGGGCGAGCATGGTCTATCACGTGATGGACGAGGGCGACGTGCAGCGGATCATGCGGCATCGGTGGACCGCGATCGCCTCGGACGGGGCGCTCTCCCGACCCGGCGCAGCGGTGCCGCATCCCCGCAACTACGGCACGTTTCCCCGCGTGTTAGGGAGGTACGTGCGCGAGCGCAAGGTGCTCACCCTGCCCGAGGCGATCCGCAAGATGACCTCGCTGCCGGCATCCCGGCTCGGCCTCAGCGACCGGGGCCGCATCGCCCGCGGGCTGATGGCCGACCTGGTGATCTTCGATCCCGCCACCGTGGCGGACCGGGCCACCTTCGAGGCGCCCCACCAGTACTCGGTCGGGATCGACTACGTGATCGTGAACGGCGTCATCGAGGTGGACAGCGGCCGGTTCACCACCGCGCGCGGCGGGCTGGTGCTCCGGCAGGTTCCCCAGCGGGCCCCGATCGCCTTCGTCAACGTGAACGTGATCCCGATGGACCGGCAGCGGGTGCTGCCCCGCCAGACGGTAGTCATCCAGGGAGACAAGATCGCCGCCCTCGGTCCCGCCGGAACGGTGCGGATTCCGGCGGGGGCAACCCGGATCGAGGGCACCGGCAAGTATCTGATTCCCGGGTTAGCTGAGATGCACGCCCACATCCCGCCCGGGGCCGCGCCCGACTCGGAGATCGTGCGCACCATGGCGCTCTGGGCCTTGAATGGCGTGACGACCGTCCGCGGAATGCTCGGCGCCCCCAAGCACATCGACTTCCGCGCCCGCGCTGCGCGCGGCGAGATCCTGAGCCCGCGGATCTGGACCTCGGGGCCGTCCTTCAGCGGGAATAGCGTGCCCGACGCGGACTCGGCGGTTCGCATGGTGCTCGCCGAGAAGGCGATGAGCTACGATTTCCTCAAGATCCACCCCGGCGTGTCCCGCGAGGCGTTCGATTCGCTGGCCGCCGCGGCCGGGCGAGTCGGACTTCGCTTTGCCGGCCATGTGCCGCTGGCGGTCGGGCTGCGTCGCGCGCTCGAGGCCAGGTACTGGAGCATCGACCACCTCGATGGCTATGTCGAGGCACTCGCCCGGCGCGCTCCGACGACCCCGGCGGAGGATGGATTCTTCGGCATGGCGCTGCTCGACAGCCTGGACGAGTCGCGCTTGCCGGCGCTGGTGACGGCCACCCGGACCGCGGGAACCTGGATCGTGCCGACCATGGCGTTCTTCGAGTCCATGGCCGGCGACGAAACCCTGGAAGCGCTCTACGACCGGCCCGAGCTCCGCTACCTCTCGCGGGACATGGGGCTCGGCTGGCTCAGCCGGACCCGCACCTTCCGCGGCGACGATACCGCGGCCACCCGTCCCACGCGCCAGCGGTTTCTCGCGCTCCGCCGCAGGATCCTCAAGGCGCTTCACGACGGC
>JBQTHV010000003.1:0-9746 GCA_052389555.1 Gemmatimonadales bacterium | reverse complement strand
GCCGCTTCACGCCTCGGGCGCGGGCCGCTCGAGCTCGGCCCAGCGCCGGCCTAACCCGGCGACATACCCGTCGTAGTTGCGCCGGAGCTCGGCGAGGGAATCGCCGCCGAACTTCTCCAGCATTGCGTCCGCCAGCACCAGCGCCACCAGCGCCTCCGCGATCACGCCCATGGCCGGCACCGCGGTCACGTCCGACCGCTCGCTCTGCGCCGCGGCGGTCTCCCCGCTCTTGAGCTCCACGGTCCGGAGCGGCGACATCAGGGTGGAGATGGGCTTCATCGCTACCCGCACCACGAGCGGCTCCCCGGTGGTCATCCCGCCTTCCAGCCCGCCCGCGTTGTTGCTGAGCCGCCGGAACCCGCCTCGCGGGTCTTGCGCCGGACGGCCCGCAGGGTCCAGCGCGATCGGATCGTGCACCTGGGAGCCCGGCACCCGGGCGGCCCGGAAGCCCATCCCGATCTCGACCCCCTTCACGGCGGGGATCGACATGAGCATTCCGGCCAGGCGGCCGTCGAGCTTGCGGTCCCAGCTGGCATGACTGCCCAGGCCCAGCACGACGCCGGCCGCGACGACTTCGATCTCGCCTCCCAGGGTATCGCCGGCCTGCTTGGCCTGATCGATTCGGGCCATGATCCGGGCCTGGGCGGCGGGATCGAGCACCCGCACCGGCGAACGGTCCGAGGCGTCATTGAGCGGGTTAGGAGGAAGCTCTGGCGGCTCGGCCGCGATGCCGCCCAGCGAAACCACGTGGCTCCCGATGTCGACCCCGAATTCCTGGAGCAGCCGGCGCGCCAGGGCCCCGGCGGCCACCCGGGCGGCCGTTTCGCGCGCGCTGGCCCGCTCCAGGATGTCGCGGGCGTCGAGCCGGTCATACTTGAGAACCCCCACCAGGTCCGCGTGCCCCGGCCGGGGCCGGGTCACCCGCCGGCGCCTCAGTTCACCTGGAGAACCCTCGGCGGCCATCACGTCTTCCCAGTTGGCCCAGTCGAGGTTGCGGATCAGCATGGCCACCGGCGACCCGATCGTCTCCCCCGCCCGGACCCCGGCCAGCCACTCGATCCGGTCCTGCTCGATCTTCATGCGCGCGCCCCGGCCGTAGCCCTGCATCCGGCGGGCGAGCTGATGATCGATAGCGGCGGCGGTGACCGGCAGGCCGGCGGGAAGGCCCTCGACGATGACGACGAGGGCCTTGCCGTGCGATTCGCCTGCGGTTGTGAACCGGAGTCTCACCCCGGGAAGTTAGTTGCCCACGATCCTCGGTGTCACCAGGATGATGAGGTCCTTCCGATTTTCCCGGGTGCTGCTGAAGCTGAACAGGTTGCCGATCAAGGGCAACGAGGAGAGGAGCGGAATGCCCGACTTCGACTTCTCCACCGTGGTCACAGTCAGCCCGCCGATGACCGCGGTCTCGCCGTCGGCCACCAGCAGCTGGTTGGTCGATTCCTGCTTCGAGATGATGAAGCCCAAGTCCGCGGCGGCCAGAGTCTGAAGGCTGGACCGTTCGGTCTCCAGGGTCATCGAGATGTGGCCGTCGTCGGTGACGTGCGGGGTCACCAGAAGCCGGATACCGGTCTCCCGGAACTGCACGTTGGCGCGCGCCACCGTCCCGGCGGCAGCCTGAGCCGAAGCCAGGTCGATCACCCGAACCGGGATGTCCTCACCCACGCGGATCAGCGCGGCCTTGTTGTCCTGGGTCGTGATGGTCGGCTCCGCCTGCACATCGGAAAGCTCGAGCTGCTGAAGCCCCTGGAGGAAGCTGGTGATGGAGAATCCGCCGATCGCGGTCGAGAACATCAGGTCGATCGCCGGCGAGGTAATGACCGATTGCGCGTTGCCCACCGCCGCGATCTGGTTGCCGCCCAGATCCACGATGCTGCGGGCCGGCGGGAAGGGCTGGAGCCCGCCAGTGGCCGGATCGGGCCGCCCGACGATGGCGTTGTAGAACTGGCTCGCGCTCCCGATGTCGTACTTGAAGCCGAGCTGCTCCAGATCGGTGCGATCCACGAAGATGATCTTGGCCTGGATGGAAACCTGCTTGGGCTTGAAGTCGAGCTGGAGGATGAACCGCTCGACGTCCTCGATATTGGCCTTCGTCTCGGTCAGAATGATCGAGTTGGACGCGGTATCCACCGACACCTTCCCGCGCTTGCTCAGGATCCCTTCGACCGCCTTGGACAGCTCGGCGGCCCTGGCATAGTTGAGCCGCACCACCCGGATGTCGGCCGGCTCGAGCGAGTCGATTTCGGCGAGCTTGGCGGGATCGTCAACCCGGAGAATGCCCCCCGGCATCTCCTGCACTACCAGGCCCTGCGCTCCGAGGATCGCGTAGAACGCTTCCGGCCACGGCTGGTCGATGATGTTGGCCGTTACCTCGCGCTGCTGGATGTCCTTGCCCAGCACGATCGAGCGCCCGCTGATCGCCTGGAATCCGGCAATCACCTCCTGAAGGTTTGCGCGGTCCCAGTTCACCGTGATGCGGCGGACCTGGACCTGGAGCGGCGCGGAGGAGCGGCCTAACACGGGAGAGACCGGCTCGGACTCGGCGCTCGGCACTCGGGGCTCGGCGCTCGGCGGTTCGGCCGCGTTGCCGGCGTTCCAGGGGGTGAATTCCTGATCGGTGGCAAAGGACACCCGGATGGTTTCGGGGCCGCGCTCGACCCGGTACGGCATCAGCCGATCCAGGTCCAGGACCACTCTCACGACCGTGGGGGTGTACTGGCTGATGCGGACGTTGCGGACGCCCGCGCGGGTAACGCCGTCATAAGCGCGCGCCATCCCGACGGCGAGCCGGGCGCCGGCCAGATCGAGCACCAGCCGGCTCGGGTCCGCCAGCACTCGATCGGTGACTTCCACGGCGCCGCGCACGGCAATCACCAGCTCGGCCTGGTCGCCCGCGGGAACCGGGGCCAGCCGCACCGCGTGGACTTCACCGTCGTTAACCCGCGGCAGCGGCGCCCCAATCGGAGGTGCCAGGGGGGCCGCGATGCCTGCGCTCACCAGCAGGGTCCAGATACCTCGGATCATGGAACCTCCTCCCGCTTGCGCATCGCCAGCGTCACTTCCCGCTGCGTGCCGTAGTCGTCGATGAGGAACGTCACCGTCCTGGGCCCGATGCTGATCACCCGGGCCCGTCCCACCCGCTCGCCTTCTCGGGCGGAGTACTGTTTGCGGTTCACCCGGTCGCGCAGGACCGCGGTGCTGGCCCGGTGGTCGCGCTCCACGTAGAGCAGCCCGACCACGTCGAGGTCGCCCAGCTCGGGCCCGATGCCGCGTCCTTCGAGGAGCGACGCGAAGGGGTCCCGGCTTCCACCCAGGTAGCTGAAGGTCTCCCGTTCCAGCTCTTCGCCGGGCTCGGGGATCAGCGACGAGTCGAGCACCACCGCTCTCGCCGCCACCGAGTCGTTGCGGGCTCCCGCCGAGGAAGCGACCGCGGTCCCTGCCTCGTCGAGGGAGGCGGGTGCGGCCCCCAGCCCATCCTGGGTGCCGCCGCCGCAGGCGCCAAGGGCCAGCGCCAGGAGCAGGGTCAGCCGAGCATCACATGCCACCGGAACCACCTCCCAGGGGACCTGCTTTGACGTAGGTCTTGACCATGAGTTTCGCTTCCAGCATCGCGCTGGAGCTGTCGCCTAACGCGCGGGCGGCGGTTTGGTTCGCCGCGGCGAGCGAGACGTCGATCGGCACGATGATCCGGCGGAGTCCGGCCACGTCGGACAGGAACGAGCCGATCTGATCGTAGCGGCCGATCACCGAAAGCTTGTAGCGATAGGTATCGAATGGCGCCGGGCCCGCTTCGACCGGGTCGGGCGTGAACACGGCGAGATGGACCCGCCGCACCTTGGCTCGCGCCGAGATGGCATCGATGAGCCCGGGGACTTCGCCCCGGTCGGGTACCAGCTGCCGGAGGGTCTCCAGCACCGCTCGATAGGCCTTGGTCTTCTGCTCCAGCTCTTCGGGCGAACCTTTGGCCAGCTCGCGCCGCACGCTGTCGTTCTGCGCGGTCAGCAGCGCGATCGAGTCGCGGGTGACTGCGACCTGGTCTCGCTTGGTCTTGAGGCCGGAAATCCCCAACGGGCTGAGGCCCTCGCCGCTGTAGGCCACGTAGCCCAGCAGTCCGGCGAAGAGGATCGCGACAACGGCCTTGTTCCGGGGAGAGTCGAGCATCGCCATGGCTCAGTTACCTCCCACTGCCTGGGTGTCCGGCTGCGCCGCCGACCGCGCCCGCACGTAGGCCGCCCGTACGGTGAACGTGGTGACGGCTCGCCCGTGGTCGATCTCGGTTCCGGTCTGGACGACCGCCACGTCGCTGAGCCAGGGGGAGTCTTCCAGCTGCCGCATGAACCGGGTGAATGCCCCGATGTCCATGGTCCGGCCGATGATCTGCATCCCGACCGGGGTTGGAGCGACGGCGCTCGTGTCTACTACCACCGGCGCGGTAGGCTGGATGTCGGTGAGCCAGGTGTAGGGCGGCAGCGCCCGGGCCACTTCATCCAGGATGTGCGGCCAGACATAACGATCGCCATCGACCAGGCGGATGGTGGCGATCTGATTGACCACCGAGTCGCGCGCGGCTTCGGCACGCCGCTTTTCCGCGAGGGCCACCCGGTTGCGCCGATGCTCGGCGCGTTTGGCGGTGAGCTCCTCTTCCAGTTGGCCCATGGCCAGCGCCGACCCGATCCAGGTCCAGCCCAGGAAACCCGCGACGACGATCCAAGTCGCGATCGCCGCGATGGACCAGGGCTGTTTGATCTCTTTGATGCGGCTGGGTAACCCCTTGAGGCCTGCCATCGCATCGGAGAAACCGTGACTCGGCTTCCCACGCTTGGCGCCGGGCCTGAGATTGATGTTGATCATCGGGTCACCCGGTCCGGAGCGCCAGGCCCACGGGGAGCATGAGCAGAGGCGCTACCTCGTCGATGTGATGGCCGTTGAATGCGCCGGGATCGACCTGAAGCCGCTTGAGGGGGTTCGCCATTTCTACCGGCAACCGCAGCCGATCGGCCAGGGTCTGGGTGAGTCCCGGAATGCGGGCCCCGCCGCCGGAGGTGTACAGCCGGGAGAGGCTCGCGGACGAACGGGCCGCGGTCTGAAGGAACGCGGCGGCACGCTCGATCCCGACCGCCAGCTCCTCCCCGCGGCTCTGCAGAAAGGGCGCGAGCACATCACTGGTTTCGAAGCCCTGCAGCACCTGATCGGCCTCGGCGGCCGAGAGGCCGCGCTCCCGCTGGAGGTCCTCGCGGAACCGGCGGGTACCGACCGGCAAGTCGCGGGTTAGGACGGGAATCCCTTCGTCCAGAATGTTGATGTTGGTCATCTCGTGGCCGATATTCACCACCCCGACCACCCCGCTCATCCCTTCGGGATAGCTCAGCTCGAATGCGTTGTGCAGCGCGAACGCATCGACGTCAATGACGCTCGGCTCCACCCCGATTTCGGCGAGCAGCGCGATCTTGTGGTCGATCAGCTCCCGCTTGGCCGCCACCAGAAGCACGGTCATCTGGAGTCCCTCGCCGTCGGGATCCAGGATCTGGAAGTCGAGCTCAACGTTGTCCATGTCGAACGGCACGTGCTGCTCGGCTTCCCAGCGGATCACCTCCCGGGCCTCGGTCTCCTTCATCCGATCCATCGGGATCTTCTTGATGATCACATCGCGCCCGCCGACTGCGGTGATCACGTGCCGGGGCTTGAGCCCGGCGTGCTGGAAGAGTCCCCGCACCGCTTCGGCGACGATGCTGGGATCCATGACTTCACCCTCGACGATCGCATCATCGGCAAGCGGCGCGAACGCGACCTTGGTGAGAACGGGTTCGCCGCTTCCGTGCGAGACGACCGCGACCTTGATCTGGCCGCTGCCGATATCAAGGCCGACCGACGTCCGGGTGCGGCTGAGTAGGGCCATTGCTTTCCTATCAGGAACGAGGAGGGGGTGCCGCCCGCGCTAGCTGCCTTGACGAGGCTTGCACCCGGAGTGCAGAAGAGCGGGCAACGGCTATGCCATGAGTGGCGTTGCGAGCAGTAATCCTTTGCGGCAGAAAGACTTGTCCGGTCCGCATAGGGTCCCCGGGAGGGCTTGTAAGAACGGGGCCAGGCCCGTTTCGCAACGCTTAGGGCAGAATCCGCAGACCGCGGGGATAGAGCCGCGGTCGAGTGATGGAATCCGACCCCGCAGAATCCAGCAGCAGCACCAGCTCGAGCTCAGCGAAACCCATTGCATTCCCCGCCTGGTCGCGGCGGATGCCCTGCCCCCGAATCGCGAAGACCGGGCCGCCCAGGGAACGGAGCGTTGCGGTGCCATCGGCCGGACCGGGAACCGAGAGCGAGACGAGCTCGGCTTCCTCGCCGGGCGCGCTCGGGGTGAAACCCGCCGGCCAGCCTTGCAGCGCGTCTGCGATGGCCGCGTCGGCAGCCGCACGAGCTTGCAACCGAGCGAGGGCGCTCTGACTGGCGGCTCGCTCGGCTTGCGCCAGGGCAAATGCCGTCAGCGCGACGGCACTGAGGCCCACCAGGGTGAGCAAGGCCAAGAGGAGCGCAGCCCCGCGCGATTCCATCCTACCCTCCCCTGAGCACCACGAAGCCGCCGGTGCGCGCCGGCACCGAGGCCCCGGGCGCGGCGATCGTATAGGACACGGCGCCGACCTCCGGGGGCGAGGCGGCCGGCCCGCCGCTGCGGGTTAGGTAGTCGAAGCTCGATCCCCGCGCGAGCGGCCCCGCCAGCGGCTGGATCACCTCGCCGGTTGCGACCTGCCGCTGGCCGATCCAGTCCGACCCCGACGAGGTATAGATCCGAAGCTCGACTGGCTCGAACCAGCGGACCGGACTGCCCACCCCGACCGATCCAGCCGTCACGCTGTCCAGCGTGACGGCGAACGCGAGCGCGGGGCTTCCGTCGGGACACCGGTCGGACCTCGGATCTGCCGGGAGGGGCGCCACGATCCAGGCCGGCCCATCGATCCGTCCGATGAACAGGCTGTCCCGCCCCGCCACCGGACTCCGCAGAGCCCGCCACCACCCCGGCCCGTACCGGACCAGGAGCTCCGCCCCGGTCCACGCACACGCCACCGCGCCGCCTCGTACCACGCGGGTTAGGAACCCGGCCGGAGCGATCGCGGCCAGGTCGGCCGGCCCCGCCGGCTCCAAGGCGGCGCGGACCGCACTCGCCGCCACTCGCAGCGCGTGCTCCGCCCCCAGGCGATGGCCGTCCTGCCGGGCCTGGGCCGCGGTTCGCAGCAGCACGCTGCCCGCCATCCCGGCGAGCACCCCGGTGAGTGCGACGGCGACCACCAGCTCGACCAAGCCGGTCCCCCGCCGGTTCATGGGCACGCCACGCGGGTTAGGACGCTGTCGGGAGCGCGCCGCCGCCCCGGGATCGACGCGGTGACCAGGAACTCGACCGTTCCCACCCCCGCCCGGGCCTCCCACGATTCGCTCACCCCGTCGGGCCACCGCAGCGTCCCGGCCCCGGGGAGTCCGCACCCGGTCGCCCACAATTCGGCCCGGAGCCGGTCGAGCCGGGCCTCCAGGACCAGCACGATCCGGCTCCTCTCCCGCCCCTCCGCCGCCAGCCGTGCGATCGCCCCCAGGGCACCGAGAAAGCCCAGCACCCCGCCGGTGATGATGAGAACGGCGAGGAGCACCTCCAGCAACGTGAATCCGTCGCGCTTCATGGCCTACAACTTGGAACCGACCAGCCGGGGGCGCGGTACCGGATCAACGCGACCTGGTGCTTATTAACGCGAGCTCAAGGAGTTCGGAGTTAGCCCAGGAGCGAGGAGGGAAACTCCTAGTTAGGAAATACCGTAGCGCCGGATCTTGTAGAAGAGGGTTCGCAGGCTGACCTGCAACAGGCGGGCGCCCTCGCGGCGATTGCCTTTCGCGCTGGCAAGGGCCCGCAGGATGGCTTCCCGCTCCACTGCTTCGACCTGCGGCTTGAGGGCATAGCCGCCGGCCGCGCCGCCGTGTCCGGCGTCGCCGGTGAGGGTCGGGAAGTCGGCGCGATCGAGCCGGCCGGTCGGACTGAGCGTGGCGGCGCGCTCGACCACTTGCTTGAGCTCCCGGACATTGCCGGGCCAGGAGTAGCTGGAAAGCAGGAGCAACGCCTGCGGGGTGATGCTGATAGGCCGCCCGGTGCGGGAGGCCACCTGCTGGGCGAAGTGGGCGACCAGCGCCGGGATGTCCTCGGGCCGTTCCCGCAAGGGCGGGAGGGTGATCACGGCTCGCTTGAGTCGTTCGAACAGCTCGGGCTGGAACCGGCCTTCTTCGACGGCGCGCTCGACCGGCGCGCAGGACGTCGCCATAACCCGCACATCCGCGCTGCCGCCGCCGTTGCCGTTTCCGTTCGTGTCGCCATTCCCGCCGGAGGGCCCGTTCAGCCGGCCGAGCAGGAGTTCCTGTCCCGCGGGCGAGAGCGCCCCGATCTCTTCGAGCAGGAGCGTTCCGTGATCGGCGGAGCGCCAGAGGACCTGCGGGTCGCCGAGGTCGGGCGCGGTGCCGCAATCCACCGTGACGAACGCGCCGTCACCGCGGCGGCTGAAGCGATGCATGGCCTGGGCGAGCAGGGCTTTCCCGGTGCCCCGTTCACCCGTGATGAGAATCGCGCCGTCGTCCGCGGCCGCCCGGGCCGCCTGCTCGAGGAGCCCGCGCATCTTGGGATCTTCGGCCACCACCAGCGGCTCCAGGCCGCGCGCCCCGAGCGTAACCCGCAAGCGCGCGACTTCCTGGCGCAAGCGCTCCCGCTCCGAGGCGTTGTGGAGCGCGATGACCAGTTCTTCGGGGACGACCGGCTGCCGCACGAACCCATCCGCGCCTTCGCGGAGCGCCACCGGCGCCAGGCGGGCGCTCACGGAATCACCGGTCACGATCACCGTGCCCGACCCGCCTCCCGACCGGTAGCGGCGCAGGAAGTCGAGCACTTCGGCCTCGCCCGATTCGAGATCGAGCAGGATGCCCTCGACCGCGCTGGCGGAAGCTTCGATGAGCCCCGCTTCGAAGTCGTCGCGCAGCCGGACTTCGTAGCCGGCACCTTCCAGCGCTTCCGCGCTCTGACCGGCAAGGGCTTTGCCCAGAATGAGCAGTCTCATTGGCAGGCGATCACTCCCTCCGCCGTCGCAGGAGAGGGGGGGCTGACCGGCCCGAAATACAGCGCGCAGGCAGCCGCGGTCCCGAGCCGGGTGGCCTGAGCCCCCCAGCCGGCATCGTCGGCTTCGGTGATGGTGATGGTCACCGAGGGCGTCGGGCTATAGACCAGCGAGACGCTGGGCACCGCTCCCCCATAGTAGGTCTTGTAGTCGTTCCAATAGCTCTCCTGCGACGTCGCTAGATTGCGCAGGTCGCTCTTCATGCTGGCCACCCCGGCCCGGTCCTTGGTGGACAGGAGCTTGGGCAGAGCGATCCCGGCAAGGAGGCCGATGATCACCACGACGATCAGCATTTCGATCAGCGTGAAACCGGCCCCGCTGCCCCGCATGTCCTCGCTCCCTTGCGTGTTAGGTTCCGGCACACAGCGGGGGGCGATCCCACCATCGCCCCCCGCGCGCGACTTCCGGGTTCGGCAGTACAACGGGCCGCGGACGAGATTGCTCGCGCCGCGGCCCTCGCTGCATCACACGATCCCGCGTGCCCCGCTTACGAGCAGGTAAGGACGCCGTCCACCGTCGAAGCGGCGCCGGCACCCACCTGCACCTGGCACTTGGTGTAGCCGGTCGAGATCGAGCTGTTGCTCACCGTCGAGGTGAACCCGCTCGCCACGCCCG
>JBQTHV010000002.1:0-6941 GCA_052389555.1 Gemmatimonadales bacterium | reverse complement strand
CCCTTGTAAAGGTCCTCGCCCGGCCGAACTGGAGCAGCAGAGCGGCGCCCGGACGTGTGGCGATCTCTGGCTTCGGCGACGACCGCTTGGCCAGGCAAGAAAAGGGGGACGCGAATCATCCGCGTCCCCACTCTGCGATCACTCCATGGCTTGGCAGGTCACACCCTGCTTACGTCGATGTCACCTGTAGTGCCCGAGGCGAGAGTCGAACTCGCACGGGGTTGCCCCCGGCGGATTTTGAGTCCGCTGCGTCTGCCATTCCGCCACTCGGGCTGGACCGGAAGTTAGAGACTAGGGAGCTAGGGAGCTAGGGAGCTAGGGAGCTGGGGTTGCCAGGTTCGGCAGCCCTCAACGTACGAGTTCAGTCGAATGGCGGCCGCCGCGCGTTGGGACGGGCCGGGGGACGCTGCTGCTGGATCATCCGCTGCCGAAGCTGCTCGGCCTGCGCCATGAGGCGGTCCCGCATGATCAGGTACTGACCCCGCTGCACCGGGTTAAGGATCGTCGAGAGGTCGCGCATCTCTTCGCGAAACGTTTCCGCGAAGGCCACCCGCTGGTCGGTCAGGGCATCTACCAGCCGCTCTACACTGTCCGGATTGGCCGCGACGCCCGGCCGGAGCTGCCGGGCCAGCGCCTGTCGGAGCCGTCGCTCTTCTTCCTGCAACACGCGGCGCCGGGCGGCCACGGTCGCGAGCGTAACCCGCAGCTTGCTCATCTGATCATTGCTGAGTCCCAGCTCTTCCCGGAGCCGCTCGCCGAAACGCTGCTCGATCATCTGGCGGAGCACGTCCGCCTGGCGGGGGTCCTCGGGCATCGTGTCTTGCGCGGCAACCGGAGGCGCAGCGACCGCCACCGCCAGGGCAACGAGCACAATCGTCGGTCGCATTAACCCTCCAGGGAGCGCAGCAAACGCTCCAGGCTTCCGGAGTCGAGGTCAGTCCAGGGCACGGTCTCCGGGTTAGGTACGAGTTCGCCGGCCGGCGCCGGGATGGCCTCGAGAATCTCCTCCAGCTCACCGGCACCCAGGCCGTCGAGCTCCGGCAACACGCTCGAAAGGGCCGTCAGGCGATCTGGCGGTCGGGTGGTCGGTGCCAGAACGGTGAACCGAACAGTGATGAGCACGGCCGCAGCCGCGGCCAGACCGATCAGCCAGGGCTTGAGCCGCCGGCGCACCGGGCGGACTTCAGCCCCCGGCTCGGCAGCGAGCCGGGCAAGGACCCGCTCGACGATCCGCTCCGTATCGATGGACCGAACCTCGGCGTCCCCGAGCCGGGCGGCAGACTGTTCGAGCTCCCGTTCCGTCATTGCAGCAGTTCCTTCAATCGCTTCACCGCATGGTGATAATGAACCCGCGCCGCTCCCGGAGTCGTCCCCAAAGCCGTGCTAATCTCCTCGTACTCCAACCCTTGTTGCGCCCGCATTAGAAAGACCTCCCGCTGAAGCCGGGGCAACTTCGCGATGCCGGAGCGAAGCCTCCGTTCCATCTCCCGGGCACTAACCTCGGCCTCCGGATCGGCGGAATCCCTGACATCGGTGTCCTCCAGCGCCAGCACGATTCGCCCGCCTTCCCGCCGGTGCCGGTCCCGGCTGAGATTGGCGCCAATCCGGAACAACCATCCGCGGAAGCTGGCCTCACCCCGCCAGCTCGCCAGCGCTCGGAACGCTCGGAAGAAGGTCTCCTGAACCAGGTCCTCCAAGTCACCTGCAGCAGCACCGTTTCCATACAAGTACCGTCCCAGCGGTTGGGCATGGCGATGCACCAGCACGGCCGCGGCCCGCTCATCACCTGACCGATACGCGGCGACAAGCTCGGCATCCGAGCGCGGATCGCCCTGGCTCATCGGAGGCATCGGCATGGGGAAGGACGCAGGCACAGGAGCACCGTTAAAGGGGTAGCGATACAGATTATAGGCCACATCGTCCACAGTGGCCCGAATCCACTCGATCCAGAATTGTAGATGCCGACAGCTAACCCTTTGCGCAGCATGAGATTGAAATTCACACTTCAACTAACACGAGAGACTAGGTGACTCGGCCCAGGGTCATCGCACACCGGGGCGCATCGGGCCATTGGCCGGAGAATTCCCTGGCTGCGTTTCGGGAAGCCATCCGGTCGCATGCGGATGGAATCGAGCTTGACGTGCATGTCGCCGCCTCCGGGCAACTGATCGTTCACCACGATCCGGAGATTCGATACCTCGGCCCGATCGCGCGGCTCGACCTGCCAAGCCTCCGCCGGGCAACTCTCGCCAATGGTGAGCCCATCCCGACCCTGGAAGAGGCGTTGGGCGCAATAGGAGAGACACTCCAGTCCGGCAGAAACCCAAAGCCGGCCGAAGTGTGGATCGAACTCAAGGCGCTGCCGCCCAGGGCGGACCCCATCCTGTTTCGGACGATCGACCGCGCACCGCCGCAAGTAGTCTGTTCAGTCCACAGCTTCGACCACGGCATCATTGCGCGCCTCGGCCGGGCGCGCGCCAACCTGCCGCGCGGCATTCTGTTCGATTCACGACCGGCCGACCCGATAACCGCACTTCAGGCCGCCGGCGCTCGCGTGCTCTGGCAGGAATGGCGCTCGATTAACGCGGAACTCGTAGTAGCGGTCCATGCCGCCGGATACGAAATCATCGCATGGACCGTGAATGACAGCGCAGTGGCCGCGAGGCTCGCCGGGCTCGGGGTGGACGGCCTCTGCGGCAACTGGCCTGAGCGACTGCGGGTGGGTTAGGTTGCTTCGCTATGCGAACAAAACCCCTCTCCGTCCTTGGGCTCCTCTTCAGCGCGGTTGGCCTCTTGCCGGCTCAAGAGCCGACTCGCATCGACTTCGAGGCCTACACTTTGCCCAATGGGCTCAAGGTCCTGCTCGCGCCCGATCACTCGGCCCAGGTGGTGGCTATCAGCGTCTGGTACGACGTGGGGTCCCGAAACGAGTTCAAGGGCCGTACCGGCTTCGCGCATCTCTTCGAGCACATGATGTTCCAGGGCTCCGAGCACGTGGGCAAAGCGGAGCACTTCCAGCTGATCGAGCGGGCGGGCGGCACCGTGAACGGAACGACCTCCGAGGACCGCACCAACTACTTCGAGGTACTGCCGTCGAACCGGCTCAACCTGGGCCTCTGGCTCGAGGCGGACCGAATGCGGTCCCTGGCCGTCACCGACAGCAACTTCATCAACCAGCGAGAGGCCGTGAAGGAAGAACGGCGGCTGCGCGTCGATAACCAGCCGTATGCCGCGGCGATCTTCGAGGGGATGTATTTGACGGCCGACACTACCAGGTGCTTTCCCTACTCGCACTCGATCATCGGCTCGATGGCCGATCTCGATGCCGCTCGTACCGAAGACGTGAAGGCCTTTTTTGACCTCTACTACGCCCCCAACAATGCCACGCTCGCCGTGGTGGGAGACTTCCAGCCCGCGGAGGCCAAGCGCCTCATCGACCAGTATTTCGGCGGGATCCCGGGCGGCAAGACCCCACCGTCGATGGATTGCGAGGCGACGTTCCACTCAGGGCAAATCCGGCGTCCCTGGCCCGATCCCAAAGCGAATCTCCCCGGTGTGCTGGTGGGATATCGTATCCCCGAATATCGCCACGAGGACACTCCCGCGATCGAGCTCCTCGCCACGATTCTCGGCCAGGGCGAGAGTTCCCGGATCAACAACTCGGTGGTACGCCAGCAGAAACTCGCTCAGTTCGCGATCGTGCTATCGAATCCGGCCAGCCCTCGCCGGGGACCCGGCATTCTCCTCGCGCTGGCCATCGCGAATCAGGGCGTGAGTCCCGATTCGGTGGAAGCCGGACTGATCGCCGAATTCCGGAAGGTGACAATCGAGGGCGTGACCCCAGCCGAGCTTCGGAAGGCACAGAATGGGTATCGGACCCAGCTGGTAACCCGGCAACAGCAGGCGTTGGCGCGAGCCGAGGCCCTCCAGACCGCCAGCCTTTTCCTCGGCGATCCGGAGAGCGTGAATACCAATTGGCGTCGCTACCTCGCCGTGACCGTGGATGACCTCAAGCAGGTGGCGGCGAAGTACTTCCGCCCGGATAATTCGCTGGTGTTGCTGATCACGCCTGCGAAGGGAGGCGGGCAGTGAAGCGGCTATTGGCTATTGGCTATTGGCTATTGGTAGCGGCAGCTCCACCGCTCGCTGCACAGGAATATCCCAAGACCCCGCCGCCGCCGGGGCCGCTGGTGCCCGCGCCGTTTCCACCGTTCCGCGAAGCCACGCTACCCAACGGGCTGCGGCTGCTCGTCGTGGAGAGCCGCAAGCAGCCGATCGTATCTCTCTCGCTGAGCTTCCCCGCCGGATCCGTTCACGATCCCGCCGGCAAGGAAGGGGTGGCGGAAATGGTCGCGGGATTGCTCACCAAGGGCGCGGGGAATCGGAGCGCTGAGGAGGTGGCGGAAGCCATCGAGGGCGCGGGAGGATCACTCAGCGCGGGGGTCAGCGCGGACTTCCTAACGGTAAACGCGACCGTTCTCACGCCGAGCCTGCCGCTCGCTTTCGAATTGATGGCCGACGCGGCGGTTCGGCCGCGCTTCGAGGACAAGGAGCTAGGCCTGCTTCGACTCCAGACCCTGTCCGGACTCCAGGTTGCTCTGTCCCAGCCTGAAGAGATCGCCGGCAGGACTTTCCGAAGGACCCTCTACGGACCGCACCCGTACGCCCGGAGCGCGACACCCGCGTCGGTGCAGGCCATAACCCGCGACGACCTGATGGGCTTTCACCGGGCTCGGATCAAGCCGGGTGAGGCGCTCCTGGTGATAGCGGGAGCGATCAGCTTCGAGGAAGCGCGGCGCCTCGCCACCCAGGCGTTCCAGGGCTGGACCGGCTCGGGGCCCTCCGCGCCAAGCCAGGGACCGACCGAGCCCATTCTGGTCCACCGACCAGCCAGGCTTGTCCTGGTGCATCGGCCCGGATCAGTGCAGTCCAACATCCTGGCCGGCAACCTTACTTACCCTCCCAACGATCCCCGGACCTATGCCTCGACGGTCGCCAATCAGGTCCTGGGCGGGGGCGCTTCCAGCCGGCTGTTCATCATCCTCCGCGAGCAGAAGAGCTGGACGTATGGAGCCTATTCCCAGTACATCCGGCGCCAGGACGTCGGTTTCTTCCTGGCCAGCACCGAGGTGCGGACCGAGGTCACCGACTCGGCCCTCGGCGAGCTGCTCGCCCAACTGCGACGGATTCGCGCCGAGCCGGTTCCTCCCGCCGAGCTCGAGTCAGCCAAGTCGGCTCTGGTCGGCCAGTATCCGCTGACCATCGAGACCGCCGAGCAGGTGGCCGCGGCGGTCGCCAACGCCAGGCTGCACGGCCTCCCCGCCGATTTTGTCCAGACCTACCGGGTTAGGCTCGGCCAGGTGACCGGTGCCGAGGTGCAGCAGACCGTGCAGACCACGATTCTCCCGGATAGTCTGGTCATTGTGGTGGTGGGGGATGGGGCGAAGATCTACGACCGCATCAAGGGACTCGCGCCGGTCACCATCCAGGACCCCGAGGGCAAGCCCCTGGCCGCCGACGATCTGCAGCCGAAAGCAGTGGCGGTAGACTTGGATCTTGCGGCACTCACCGCCCGGCGGGACAGTTTCACGGTCATACTCCAGGGACAGCCCCAAGGCTGGCACACCCAGGAGCTCGAGCCCCTGCCCGACGGATTCCGCTATACCGAGCGCCTTGATATCGGGGGATTCGTCCAGCAGACGACCGTCCTCGAGCTCGATCACCAGGCCGGGGTGAGAAGTGTCAAACAGACCGGCAAGGTGATGGGACAGGATGTCACCGTCGACGTGCAATACCGGAACGGGCGAGCGGTCGGGACCGCGCGAACTCCCGACCCCGCGACGATGCAAATCAAATCAGTCACGATCGACACGACCGTAATGCCCGGAACCCTCGACGACAATGCGCTCCAGGCGCTCCTGCCCACCCTGCGCTGGGCGGCGGGTGCCAAGTGGACCTTCCAGGTGTTCGGCGCGGGGCAGGCCAAGCTTTCGACCTGGACGCTCTCGGTGGCCGGTACGGATACGCTGACGATCAGCGGCCGGCCGGTCGAGACCTATCGCGCCGATCTTGCCGGCGGCGACGCCCCCCTCACGTTGTGGGTGACCACCAAGGCACCCTACTCTCTGATGAAGATCGGCGTGCTCGGCGGCCCGCCCTTGGAGTTCGTGCGGGCAACACCACCGCAGTGAGCAGTGAACGGTGAACAGGGAACGGTGAACCGTTATGACCAAGCATGGACGAGTGCTCCTGGCAGCCCTGACGCTCACGCTCGGGCCCACAATCGCAGGTCATGCACAGGCGCCATCCGGTTCCGAGCGGCCAGCCGGATTCATCAAGGAATTCGGCACGATGTGGACCTTCGATGCGCCGCCCCTGGCGTACTGGAAGTCCACCTACAACTTCGAGCCCAGCCCGGCCTGGCTCGAGTCGATCCGGCTGTCCGCGGTGCGGATTCCCGGCTGCTCCGCCTCGATCGTCTCGAACCGCGGGCTGGTCATGACCAATCACCACTGCGCTCGCGCCTGCATCACGGCGGTCTCGCCGCCAGACAGCAACTACCAGGCGATCGGCTTCGTCGCAAAGGACGAACCGGCGGAGCCGCGCTGCCCGGGGATGACCGCCGACCAGCTTCACTCGATCTCCGATGTGACGGCGCAGGTTCGCGCCGCCGTCACCGGGGCCACCGCGTCGCAGCGCGTCGCCCAGCGCGATTCGGCCATCGGCGCGATCGAACAGGCGTGCGGTCGCGAGACGGGCGGGACCTGCCAGGTCGTTTCCTTCTACCAGGGCGGCCGCTACGCACTCTATCGTTTCCGCCGCTACACCGACCTTCGACTGGTGATGGCTCCCGAGGAGGACATGAGCTTCTTCGGCGGCGACCCCGACAACTTCACGTACCCGCGGTTCGACCTCGACGTGACCTTCGTGCGGATCTACGA
>JBQTHV010000001.1:0-3352 GCA_052389555.1 Gemmatimonadales bacterium | reverse complement strand
ATCGGCGTGCTCACCACCCGGGTCCGCCCCACCTCGGGCAGCGCGGCCGTCGCCGGGGTGGACGTGGTGGCGAATCCGGTCGGGGTCAAACAGCGGATCGGGGTGGTGCCGCAGCGGCCTAACCCGGACCGGCAGCTCACCGCGATCCAGAACCTGGTCTTCCACGCCGCCTACTTCGGGATCGCCCGGGCGGTGTCGCTTCCCCGGGCGCGCGAGCTCCTGGACCGGTTGGAGCTCGCCGACCGCGCCGAAGCGAAGGTAGACCAGCTGTCGGGCGGCCAGCAGCAGCGGCTCATGATCGCGCGCGCGTTGATGCACGACCCCGAGATCCTGTTCCTCGACGAGCCGACCGTGGGACTCGATCCCCACGCCCGGCTCGCGCTCTGGGATATCCTGCGTACCCTGCATCGCCAGGGGCGCACCATCGTGATGACGACCCACTACATGGAGGAGGCCGATCGCCTCTGCCAGCGGCTGGCCATCGTCGATCACGGCCGGCTCCTCGCCCTCGACACGCCGGCAGGCCTGCGGGCCCGCGCGCCGGGCGGCACCTTGCTCGAGGTCACGTTCGATGGGCCTGCCGAGCCGCTGCTCACGCCGGTCCAGGCGCTGCCGGGTCTTACCGGAGTAGCCGTCGAGGGCCAGCTGTTGCGGGCCTACACGACCCGGGTGGCCGAGGGGATTCCCAGCGTGTTACGAGCGGCCGAAGCGGCCGGACGGCTGCCGCTCGACATCCGGCTGACCCCGCCCAGCCTGGAGACGCTGTTCGTCGCGCTGACGGGGAGGAAACTCGAGTGAGCCCGTCGCCCGGGACCGTGTTCGGCGCGCTGGTCCGGCGGGACCTCCACGTGGTGTCGCGCGAGCTGCCGGCGTTCCTGCTCCGCACCACGCTCAACCCGATCATGCTCACCGTCGTGTTCGGGTACCTGCTTCCCCGGATGGGCTTCGTGCAGCGGGGCTACACCGGGGCGCTGCTTCCCGGCGTGTTAGGCATCAGCCTGGCATTTGCCAGCGTGCAGGCCGTGGCACTCCCCATGGTGGCCGACTTCGGGTGGACCAAGGAGATCGAAGACCGGCTCCTCGCCCCGGTGCCGATCTGGGTGGTCGCAGTCGAGAAAGTGGTCTCCGGCACCGTGCAAGGCGTGATCGCGGCGCTCTTCGTCCTCCCGGTCGCGCGGCTCATCATGGGTCCCATCGAGTCGCTCACCCTGGCCCACCTTGGCGTGGTGGTCAGCATGACCCTGCTGGGCGCGTTCGCGTTCTCCGCGTTCGGCCTCCTGCTCGGGTCGGGGATCCGGGGCGAGCAGATCGGGCTGATGTTCGGGTTGATCGTGGCGCCGATGATCTTCTTCGGCTGCGCCTATTACCCGTGGCAATCCCTCAGTGTGGCCAAGCCGCTCCAGATCGCGGTGCTGGTCAATCCGCTGGTGTATGTCTCTGAAGGGATGCGAGGGGTGTTGACGCCTGGACTGCCGCACATGCCGCTCGGCATCGTCGCACTTGCCCTCGTCGCGATCAGCGGGATCTTTCTGGCGCTGGGACTCAGGACGTTTGAGCGGAGAGCGGTATCTTGAGGCTAGGGGCTATTGGCTATTGGCTATTGGCTATTGGTAACAGCCCTGTGGGTTAGAGCAGTTTCCAATAGCCAATAGCCAATAGCCAATAGCCCAAGACAATAGCCAATAGCCAATAGCCCAAGACCCATAGCCAATAGCCAATAGCCCATGCGCCTCCTAACCCGCCCCCTCCTGCCCGTCCTCTGCCTGACCTCCGCCGCCACGGCCCAGCCGCCGAGCCCGTCCATCGCCAACATCCGCTACGAGCTGGGGTTCGACTCGGCCAGCGCCGCGCGCCGAGTGGTGCAGGTGGGGATGCGATTCGAGGTCGCGGCGGGTGCGCCGGTGCTCCTCTCCCTGCCGGCGTGGACTCCCGGTTCATACGAAATCAGCAACTTCGCCCGGCGAGTGCTGGACTTCTCCGCGACCATGAACGGCCGGCCGCTCCGCTGGGACAAGACCGACTTCGATACCTGGCGGGTTAGGCCGGAAGGGCCCGGCACCGTGCTGGTGCGCTTCGACTTCAAGGCCGATACCCTCGACAACGCAATGGCCTGGTCCCGGCGCGACTTCCTGCTGGTCAACGGGACCAACGTGTTTCTCTACCCGGAGACCGGAAGCCTCGATTTCTCCTCCCGGGTTGCGGTACGGACCCGCCCCGGCTGGCGGGTGGTGAGCGGACTAGACCCCGATTCGGCTCCCCCGGCAAGCCGGGCGGCCCAGGAGGAAGTCCGCTACCGGGCCTCCAACTATCACGACCTCGTCGATGCGCCGTTCTTCATCGGCCGCTTCGATCTCGACAGCGTGCGAATCGAAGATGGCTGGCATCGCCTGGCGACCTATCCGGCCGGCCGGTTCACCGGGTCGCAACGCCGGGAGTTCTGGAACCAGATTCGCGGGTTCGTGCCGGCCGCCACCCGGGTCTTCGGAGAAACGCCCTGGAGGCACTACTCGACGCTGATCATCTTCGAGCCGTCGTACGGCGGCGGCTCGGCGCTCGAGCATGGGAACTCGCACGTCGGGATCTACAACCCCGGGTTCATCGGGAATCCCATCCTCGCCTCGATTACCGCCCACGAGTTCTTCCACGCCTGGAACGTCAAACGGCTGCGACCCGCGGAGCTGGTTCCCTACCGGTATGATCGGCCCCAGCCGACTCCGCTGCTCTGGGTGAGCGAAGGGATCACCGACTACTACGCCGATCTGCTACTCGTGCGGGGCGGCGTCATCGATTCAACGGTGTTCCTCGCGCTGACCGAGGGCAAGATCCAGAACGTCACCGACCGGCCGGCCGTCGCCCTGGAAGACGCGTCGCTGACGACCTGGATCCATCCGCTCGACGAGACCGAGTACATCTACTACGACAAGGGCTCGCTGGCGGGACTGCTGCTCGACATTCTGATTCGGGATGCGATCGACAACCGGAGCTCGCTCGACGACGTGCTGCGCTCGCTCTACCGGAACACCTATCTCAGGGGGCGAGGCTTCACCACCGAAGAGTTCTGGACTGCGGTCAGCGAGGCGGCGGGAGGCAAGTCATTCGCCGACTTTGCGGCACGGTACGTGGACGGGCGCGAACCCTTCCCGTGGGCGCAAGTAGCTCCGCTGGCTGGGCTCCGCTTCCGACCCGATACCATGATGATCCCCCGGCTCGGCGTCGTCACCGCGGCGGATAGTAACCGGGTCATCGTGACGGGGGTGACCGAAGGTGGTGCGGCCGAGGCCGCAGGAGTCGAGCTGGGCGATCAGCTGGTTCGGGTGGGCTCGATCGAGGCGCGGGGCGACGAGTGGGGCGA